>NZ_KI421513.1:363216-690716 GCF_000473325.1 Leisingera caerulea DSM 24564
AGCCCGCGCCCGCGGCCCAGAGACATGAGGATCGCGGGCATCTGGCTGAGCTGCGTGCCGGTCAGGGTGTCGATCAGCAGGGGCGGCGCCATGAAGGGCTGCGGCTGGTCCGCCGCATCCCGGTCTTTCAGCTCTGCCACTGCGTCAAACCCGGGCTCTTCCCACTGCTGCCCGGCATAGGCCAGCACGTAGCGGATGAAATGGCCCCGGAACGGGATCGGCCAGTAGAACAGCTGATAGCGCGCCGCCATTGCCTCAGCCCCCCAGCCTCATGGCGATGTTCTTGGTCTGAACATAGTTCCACAGCGCCTCGCGGCCCTTTTCGCGGCCGTAGCCGGATTTGCCGTAACCGCCGAACGGGGTCTCGACGCCGCCCGCGTACCATTCGTTCACGAAGACCTGGCCTGCACGGATCTGGCGGGCGCAGCGCGTGGCGCGGTCCAAATCGCGGGTGAAGACACCGCCGACCAGCCCGTATTCGGTGCTGTTGGCGATCTCGATGGCCTCGGTATCGGAGCGGAACTTGAGGACCGAGAGGACCGGGCCGAAGATCTCCTCGCTGGCGATGCTGTCGTTCGCGGTGATGCCGGACACAACGGTCGGGGCCAGGAAGGCACCCGAATTCCCAGCAGGCGCGCCGCCTGCGGCGATGGTGGCGCCGTCGGCCTGGGCCTGCTGGACGATGCCGAGGGCGCGGTCGCGCTGGGGCATGGAGACCATGGCGCCCATATTGGCGCCGAACTCCGGACGGTCGATGCCAGCCCCCACGCTGAGGCTTTGCGCCACGTTCACCGCGCGCTCGACCAGCTCGTCATGGCGGCTTTCGTGCACGATCACCCGGCTCATGGCGCTGCAGACCTGGCCCGCGTTGAAATAGATGCCCCAGCGGATGTCGTTCTCGAACGCTTCCAGGTCGGCGTCCTCATGCACGATGGCGGCGGATTTGCCACCGAGTTCCAGCACGCAAGGCACCACGTTCTGCGCCGCGGCGGTGGCGATGCGGATGCCGGTGGGCACCGAGCCCGTGAAGACAATCTGGTTGACCTGGGGATGGCCCGCCAGCGCCGCGCCGGCCTCGTGGCCATAGCCGCAGAGCACGTTGACCGCACCGGCGGGGAAACCGGCAGCCTCTGCCGCGCGGGCAAGCCAGATGTTGGTGAGCGGGGTCAGTTCAGGCGTCTTGATCACGCAGGCGTTGCCGGTAGCCAGCGCCGCCGACAGCGAGCGCGCGGTCATCTCCACCGGGTAATTCCAGGGGATGATTTGAGCGGAGACGCCCATCGGCTCATTCTCGGTCCAGTCGAAATAGCCGCCGCCCAGCGGGATCGAGCGGCCCTCTACCGTGCTGGCCTGGTTGCCGTAGTATTCGAAATAGAGCGCGGCGCCCTCGACCTCGATCCGCGACTCCCAAAGCGGCTTGCCCTGCTCCAGGGTCAGGACGCGGGCAATTTCGTCAATATGGTCGAGCAGGTATCGGCCCATGGCCTGCACCATGCGGCCGCGCGCAATCGGGCGCAGGGCCGAAAGATCGCCGGACAGATGCAGGCGGCGGGCGGCCTGCACGGCGCGGTCCACGTCTGCGGCATCGGCCAGCGCGTGGCGGGCCAGAAGCTCGCCATTCGCCGGGTTGGTGACATCAATCCACCCTGCCCCGCCGGGCACCCATTCGCCGGCGATGTAGTTCAGCCATTCGGCATCAAGCTGTGTCATAGTTTGTCAGGTCCCTGCTGCTGCGAGGTCGCGGTCAGCCGCTTCGCGCATCCACTTCTGAAGATGCAGGATGGAATGTTCCGAGTTCACTCCGCAAGAGGGGTCGACCACCAAGGGCCCGGGAACATAGCCACGGCTGCTCAGGCCGCGCTGCACGGATTCCACCAAATGAATGTCTTCCTCCACCGTGGTGGCCCGGTCCTGCACTGCCATCCGGCGCACGGTTTCATTGTCCTCGCCGCGGATCGAATACCAGCCGCGCCAGACCACCACACGGCCGGCATCCACCGCCCGCCAGTGATAGGTGTTTAGCAGGTTGCCGGGATAGACCTGGAAGGAGAACATCGGCCACAGGAACCAGCTGGAGTATCTCTCGTTGTTCTCAAAGCCTGAGTTGATGTCATAGGTCATCTGGTCCAGCGCATTGCACTCGGTGGTGTGGCGCAGGCAGAAACCCTGGGGCTGGATGTCGTAGGTTTCCGGCTTGATCACACCGGTGGCGAAGGTCGGATGGTTGAGGCTGCAGTGGTAGCATTCGGAGTAGTTTTCGACCGAGACCTTCCAGTTGCAGTTTTCCGGGATCTCCACCCATTCCAGCGGCTTCAGGTCACTCCAGTTGGGGACAAAGCTCTCCACCTCGCCACGCACACCCGGGAACCAGTCGTCCATCGGCTTGGCCTCGGGGTCGAGGTTCACGAAGATAAAGCCCAGGAAGACCTCGGTGCGGACCTCGGTCAGGCAGACCCTGGACTTGTCGAAGCCCTGCACCGATTTCAAGTTCGGCCCGGCGCGCAGCTGGCCGGTCAACTCGTAGGTCCAGGCGTGGTAGGGGCAGACCACAACCCGCGTGGTGCCCTCGCCCGAGACCAGCTGGTGAGCGCGGTGCTGGCAGACGTTATAGAAGGTGCGGATCTCGCCATCCCGCCCCTTGATGCTGAACAGGCTTTCACCCGCCATCTCAAAGGCGAAGTAGTCGCCGGGGTTTTCCAGCTGGCTGGCGTGGCCGGCAAACTGCCAGGTGCGGGCCAGCAGGCCCTTGCGCTCCGCCTCGAAGATGGCCGGATCGGTATAATACCGTGCCTCCAGCGAATGGGTCAGAGGGGCGTTCATTCAGGGTCCTCCGCATAAAGGCCCAACTGGTGCCTGCGCTTGTGAAATTTCTCCACCCGCTCGACGATCTCCTCGCTGGAGACTGCAATCACAAAGGAGAGCAGCGTTTCCAGCAGGGCAATGGTCGAGACGGATGACGGGAAGAATTGCGGCGTGTCGGCCGCGACGACAAATCCGTGGTCCGCATTCAGGATCACGGGGCTGGCGGGACTGTCGGAGATACCGACAACGGCAACCCCCTGTTCGCGCGCAATCCGGACCGCCTCGATCACTTCGGCCCGGTAGGGCTTGCAGGTCATGGCAATCAGCACGTCCTGGCCGTCCGCCCAGGCGAGGTCATCCACCGCTGTGGAGCCGGGCCGCGGGATCGCGTGGAACTGCTTCATGCCGGTGGAAGCAAGATAGGTGAAGTTGCGGGCGTTGGCGTTATTGACGCCAACGCCGAGTGTGAAGACCTGGCGGGAGTCCCAGATCGCATGGGCTGCAGCCTCCAGCGTTGCGGCGTTGATACCCGCAAACGTCTCTTCGACGTTGCGGATGGCGGCGGCGGCCATATCCGCATAAAGCCCACCCAGTTCACCGGACTTGCCGATGTCCTGCAGCCAGCGGGCCCGGTCGGGGAAAGACACCCCGCCCTTGCGAATCGCCTCGCGGAAGGGGGCGCGGAAATCCTCGTAGCCCTCGAACCCCACCTGCCGCGCCATGCGGACAAAAGTATTGGGCTTCACATTCGCCGCCTCGGCAATCTCGCGCACGGTGGAAACCCCGACATCGGCAGGGTTTTCCAGCACATAACGGGCCGCCTTCTGGGCCTCGGGGGTCAGCGCATCCCACTCCTCGGTGAGGCGCTCCAATACGGCTGTTGATACATTTGTGTCATTCATGATTGACGATGGTACAAATGTGGAATTAGCCTGTCGAGCAGAAAAGCGCATTGCAATCAGGAACGGCGAAATGGCTGAAAAAGAATTCCCGGCACAGGCCCGTGTGGTCATCGTGGGCGGCGGCGTGATGGGGGTGGGCCTGGCCTATCACCTGGCGCATGAGGGCTGGGGGTCCGAGGTTGTGCTGCTGGAAAAGGCGGAGCTGACCTCCGGTTCGACTTGGCACGCGGCGGGACAGATCACCCATTCCACCAGCTCCTTTGGCCTCGGCAAATGCGTGGATTACAACATCGGCCTCTACTCCGGGAAGCTGGAAAAAGAGACCGGCCAGGCGGTGACCTGGCATGGCTGCGGCTCGTTCCGGCTGGCCTACACAGAGGATGAGATGGACTGGCTGCGCCACACCCTGTCGGTTGGCCGCAGCCTGGGGTTCAACATTGAGCTGGTTGGGCCTGAGAAGGTCGCCGAACAGCACCCCTTCTATAACCTCGAAGGCGTTCTGGGCGCGCTTCACACCCCCGATGACGGCCACGTGGATCCCACCAACGTCACCATGGCGATGGCCGCAGGCGCCCGCCAGTTGGGCGCGCGCATCATCCGCCGCTGCCGCGCCACCAACATCACGCAAGGACCGGACGGCGAGTGGATCGTGGAGACGGAGAAAGGCACCATCCGCTGCGAGCATGTGGTGAATGCCGGCGGCACCTATGCCCGCCAGATGGGCGAATGGTCCGGGCTGCAATTGCCGATGACCTCGATGACCCACCACTATTTTGTGACCGAACCGGTGCCGGAGTTCGAAGCGCTGGACAAAGAACTGCCAGTCATCCGCGATGACAAAAAGGTCTCAGGCTACATCCGCATGGAACAGAAGCGCGGCCTGATCGGGATCTACGAGAAGGAGGCCTCAAACTCAGTCTGGCATGACCATTGCCCCTGGGAATACGAGAACTGGCTGTTCGACGCCGACTATGACCGGGTGATGCCTTGGCTGGAGGAAAGCCTGAACCGTATGCCGATCTTTGCGGACCTCGGCATCCAGCGCGAAGTGCACGGCGCGATCTCGCATCCGCCCGACGGCAACCCGCTGATTGGTCCGGCGCCGGGCGTCAAGAACTACTGGTGCTGCTGCGGCACCCAAATCGGCATCGGCTGGGGCCCGGGTCTGACCCGCGAGCTGGCGCGGTGGATGGTGCATGGCGCCGCCGACATTTCCATGCGCGAGTATGACCCGCGCCGGTTTGGCTCCTATGCCACCAAGGACTGGCAGGTGACCAAGGCGCATGAGGACTATAAGCTGCGCCACGAGATCCCTTTCCCGCATTTTAACCGACTGGAAGGCCGACCCGTAAAGCCGTCGCCGCTCTACGACCGGCTCAAGGAAAAAGGCGCGGTTTATGAGGAGGTCTATGGCCACGAGCGCCCGCGCTGGTTTGCCAGGAACGGGGTTGAAAAGCGCGATCACTATTCCTTCAAGCGCAACGTGGTGCATGACGTGGTCGGAGCTGAGGTGAAGGCCGTGCGCGAGGGCGTGGGCATCATGGATATCTCTGCCTTCACCAAGGTCCAGGTCTCGGGCCCCGGGGCTGCGGCGCTCTTGGACCGGCTGACCGCCAACCGGCTGCCGCAGAAGGCTGGCGGCATTGCCCTCACCCACATGCTGAACCGCCGTGGAAGGATCGAGCTGGAAACCACCGTGGTGAAGCTTGCAGAGGGCAGCTACTACCTGGTGTGCGCCGCCTTCTTTGAACAGCGGCTGCTGGACCACCTGAACCAGAACCTCGCGGGTGAAGCGGTGGAGATCACGACCCTCTCCACCGATTGGGCCGCGCTTGCTCTCAATGGCCCGAAAGCCCGTGAGCTTCTGGCCGCCTGCACCGATGCGGATCTGACAAACGTCGGCTTCAAATGGCTGACGGCGCAGCAGATCGAGGTCGCAGGCCACACTCTCTGGGCCTTGCGGATATCTTATGCGGGCGAGCTTGGCTGGGAACTGCACATCCCGCGGGGCAGCACCCTGGCGGTTTACGATGCGCTTTGGTCGGCAGGCGAAGCGCATGACATTGCCGACTACGGCTCCTTCGCAATGAACGCGATGCGGATGGAGAAGGGCTTCAAGGGCGCGGGCGAGCTGACCAACGAGGTGACCCTGGCCGAAGCGGACGTGCTGCGCTTTGCCAGCGCCGGCAAGGACTATCTGGGCAAGGGCAAGACGCTGAACGCGGACGCCCTGCCCTGGGTCTGCGCCTATCTGGAGATCGAACCGGACGGCGTCACCGACGGCCATGGCGGCGAGGCTGTTCTGCTGGAGGGCAAGGTCGTGGGCTCCACCGCGTCGGTCGCCTTTGGCCACACCGTCGGCAAGATCCTGGCCTTCGCCTATGTGAAACCGCACGCCAATGTGCCCGGCACAGAGATCGAGGTGGTGATCGCAGGCACGCCGCGCAAGGGCCGGATCCTAGGTGCACCCGCCTATGATCCCGAAAGCCTGCTGCCCCGCACCGACGCAGCCCTCGCCCCGGCGGAATAAGCAGAACCCGGCTCCCCCTTTCATCTTTCCAATAATACTCCGGGGGAGCCGAAGGCGGGGGCAGCACCCCCTCCCCCATAGCCAATAGGGACACGCGAAATATGACCCTCCCCGAAACCATGAAGGCGATGGTTCTGACCGGCCACGGCGATCTGGACAAATACGAAGAGCACGAGGACGGGCCGGTGCCGCAACCCGATCCGATGGAGGTGCTGATCAAGGCCGGCGCCTGCGGGTTGAACAACACCGGTGTGAACACCCGCTCCGGCTGGTATTCAAAGACCGTCGAGCACGCCGCAACCGGCGGCGCCCTTGAAGAAGCGGGCGCGGAAGACCCGGCCGGGGGCGGCCGCCCCCTCGTCTTCCCGCGGATTCAGGGTGCCGATGCCGTGGGCGAAGTTGTGGCTGCTGGCAAAGGCGCCGATCCTGCGCTTATAGGCAAGCGTGTCATGGCGGGCGGCTGGGTCCGCGACTGGGACGGCCCTGTAAACAAGGAAAAGGCCGGTTATTTCGGCTCCGAATGCGATGGCGGCTTTGCTGAATACACCAAGGCCGGCATGCACGGGGTGGCGGAGCTTGGTCCCGACCTGATCCTGCCGCGCGCACCGGAGAATCTGCGAGACGCACTTGGCGATGAGTCGGTGACCGTGGTGGCGGATGCGGTGGGCGGCCCCCCAATGGCCCAAGCTGATCGCCGTGCTGAAACGCGGCGGACGCTATACCTGCTCAACCGTGACCGCCGGGCCGATGGTGGAGCTGGACCGGCGCAAGCTCTATCTGCGCGACCTGACGTTCACCGGCTCCACCGGGACGCCGCATCGCACCTTCACCGGTGTGGTGTACTGCATCGAGAACGGGGAGATCAGACCAGCGTCGGCGGCGGTTTGCCCGCTGGAGCAACTGGAGGAAGCGCAAGCCGCTTTCATTGCCACGAAGCACACAGGCAACATCACCGTCGTCCCGTGACGCTCCCTGAGGTTTTCTTGCCATGACCCCTGCTGAACAATCTCTCGCCTTCGCCCGCGCCTACCATCAGCTGACTCTGCTGATCGCCGCCACCCCGCCGCTGATACAATTTGCCGGCTGGCCGATGGCGCTGCCCGCGGAAAAGCCGGCCCCCCGCAAGATACCCGCTGCCGATCTCCTGAAGTCCTGGGCTGACGGCCATACCGGCGTCACGCTCAGCCTGCGTGATGCAGTCCGCGGCATTACCGACTATGCCGACTGGCAGCAGACGTACACAGAGGAGGAAGTTGGTGCCGAATTCCTGTCGCGCTACGGCTACTTAGAGCTGGTCGGCCCATCCGGCCATTTCCAATCGAACGAGGTCCGCGCCTACGTCGCGTACTGGGGAGAGAACCTATATTACCCCTGGCATCAGCACGAAGCTGAGGAGCTTTATTACATTATCGCCGGCGAGGCTCTGTTTGAGGCCGAGGGCATGCCGCCGCAAACCCTGCGCGCCGGGGACACCCGCCTGCATACATCGAACCAGCCCCATGCCATGACCACCGCCGGCAGCCCGGTTCTGGCCCTTGTGCTTTGGCGCGGCGCAGGGCTGACCGGCCTTCCCCGGATGAGTGCTGAACCATGAAGATCACCCGGATTTCCCTGTGGCACGTGCCGCTGACCAGCCACACCGCCTATCACATGGCCGAGGGCAAGACCTGCAGCACGGTTGAAAGCGTTGTGCTGGCGCTGGACACCGATGCCGGGCTCACCGGCTGGGGCGAGGTCTGCCCGATCCCGCATTATCTGCCCGCCTATGCCCGCGGCGTGGCGCCTGCGGTCGAGGAGATGGCGCCCATGCTGCTGGGGGCCGATCCAGTGGGGCCGGAGGCGGTGATGGCCAAGCTCGACCACTGGCTGCAAGGGCACGCTTATGCCAAGTCCGCCATCGACATCGCCTTGTGGGACCTGACCGCACAGGCGGCGAACCTGCCGCTGCATGCATTGTTGGGCGGCCAGAGGCAGGCGGATATGCCGCTTTACCACTCGATCACCTGCGTCGCGCCGGAGGAGATGGCGCGCATTGCCCGTGACGCGCAGGAGACTGGCATCACCCAGTTTCAGGTAAAACTGGGTGCGGACCGCGACTGGCAGGCCGATGTTGCGCGGCTGCGGATGGTGCGGGGGGCGGTCGGGGACGGTCCGCTGGTCTATGGCGACTGGAACTGCGGTGCGACTTCGCTGGATGCCTCGCGCGTGGGCCGGGCCGTGGCGGATCTGGACATCATGCTGGAACAGCCCTGCGCCACCATCGCGGAGTGCGCCCGGGTGCGGGCGGCCTGCGGGCTGCCGATGAAACTGGATGAGAACGCGCATGACACGGCATCGCTGCTGGCGGGCCATGCGGCGGGCGTGATGGACGCGGTGGCCATCAAACTGTCGAAATTCGGCGGCTTGTCGGCCTCACGCCGGGCGCGCGATTTGTGCCTGCATCTGGGGGCCAGGATGTGCATCGAAGACACTTGGGGCTCTGACATCACAACCGCGGCGCTGCTGCATCTGGGCGCATCAACCGACCCGCTGCGCGTGCTCAATGTTTGCGATCTCGCCCATTACGTCAGCCCGAGGCTGGCGCCGGGTGGACCGGACAGAAAAAACGGCCGTATCGCGCCGCCCGAAGGCCCGGGGCTTGGCGTCCGGCCTGACCGGGAGGCCCTGGGGGCTCCCGCATCTGTGATCGTGTGATTTTTGACTTTCTGGTCAAAGCACTCCCTACAATGGGCAACCCGCCCGCAACAGGACAAGTGACATGGAAAAGATCCTCACCCAAGCTGAATGGATTGAACGCGCCCGCGCGGTGCTGCCTGCGGGCGGCTTTGGCAACTTTGATCCCGGTATTGTCATCCGCGAGGGCAAGGGCTCGCGCGTGTGGGACGAAGACGGCAAGGAATATATTGATTACCTGATCGGCTCCGGCCCGATGATGCTGGGCCACGGCCATCCTGAGGTGATGGAGGCGGTGCTGGAGCAACTGCCCAAGGGCATGACCTTCTTTGCCAGCAACGCCCGCGGGATTGAGCTGGCCGAGGAGATCTGCCGCGCTGTACCGTGCGGCGAGCAGCTGCGATATGTCTCTACCGGTGGCGAAGCGGACATGTATGCGATCCGGCTGGCGCGGGCGTTCACCGGCCGCACTAAGATCGTGAAGTTCGAGGGCGGCTATCACGGCATGTCGGCGGAGGCGCAGATGAGCCTGGCGCCCGCCAAGCGGGTTAACTTCCCGCAGGCGGTGCCGGACAGCGCAGGCATTCCGCCGTCGGTGGCGGCCGAGGTGCTGGTCGCGCCGTTCAACGACTTTGAGTACATCAAGCAGCTGATGGCAGAGCATGGGAATGAAATCGCAGCCATCATTGCCGAGCCGCTGCAGCGCATCGTGCCGCCGCTGCCGGGCTTCCTTGAGCTGTTGCGTGAACAGACGCAGAAACATGGCAGCCTGCTGATCTTTGACGAGGTGGTGACGGGCTTCCGTTTTTCCTATGGCGGCGCGCAGGAGCTGTATGGCGTGACCCCGGACCTGGCGACCCTGGGCAAGGTTATCGGCGGCGGCTTCCCTCTGGCGGCCATCGCGGGGCGCGCCGACGTCATGCGGCATTTCGACAAGGCACAGGTCGGGGCTGAGGGCTGGCTGATGCAGCTGGGCACGCTGTCAGGCAACCCGGTGGCCGCCGTCGCGGGCCTCAAAACAATGGAGGTGCTGCGCCGCGAGGGCGCTTATGACCAGCTCAACAGCACCGGCAAGCGGCTGATGCAGGCGACCAGTGCAGCACTGGAAGAAGCCGGAGTGCCGTTCCAGATCGTCGGCGAGCCGGCGCTGTTCGAAGTCGTGTTCACCGGCGCCAAGGTGCGGGACTACCGGGACACCCAGGCGGGCGATGCGGACCGCACCAGACGTTATAATGCGGTGCTGCGCGAGGAAGGCATCTTCAAATCGCCGGGCAAAACCTACCCGAGCCTGGCGCTGACGGAAGAGGACCTGCAGCAGACCGAGGCGGCAATCCGCAAGGCTGCGATGGCGCTGGACTGAATCACGCGCTGTTGCACGTGAATCGGGCTTTGGGCCGGACATGACGGTCACGTTCTGATCCTGCCCATCAAAGACCCTGGAAACGAAAAGGCGGGCCAATGGCCCGCCCCGCTTTGCCCCCTTGCAGGGCTCAGGCCTTGGCAGCGGTGACGATGAATTCGACCAGCAGATCCTCGCGCGCCAGCTTGGCCTCGCCGCAGGCGCGTGCCGGGGCGTGGCCTTCGGGCACCCAAGCGTCCCAGACCGCGTTCATCTCGGCAAAGTCTTTCATGTCGGCAAGCCAGATCACTGTTTGCAGGATGCGGGTCTTACCGCTGCCCGCCTCGGCCAGCAGCGCGTCGATTTTTGCGAGGCAGTCCTTGGTCTGCTGTTCAACACTTGCACCGGCGGTGCCGACCTGGCCGGCCAGGTAGATGGTATCGCCGTGGGTGACGATCTGGCTCATGCGCTGGCCGGTGTGGCTGCGGGTAATCTCGGACATTGGTGCCTCGCTCTTGAAAAGTCAGATAAATTCTCGGCCCTGCTTAGCGCCGCCCGGGCTGGGCAGCAAGGACGCGGCTGAGGCCGGTCACTGGGACAGCAGCCAGTCCCCGCCGGAGGGGCAGAACTTGCGGCGCACCTGTTTGGCGTCCTCGCTGTCCTTGAGAAAGGCCTGATGCTGCAGCAAAAGGCAGTCGCCCTCCTTGCCGGCCACGCGAACCACTCCTTGCGCGCCGCTGTCCGGGTTGTTCCACCGCGCCCTCTGGCCGCTGCCGCCCTCAGCCAGCAGCGCCTGCTCAGCCCGGCGCATGAGGTTGGTGTCCTGCGGCGTCAGCCCGGACTTGGCCAGAATACGGCTGAGCGGGTTGGCCGCGGCGGGGGCCGCAACAAGCGCTGCAACCATGGCGGCGGTGAAAATTCCTGAAATTCGCATGTGAACACTCCTGCCTGAAACGAACCGGCCCGGCGCCCAGTAAGGCGCAAGCCGCCGTCAAAGTCTATGGGCAGACCGGTTCAGGCCGGGCCGGATCAGGAAAACTTGCGAAACAGCCGGGTCATATCGAACAGCTCATCCAGGCGGTCGTAGCGGTCCTTGGTCTTGTCCCAGCTTTCCTCCTGGGTGGCGGCGATCATCGCCTCCAGCAGCATCATGGTGGCGATGTTGGAGTCCCAGGCGGAGGGAATTTCGACCCAGCAGTTGAAGGTGTGTTCGGCGACCGAGGCAATGGGGCTCGCCCATTGGTCGGTGATCAGGACGATCTTCACCCCGCGCTCAGAGGCCAGTTCCGCCAGCCGCTGCAGGTTGGTTTCATAGCGGCGCACATCGAACATCAGGAGCGTGTCGCCCTCCACCATGTCCAGAACGTAATGCGGCCAGGTGGCGGAGGAGGACGTCATATGGGTGACCCGCTGCCGGATCGCCTGAAAGTGGGTAAAGGCGTAATCCGCCAGCGCCCGGGTGATGCGGCCGCCGACCACGTAAAGCCGCCCCTCGGTGTTGGCAAGCTGATGCACGGCGGCGTCGAACTGGGCTGAGTCGATGTTGGAAAAGGTCTGCTGCAGGTTGTCGGTGACGGCCTGAGAAAATCTGTTCAGCAGGTGCCCCTCGGGTGCCTCGGACGCCCAGTTGTCGCGCCGTTTGGTGGGGCCGGAGACCTTGGCCTCCAGCTCTTTCAGCAGCGCCTGATGGAACTGCGGATAGCCCTTGAAGCCCAATTTCTGCACCATCCGGGCCACCGTCGGCGTGGACACCTCGGCATTGGCGGCCACGATGGTTATCGACGCCAAACCCGCCGCAGGATAGTTCTCCAGCAGCAAATTCGCGAACTTGCGCTCGGATTGGGTGAGCGAGGAATAATTCTCGCGGATCAGCTCGCGAACGGTGGCTGGCGGTTTGGACAACGGCGCTTCCCTGCGTTTGAACAGACACTTTCCTACCCGGATCCGGCCTGAAAAGAAAGTTTCAGGAATCTCTGTCCGAAACCGGTCATGAGAAGATATTGACACAAATATCTCTTCATGGAAACATTTTTCCAAATCGCAGGGAGGCGGCATATGCGAGAGAGCGATTCTCACGCTTTGGGGGAAGCAGTGGAGGTGGTGAACCGCGAGGGCGCCAGCCCGGTGCTGCTGCTGTGCGAGCATGCCTCCAGCAATATTCCTGCCCGCTATAACGGGCTGGGGCTGCGCGGCGAGGACCGGCTGAGCCATGCGGCCTGGGATCCGGGTGCGCGGGCGGTGGCCCTGTATATGGCCAAAGTGCTGGATGCGCCACTGGTGGCGAGCACGGTGTCGCGGCTGGTTTACGACTGCAACCGCCCGCCCGAGGCTGCCAGCGCCATGCCGGAGAAATCCGAACTGGTCGCGGTGCCGGGCAATTTCGGGCTGAGTGACGCGGAGCGCCAGGAACGCGTGGACACGGTCTATGTGCCGTTCTGCAAGACCGTCACGGAAGTGATCGAGGCACGCAAGGCTGCTGGCCTAGAAACAGTCCTGGTCACCATGCACAGTTTCACTCCGGTCTATTTCGGCAAGCCGCGGGACGTCGAAATCGGCATCCTGCACGATGATGACAGCCGCTTGGCGGACGCGATGCTGGCAGCGGCCCCTGCCCTGCCGCACCGCCTGGTGGAACGCAATGAGCCCTATGGACCGGCAGACGGCGTCACCCATTCGCTTAAGTTGCACGGGCTGGCGCACGGGCTGGCCAATGTGATGATCGAAATCCGCAACGACCTGGTGGCGACGCCGGATCAAGAAGAGGCCATGGCAGAAGAAATGCTGAAATTGCTGCGCCCTGCCCTGGCCGCGCTGACGGCTGAGGGAGGGCCTGATGCCTAGAATAATCCGGGCCTATGTCCGCGGCATCGACGCGATGAACCGCTTCATCGGCCGCTTTGCCATGTATCTGATCTTTGCCCTGATCGGGGTGCTGCTGTGGTCGTCTGTTTCCAAGACCTTTTTCAACCCGTCGCACTGGACGCTGGAGACCGCGCAGTTTGTAATGGTCGCCTATTACGTGCTGGGCGGCCCCTATTCGATCCAGCTGGGATCGAACGTGCGGATGGACCTTTTCTACGGGGCCTGGTCCACGAAGACCAAGGCGATGGTCGATGCCTTCACGGTGCTGTTTCTAATCACCTACCTGGTCATTCTGATGTACGGCGCGCTGAGCTCCACCGCCTATTCCCTGGGCTATTTCGGGCTGGAGCCGCTGGAGTTCTTTTGGGACCTGCTGAAGACGCTGCTGAGCGAGGGCCCCGCCGCCGCCGGCGAGAAGATTGGCTATCTGGAGCGCAGCTCCACCGCCTGGCGGCCGTTCCTGTGGCCCGTCAAAACCATCCTGTGCTTCGGCGTCTTTCTGATGCTGCTGCAATGCCTTGCCGAACTGTTCCGGGATATCGGACGCCTGCGCGGAGTTGAAATCTGATGTCCTACGAATGGATTGCGATCGTCATGTTTGCCGGCATGATGGTGATGCTGATGACCGGCCAGCGGGTGTTTGGCGCCATCGGCTTTGTCGGCGCGGTTGCGGGGATGCTCCTGTGGGGCACCGGCGGGGTGGAGATCCCGTTCTCTGCCGCGATGAAGCTGATGAAATGGTATCCGCTGCTGACGCTGCCGATGTTCATCTTCATGGGTTACGTGCTGTCGGAATCGAAAATCGCCGACGACCTCTACCGGATGTTCCACGTGTGGATGGGGCCGGTGAAGGGCGGGCTGGCCATCGGCACCATCGGGCTGATGGTGCTGATCTCGGCCATGAACGGTCTGTCGGTGGCGGGCATGGCCATTGGCGCGACCATCGCGCTGCCGGAACTGCTGCGCCGCGGCTATGACAAGATCCTGGTGACCGGCACCATTCAGGCAGGCTCTTCGCTGGGCATCCTGGTGCCGCCTTCGGTGGTGCTGGTGCTCTATGCGATGATCGCACGCCAGCCGGTGGGGCAGCTGTGGCTGGCGGGTGTGATCCCTGGCCTGCTGATGGCCACGATGTTCATCATCTACATCTATGTCCGCGCCCGGATGCAGCCGCACCTTGGCCCCGCCATGCATGACGAGGATCTGGCGGAATACGAGCAGGTGACAGACCACCCGCTGCGCCTGAACTACGTCGTTCTGGCCGCGCTGGTGCTGGTGCCGCTCTTGATCCTGACCGACGCAATGGAAGCCAAGCCTGCGCTTGGCGTGGCGCTGGCCTTGGGCGCGCTGTCCTTCCTGACCCGCAAGAACGCGCTGTTCTACAAAGACGTGTTCATGAAGGAGAAATACCGCCTTCTGTTCTCCGGTGTGCTGCCGCTGGCCATCTTTGCCGCGATGATGGTGCCCTTCGTGAACGGATGGACCTCTCTTGTGGAAAGCTCGGCCATCGGTGCCATGACCGCTTTCCTCGCCGCGGTGCTGAAGGGGCGGATGAACAAGGACGTGTTCGAAACCTCAGTGCGCTCCACCCTTGGCATCTCCTGCATGTTCATGTGGATCATCCTGGCCGCCCTGGCCTTTGGCGCGATCTTCGACGGGCTGGGTGCGGTCAAGGCGATTGAGGATCTGTTCACCACCAAACTGGGCCTTTCCCCTTGGATGATCCTGATCCTGATGCAGCTGAGCTTTATCATCATGGGCACCTTCCTGGATGACACTGCGATGCTGGTGATCGTGGCTCCGCTCTATGTGCCGCTGGTGGGGGCGCTTGGTTTTGACCTGATCTGGTACGGCGTGCTGTACACAATCACCACCCAGATCGCCTATATGACGCCGCCGTTCGGCTACAACCTGTTCCTGATGCGCGCGATGGCGCCGCCGGAGATCGGACTGAAGGACATCTATGTCTCGATCATCCCCTTTGCCGCGGTGATGGTGCTGGCGCTGGCCCTGATCATGATGTTCCCGCAAATCGCCCTGTGGCTGCCGGAGTATGTCTATGGACAATAAGACCATGCTGCAGGCGCTGGGGCCGGATATCTGGATCGTGGATGGCCCAGCCATCCAGTTCTACAAGATCCCCTTCCAGACCCGGATGACCGTCATCCGCCTGGCGAACGGCGATCTGTTCCTGCACTCGCCGATCCGGTACAGCAAACAGCTGGCGGCGGAGCTGCAGGCGCTGGGGCGTATCCGCCACCTGGTGTCACCTAACTGGATTCACTATGCCTATATCGCGGAGTGGGCCGCGGCCTGTCCGGAGGCCATCGCCTGGGCCTCGCCCAAGGTGCGCGAGCGGGCAATAAGCCAGGGTGTGCAGGTTCAGTTCGACCGCGACCTGCAGGACAGCGCGCCGCAGGACTGGGCGGCGGAGCTGGACCAGCTGATTGTGCATGGCAGCAGGGCGCATACCGAGGTGGTCTTCTTCCATAAGCGTTCCAAGGTGCTGGTGCTGACCGACCTGATCGAGAACATGCCCAGCAAGACGCTGCCGCTCTGGGTGCGGCCGCTGGCCTGGGCCGCGGGCATCCTGGCCCCGAACGGGAAGATGCCCATCGACATCTGGTTTTCCTTCGCAGGCAACCGGGACAAGCTGCGCAAAGCGCTGGCCCGGATGCTGGAGTGGAAACCCGAAACCGTCGTGCTCGCGCATGGCGACATCCTTCGTGAGAATGCACCGCAACGGCTCCGCGAAGGGTTCAGAAACCTGGCGCCCTGCGGGCACGGGCATTGATTTAAGTTCAACAGAGGAGAGGAAGACATGACAACTAGACGCAAGTTTTTGCAAAGCGCCGGTGTCGGCGCCATGGCGGCACCGCTGGCCACCCCGGCGCTGGCCCAATCCACCATCAAGTGGCGGATGCAAACGTATGCAGGTGCTGCGCTGGCCGAACACGTGGTTAAACCCGCCATCGACATGTTCAACAAGATCGCCGGCGACCGGATGCAGATCGAGCTTTACTATGCCGACCAGCTGGTCCCCACCGGCGAGCTGTTCCGC
This sequence comes from Leisingera caerulea DSM 24564, assembly GCF_000473325.1. Classification (NCBI taxonomy): domain Bacteria; kingdom Pseudomonadati; phylum Pseudomonadota; class Alphaproteobacteria; order Rhodobacterales; family Roseobacteraceae; genus Leisingera; species Leisingera caerulea. The sequence goes on from NZ_KI421513.1 coordinate 379,386, forward strand.
GCCATGCAGCGCGGCACCATCGACGCGGTGCAGTCGGATGATGACTCCATGGCCTCGCCCACCGAGGTGACCGTGTTCGGCGGCTACTTCCCCTTTGCCTCGCGCTACTCGCTGGACGTTCCGGTGTTGTTCAACCAGTACGGCCTGAATGAGATCTGGGACGCGGAATACTCCAAGGTCGGCGTCAAGCACATCTCGGCCGGTGCCTGGGACCCCTGCCACTTTGCCACCAAGGATCCGATCAACTCGCTGGCGGACCTGAAAGGCAAGCGCGTCTTCACCTTCCCGACTGCGGGCCGGTTCCTGAGCCAGTTCGGCGTGGTGCCGGTCACCCTGCCGTGGGAAGACATCGAGGTCGCAGTGCAGACCGGCGAGCTGGACGGTATTGCCTGGTCGGGGATCACCGAAGACTACACCGTCGGCTGGGCCGATGTGACCGACTACTTCCTGACCAACAACATCTCCGGCGCCTGGGCGGGCTCGTTCTTTGCCAACATGGGCCGCTGGGAAGAGCTGCCCGAGGACCTGCAGACCCTGTTCCGCGTCTGCTGCGACCAGTCGCATTATTACCGCCAGTGGTGGTACTGGGGCGGCGAAGCGTCGTTGCGCGTGAATGGCGACAAGATGAAGCTGACCACCATTCCGGACAACGAATGGCAGCAGGTCGAAGACGCGGCCGTGAAGTTCTGGGATGAGATCGCAGCCGAGTCCGAGACCAAGGCGAAGGTTGTCGAGATCTTCAAGAAGTATAACGCTGACATGCAGAAAGCCGGCCGCCCCTACCGCTACGGCTGAGGCACCGGTTGAAAAACGGGATTTGGCCTGCGCCGCAGCGGGCCAAATTCCTTACTCAAGGAATTTGCCAAAACTTTTGAGAAAAAGTTTTGCGCGCAACAGACAAAGGGCCGCTCATGCTCTCCTTCGACACTCTTAAAGACCAGGTTGCCGATGGCACCGTTGACACCGTTCTGGTCTGCCTTGTGGACATGCAGGGCCGCCTGATGGGCAAACGCTTCCACGCCAAGCATTTTGTGAACGGCGCCTGGGAGGAAACCCATTGCTGCAACTACCTGCTGGCCACCGACCTGGCGATGGCGACGCCGGACGGCTATGCCTCGACCTCCTGGGAGAGCGGCTATGGCGATTATGTGATGAAACCGGACCTGTCCACCCTGCGCCCGGTGCCCTGGCTGGACGGCACCGTGATGGTGCTGTGCGATGTGCTTGATCATCATACCCATGAGGAGGTTTCCCACTCCCCGCGCGCGATCCTGAAGAAACAGGTGAACCGGCTCAAGGCAATGGGCTATGACGCCATGTGCGCCACCGAGCTGGAATTCTTCATGTTCGAGCAGAGCTTTGACGAGATCCGCAAATCGGGCTTCCGCGATCTGTCGCCGATCTCCGGCTACAACGAGGATTACAGCATCCTGCAGACCACCCGCGAGGAGCATGTGATGCGCCCGATCCGCAACCACCTGTGGGATGCGGGCCTGCCGATCGAGAACTCCAAGGGTGAGGCGGAGACCGGCCAGGAAGAACTGAACATCAAATACGCCGCGGCGATGGACACGGCGGAATACCACACCATCGCAAAACACGCGGTGAAGGAAATTGCCGAGCAACAGGGCCACGCGGTGACTTTCCTGCCGAAGTGGAGCCACGACAAGGTCGGCTCCTCCAGCCATGTGCACCAGTCGCTGTGGCAGGACGGCAAGCCCGCGTTTTATGACGAGGGCGACGCGCTGGGCATGTCCGCCCTGATGAAGAACTACATGGCCGGATTGCTAAAATACGCGCCCGACTACACCGCCTTCATGGCGCCCTATATCAACAGCTACAAACGCTTCATGAAGGGCACCTTTGCGCCCACGCGGATTATCTGGTCAGTGGACAACCGCACCGCGGGCTACCGGCTGTGCGGTGACGGGACCAAGGCAATCCGGGTGGAGTGCCGCATCCCCGGCTCCGACATGAACCCCTATCTGGCGATAGCGGGCATGCTGGCGGCGGGTATTGCCGGCATCGAGGAAGGCCTGGAGCTGCAGGCCCCCACCAAGGGGGATGTCTACCAGGGCGACACCGGCATGATCCCGGCCACGCTGCGCGATGCTGCGGCGGCGCTGAAAGGCTCTGAGATGCTGCGCAATGCCCTTGGCGGCGATGTGGTGGACCACTACGTCCGCGCGGCGGAAGTGGAGATCGAGGATTTCGACCGGGTGGTTACCGATTACGAGATTGCGCGCGGGTTCGAGCGGGCGTGATCCGGTAATCGCCGGGGGCTGGCCCCCGGCCCCCGGAGTATTTTTGGAAAGATGAAGAGGGCTTTGCCCTTTCCTGAATGGAGTGAATGGCGATGGGCCAGACCCTGAAGTGTATCTCGCCGATTGACGGATCGGTTTTTGCGGAGCGCGAAGTGCTGTCGCGCGAAGACGCCTTTGCAGCAGCGGAACGCGCCCGGGCGGCGCAGGCCGCTTGGGCCGCACGGCCGCTGCAGGAGCGCATTGATCTGGTGATGGCGGGTGTGGCCGCTGTTGGTGCAATGAATGACGAGATCGTGCCGGAGCTGGCGCAGATGATGGGCCGTCCGGTACGCTATGGCGGCGAGTTCGGCGGCTTCAACGAGCGCGCCAGCCACATGGCAAAGATCGCGGAAGATTCGCTTGCAGACATCGAGGTCGGCGAGGACGCCACCTTCAAGCGCTACATCAAGCGCTTGCCCCATGGGGTGGTCTTCGTCGTGGCGCCCTGGAACTACCCCTATATGACCGCGATCAACACTGTGGCTCCGGCGCTGATTGCCGGCAACACCGTGGTGCTGAAGCACGCAACCCAGACCCTGCTGGTCGGGGAGCGGATGGCCAAGGCCTTCCACTCCGCGGGCGTGCCGGCGGACGTGTTCCAGAACGTGTTCCTGGACCACGGCACCACGTCTGAACTGATCGCGAACCGCGCCTTCGACTTCGTGAACTTCACCGGCTCGGTCGGTGGCGGCCAGGCGATGGAGCGGGCGGCTGCAGGAACATTCACCGGGGTCGGCACCGAGCTGGGCGGCAAGGACCCCGGCTATGTGATGGAGGACGCCGATCTGGATGCAGCGGTGGACACGCTGATCGACGGCGCCATGTTCAACTCCGGCCAGTGCTGCTGCGGCATCGAGCGGATTTATGTGCATGAGAGCCTGTATGATGCCTTCGTGGAGAAGGCCATTGCCATCGTCAAAGGCTACAAGCTGGGCAATCCGCTGGATCCGGAAACCACCATCGGCCCTATGGCCAATGTCCGCTTTGCAGAGGAGGTGCGCGGCCAGATTTCCGAGGCGGTCGAGGCCGGTGCCGTGGCACATATCGAGACCTTTGCCGAAGACGACCGCGGCGCGTATCTCACGCCGCAAATCCTGACCAATGTCACCCATGACATGCGGGTGATGCGCGAGGAAAGCTTCGGGCCTGTCGTGGGTATCATGAAGGTGTCTTCCGACGAGGAAGCCATCCGGCTGATGAATGACAGCGACTTCGGCCTGACCGCCTCGCTCTGGACTGCGGACGTGGAGCGGGCGCAAGCCGTGGGCGATCAAATCGAGACCGGCACCGTCTTCATGAACCGCGCCGACTATCTGGATCCGGGCCTGTGCTGGACCGGCTGCAAGGACACCGGGCGCGGCGGCGGTCTCTCGGTCATCGGCTACCACAATCTGACCCGTCCGAAGTCTTATCACCTGAAGAAGGTGACCGGCTGAGGGCGGCCCCGCCCGCCCCGGCGTCTCCTCCCCGGGGCGGGCCACTTGCATTAAAGGAACACGACATGTCTCTCGTTGGAAACTGGTCCTACCCGACCGCAATCAAATTCGGCGCAGGCCGGATCAAGGAACTGGCCGATGCCTGTGCGGCAGCCGGTATCAAGAAACCGCTGCTGGTCACCGACAAGGGGCTGGCCGATCTGCCGGTCACTCAAAGCACGCTCGACATCATGGAGTCCGCAGGCCTGGGGCGCGGCATGTTCTCGGACGTCGATCCGAACCCGAATGAAAAGAACCTGGACGCAGGCGTCGCCGCCTATAAGGCGGGCGGCCATGACGGGGTGATCGCATTCGGCGGCGGCTCCGGCCTGGACCTGGGCAAGATGGTCGCCTTTATGGCCGGGCAGACCCGGCCCGTCTGGGACTTTGAAGACATTGGCGACTGGTGGACCCGCGCCGATGCGGATGCCATCGCTCCGATCATTGCGGTGCCGACCACTGCAGGCACCGGATCTGAAGTGGGCCGCGCCTCGGTGATCACCGACTCAGTCACCCACCAGAAAAAAATCATCTTCCACCCGAAGGTGCTGCCCGCCGTGGTGATTTGCGACCCTGAACTCACCGTGGGGATGCCCAAGTTCATCACTGCGGGCACCGGGCTCGATGCCTTTGCCCATTGTGTCGAGGCCTTCAGCAGCCCCCATTACCACCCGATGTCCCAGGGCATCGCGCTGGAGGGCATGCGGCTGGTCAAGGACTACCTGCCGCGCGCCTATGCGGACGGCACCGATATCGAAGCCCGCGCGCAGATGATGTCGGCCGCGGCGATGGGCGCCACGGCCTTCCAGAAGGGCCTGGGGGCAATCCACGCGATGAGCCATCCGATCGGCGCGCATTTCAACACCCACCACGGCACCACCAACGCGGTCTGCATGCCTGCGGTGCTGGAGTTCAACGCGTCTGAAATTGCCGGCCGCTTCAACATGGCGGCAGCTTATCTGGGCATTGACGGCGGCTTCGACGGCTTCCGCAAGTTTGTGCAGGAACTGAACGACTCGCTTGGCATCCCGCGCGGCCTGTCGGATCTTGGCGTCACCGAGGCTGCGATCCCCGAGCTGGTTAAAGGCGCCATCATCGACCCCTCCTGCGGCGGCAACCCCATCGAGCTGACCGAGGACAACCTTGCCCAGCTTTTCAAAGCGGCAATGTAAGCAAAAGCCCTTTACCTGGCTTCAGCGCTCTCCGCCCGGCGGGGAGCGCTTATTCTTACCTGCACGGCATCAGCCGCTGACGTAGACCTTGTCCTTCGGGTAGTAGAAGATCTTCTGATTGTGCAGCCGGCCCAATAGCTCATGAATGCGGCGCAGGGTTTCCTCCTCGCTGCTGCCCGCCGCGGGAAGCGCCTCTGACAACGTGTCCCGGGTGGTCTGCAGGGCGGTTTCGATCAGCTCCATATCCGCGACGGACAGTTCGAACATGTCGTTGTACTGGGGCATCGGGGCTCCTTCTCGGGTTGGGTTGACTGAACGGGCTGATTACAGGCTGCCCCAAGGCGCGCCGCAAAGCCATCGAAAAGCGCCGCAAACGCCGCTGAGCAGCCCTTTCAGCAGAAACTGCCGCCTGTTTCAGCAGGCCAGTGACGGTCAGAGCGTCTCGCCCAGGCTGATCGCGGGGCACAGGCGGTCAAAAACCAGCCCCTCCGTGCCGCCGGCCTCACGCGATTGCAGGATGACGCGCGCCGCGCGCTCCCCGATCTCCCGGCGGCAAGCGTCCGTTGTGGCCAGTTGCTGCGGCAGCCCCTGCAGGATCTGCAGGTTGTTGAAACCGGCAAGCGCAATATCGCCCGGCACCGTCAGCCCGGCGGCCAGGCAGTGCATCAGCCCGCCAACGCTCATCACGTCGCTGGAAAAGTAGATGCAATCAAGGTCCGGGTTGCGCCCCAGCATCTGCGCCGTCAGCTGGCGCCCGGTCTGGATCGCGCTTTCGCCGGAGTAATGCTCAATATCGCCCAGCGTTACCCCTTGCGCGGCCAGCCCGTCGGTGAAGCCGTCAAAGCGTTTCCGGGCGCGGAAGTCCTGCGGCATCTTGGTGCCGATAAAACCGATCTTGCGGTAGCCGCGGGCCAGGATCTGCGACGCCATATCGCGCCCTGCCTGCAAATGCGAAATGCCGACGCAGTGGCGCACCGGATCACCGTCCACATCCATCACCTCGACCACCGGGCAGTCCGCCTGCTGCAGCATCCGCCGGGTGGCTTCGGTGTGTTCCAGCCCCGCAACGATCAGCCCGGAGGGCCGCCAGCTGAGCATTTCCCGGATAACGCTTTCCTCCTCCTCCAGGTCATAGCCGGAGATCCCGACCACCGGTTTCAGCGGGCTGTCCTTCAGCACCGCGGAAATCCCCGACAGAACCTCCGGAAAGACAAAGCTGTTGAGCGAGGGCACCACCACCGCCACCAGGTTGACCGATTGCGAGGACAGGGAGCCGGCAATCCGGTTCGGCACATAGCCATGGCTACGGGCGATTTCCTCGATCTTTGCCTTGGTCTTGGCAGAGACGTCCGGGGCCCCGCGCAGCGCGCGGGAGGCTGTCATTTCGCTGACCCCGGCCAGCCGGGCCACGTCCTTAAGAAGCAATTTCTTCGTCATACCGCCATGCTCCTGCAGATCGCGGGCCGCTGCAAGGGCAGCTCTGCCGCCGCGGGGGTTGATTTTCGTTTCCGTTATCGGTATCGGTATCGCAACCGTTATCGCTACCGGCTTTGATCCGGTGCCACAGCCGGAGATCAGAGATGACACTGAAGATTGCAATCAACGGATTCGGGCGGATTGGCCGCGGAGTGCTGCGGGCGCTGCTGGAAAGCGGCGAAAAGGACATTGAGGTGGTGGCCATCAACGACCTGTCGCCGCCGGAAACCCTGGTGCACCTGCTGAAATACGACAGCGTGCACGGGCGCCTGAAAACGCCGGTATTCCTGGCGGATGACCTGATCCGCGTGGGCCATCACAGCATCCGCCTCACCGCCATCCGCAACCCCGAAGAGCTTCCCTGGCAGGACGTGGACATCGCCTATGAATGCACCGGACTGTTCACCGCCCGCGACGATGCAGCGCGGCATCTTAAGAACGGCTCCAAGCGGGTGCTGATCTCCGCGCCGGGCAAGGACGCCGACCGCACGGTGGTTTTCGGCGTCAACCACATGGATCTGACGGCAGAGGATGTGATCGTCTCCAATGCCTCCTGCACCACCAACTGCCTGGCACCGCTGGCAAAGGTGCTGGATGAGGCGTTCGGGATCAAAACCGGCTACATGACCACCATCCACGCCTACACCGGCGACCAGCCGACCCACGACACCAGCCACAAGGATCTGTACCGCGCCCGCGCTGCTGCGCTGTCGATGATTCCCACGTCCACCGGCGCCGCCCGGGCGATCTCTGAGGTGCTGCCGCATCTGAAGGGGCGGCTGGAAGGCTCGGCCATCCGGGTGCCCACGGCGAATGTCTCTGTCGTGGACCTGAGTTTTGTGCCCGAGCGCCCCGCCAGCGCCGAGGCGGTTAATACCGCGGTAAAAGCGGCTGCCAGCAACGGGCTGGCGGGCATCCTGTCCTACGAGGACGATCCGCTGGTCTCCGTCGACTTCAACCACGATCCGCATTCCAGCTGCTTTGCCGCCGCGCAGACCGCGGTCACCGCCGAAGGGCTGGTGCGGGTGGTCAGCTGGTATGACAACGAATGGGGCTTCTCCAACCGCATGGTGGACACCGGCCGCCGCATCGGCGCCGTGATGGGCTCCGCCGGGATCGCTTTGGCCAGCTGACGGCGTCCTCCCGCCCGTCGTCCGGCCCCCAAGGGGCCTCCTCCCGTTGGGCCCGGCGCCGCGCTGATGCGCGGCGCCCTCGCGTTTGCCGCATGGCTTCGGGGCTTTCAGCAACGCCAGACCGCAAAAAGCTGACTCCAGGATGCGCTAAATCAAATTCGGGGCCGTGTACGGCTGGCATGACCTGCGGAATTGCGCCAGAACAGGCGCAAGACTTGACCAGAAGCAGGAGACCGGCGTGACCGTCACCCGTGAAACCGTCCTTGAGGCGCTCAAATCCATCACCGACCCCGTCAGCGGCAGCGACATCGTCAGCGCAGGCATCGCCCGCGCAGTGACCGTCGAGGGCAGCACCGTCCGCTTTGTGCTGGAGATTGATCCCGGCAAATCCGAGGCCTACGGCCCCGTGCGCGACAAGGCCGACGCCGCGGTGGCGGCGCTGCCGGGGGTGGAGAAGGTCTCGGCGATGCTGACCGCCCATTCGGAAAAGGCGCCGCCGGAGCTGAAACCCAAGAAAGCGGCCCAGCCGCAGCAGCAGGCGCCGCAAAAGGTGCCGGGCGTGGCGCGGATCCTGGCTGTGGCCTCTGGCAAGGGCGGCGTCGGCAAGTCCACCGTCTCGGCCAATATCGCCTGCGCGCTGGCAATGCAGGGGCGCAAGGTAGGGCTTCTGGATGCCGATGTTTACGGTCCCTCCCAGCCCAAGATGCTGGGTGTCAGCGGCCGGCCCGCCAGCCCCGATGGCAAGACCATTCTGCCGCTGCGCAACCATGGCGTCACCATGATGTCTATGGGCCTGATGACCGGCGAGGATCAGGCGGTGATCTGGCGCGGGCCGATGCTGATGGGGGCGTTGCAGCAGATGCTGTTGCAGGTGCAGTGGGGCGATCTGGACGTGCTGATCGTCGACCTGCCGCCGGGCACCGGCGACGTGCAGATGACGCTGGCGCAGAAGACCCGCGTGGACGGCGCCATCGTTGTCTCCACCCCGCAGGACGTGGCGCTGATCGACGCCCGCAAGGGCATCGACATGTTCCGCAAGATGAACGTGCCGGTGCTGGGCATGATCGAGAACATGTCGACCCACATCTGCTCCAACTGCGGGCATGAGGAGCACGTCTTCGGCCATGGCGGCGTCGCTCAGGAAGCGCAGAAATTGAACGTGCCGCTGCTGGGCGAGGTGCCGCTGCACCTGGACGTGCGCCTGGCAGGCGACAACGGCACGCCGATCGTGGCCGCCAAACCCGGCAGCGCTCAGGCCAAGGTCTTCCTGGACATCGCCACCCAGCTGGTCGACGCAGGCGCCGCGTAAACCTGCCCGCCCCGGGTCACGGGCCGCAAAACGGCGGCGCGCAGCGCCGTTCATCTTTGCGCCTTGGGTGGCTGCAATCACGATAGACATCGCGCTTCAGGGCAGAACGGGCCCTGAAGTGCCTACCGGCAGTGAGAACCGGAAACGGGATGACCCGGGAGATCATTCGAGGCTCGAACGGGCGGAGGCCTCTCCTTTCCCCGCCGCGCAGCGGCGCAACGCCCAACTGCGACGGGCATCCTTCGAATGCACAGGAACAGGTGGGAGCCGCCGCCCGCCGGATCAGGCGTATTTCTCCAGAAACTCCTCCGCCCGCAAATGGCGGAAGTCCGGCAGCGCCGCACGCAGGGCATCGTGGTCCCAGTCCCACCAGGCGAGATCCATCATCTGCTCAGCCGCGGCTTCGGTATAGCGGCGCCGGATTACGTGCGCGGTGTTGCCGCCGACGATGGTGTAAGGCGCCACGTCCTTGGTCACGATTGCCCCCGAGGCCACAACCGCCCCGTGGCCGACGGCCACCTCCGGCTTGATCATCGCGCCATGGCCGATCCATGTGTCGTGGCCGATACGGGCGGTGCGTCCGGCCCTGCGGCCAAACCAGTCCGCGTCGTCCCCTGCATCCTCCCAATAACTTGCGGAGCGGTAGAGGAAATGATGCTGCGACGCCCGTTCCATCGGGTGATCCGTGGCGCCAATGCGGACGAAACTTGCAATATTGGCGAACTTGCCGATCTGCGCATTGGCGATGTCGCAGGTCCGGTCGCAATAGCTGTAATCTCCGAACACCGAATTGGCGATACGGCTCCCCGCGCCGATCTCGGCATAGGCGCCGAAGGTGCTGCCGGTGATCTGGCAGTCCGGATGAATGAGCGGAGCTTCTGCTTTCAAACGGGTCATTCCATGTCCTTTCCCAGCGTCGCGCCCGCGGATCAGGGCAGCAGGAAGGATTTCCCCTTGCGCTCCTTGCGGCCGGCCCTGCCGCCCTCGCCCTTGATCAGGCGGCGGCGCAGCCAGCCGGAGAACCAGTCCATCAGCATCACCATCAGGATGATCAGGGTGATGTAATAGGCCACTTCCTCCCAGTCCTTCTGGGTGATGATCGCCTGGGTCAGCAGCAGCCCGATGCCGCCGCCGGTGATCGCGCCGATGATGGTGGCGGAGCGGGTGTTGGATTCCAGGAAGTAGAGCAGCTGGCTCAGCAGAACCGGGATGATCTGCGGGATCACTCCGAAACGGTAGCGCTGCAGCGGCTTGGCCCCGGTCGAAGCCACACCCTCGATCTGCTTCTGGTCGACGTTTTCCAGCGCCTCGGAGAAGATCTTGCCGAAGGTGCCGGTGTCTGTCACCAAGATCGCCAGCGCACCGGTCAGCGGGCCGGGACCGAACGCACGCGCCAGCACCACCGTCCAGATAAGCGAGTCGACGCCGCGTACGAAATCAAACAGGCGGCGCATGGCAAAGCGGACGCTGCGCAAGGGCATGAAGTTGCGCGTCGCGGCAAAGGCCAGCGGCAGCGCAATAATGCCCGCTCCAACGGTGCCGAGAAGCGCCATCAAAAGGGTTTCGGCAATCGCCCAAGCCACATCCTGGTGGCGCCACATCTTGTTGGTCCAAAACTCCTGGAAGATCGCGCCGGCCTCACCGGAGGCAGCACGCTGCAGCAGCTCCCCTGCCCCCATGCCGTGATAGGGGCTGTCCAGGGTGAAGAAGAACAGCTCCCACCCTGTGAAATAACGGAACACCTCGGCCCGGTTGCGGGTCACGGTCAGGCGGCCGGCATCTGTGGTGACGGCCAAACGGTTCTTGGAGACGCTGATCCACTCAGGCACAGCCCCCGGCGGCAGTTCTGCCTGCACACCTGCGCTGCGGCTCGGGGTGGCGCGCACAGTGCCATAGCCGTGGATGATGTATTCGATGGTTTCGGTCCCGAAGGTGACCGTATGGCCGTCCTCCAGGTCAATCACCGTGGTCCCGCCCAGGGCCACCCAGTCCGGTGCGGAGCCCGCGGGATAGGCGCCCTTGCGCTCCCCCTCGATGGCCACCGACACTTCACCGCTGCGGTTGTCGCGGGTGACATGGGTCTTGTAGCTGTAGCTGTCACTGACCAGGGTCTTGGCGTTGTCCAGGCTGGCACGCTCCCACAAGCCTGGCATGTCGAAGGCCACAAACACATAGGCCAGATAGGCCAGCACCGCGGCAGGCAATGCGAAATTCATCAGCCGCTTTTTCAGGAACAGCCGCGAGATGTCCGACTTCAGGTCAGCCGTTGTCAGGGTGGTGTCGAAAGTGGTCATGCCTTCGCTCCATGGGTCAGGCGGTCACGCAACAGGCCGGACAGCTGGTCAACGGCCACGATGGTGACAAACAGGAGGACGAAAATCGCAGCGGCCTCGTCATATCGCCCCTGCCCCCAGGACATGGCGTTCTTCAGCTCATAACCAATGCCGCCTGCGCCGACGAAGCCGAGGATGGCAGAAGCGCGGATGTTGATCTCAAACCGCAAGAGCGCGTAGCTGACGTAATTCGGGCCGACCTGCGGGATCACCCCAAGCCTCATCCGCTGCGCCCAGGTGGCGCCGACCGATGTAAGGCCTTCAACCGGCTTCAGCGAGGCGTTTTCGTTCACTTCGGAAAACAGCTTGCCCAGCGCGCCGGCAGTGTGAATGGCGATGGCGATCATGGCAGGCACCGGCCCGCCGCCCAGGACAAAGATCAGCACCAGTGCGATGACGATTTCCGGGATCGCCCGGCAGATGTCGCTGATGCGCCGGAACAGCGGGATCAGCGCGGGCCACGGCGCCATGCCGCGGGTCGCCAGCAGTGACAGCAGCGTGCCGAACACCGCGCCCGCCAGCGTCGAGGCGGCAGCAATGTTCAGCGTCTCCACCAGTGCCGGGAAGAAGTGCACCAGATGTCCGGGAAGCTCCACGGCCTTTTCTGCTGCCTCCGCCAGCACTTCGGAAGGGTAGTCGAAGATGCGGGTGAACCCGTCGGCAAAGGAACCGGCATTGCGCGCGTCCGCAGTACGGAACCCCGCCGCCATCAGCGCCACGAAGACCGCCAGAAGGATGCCGCCATAGAGCCGCTTGCGCTGGGTGTGGGCGGTGTAGTGCTGCCGGATGTCTTCAATGCCCGGCCGGACGGCTGTCAATTTTGCCATTTGGGAATCCTGGTCTTCAATGGATGGCCAGTACAGACGCCATCAAGGAAATTACGGGGCCCGGGCAAGCCCGGAACCCCGCAGAGCACAGTACTGAAATTACTGGGACTTCAGTTTGCGGGCTTCGATGATCACCTCATACGCATCATGGGTGATCGGATCGAAGCTCTTGGCCTCGCCGGCCGCCACGCCGTAGAAGCAGTCGCGGTCGATTTCGCTGAGGTTGTCCATCAGCGCGGTCATCTTGGCTTTGACGTCCGCCGGCAGGGCCTTGCGCAGAACCACCGGACCTTCCGGGATCGGGGCGGATTTCCAGATTTCCACCATGTCGTTCATATCGACCAGGCCAGCGTCAACCGCACGGCGCAGCGCGCCCGACTGGTAGCCGTCTTCCCATTCGCCGAGGCCATCGGCCCAGGTCACACCGCCGTCCACGTCGCCATTGGCAACCGCGACGATGGTCTGCTCATGGCCGCCTGTGAACTTCACTTCGCCGAAGTAGTCACCGGAGTCCATGCTGGCATTGATCTTGTTCGGGATTTCGATCGACGGGATCAGGTAGCCGGAAGTGGAGTTCGGGTCGCCAAACCCAAAGGTCTTGCCCTTCAGATCATCCAGTGAGGTGATGCCGCTGTCCTTGCGGGCAAAGCCGACCGAGTAGTAGCCATAGCCGCCGTCGGTGTTCACCTTGACCAGAACCGGCTCAACCGCTTCGGGATCGGACAGGTAGGTCTTGGCATAGCCCGACGCGCCCAGCCAGGCCATGTCGATGGTGCCGCCCAAAAGGCCCTGAATCACGCCGTTATAGTCTGCAGGCGCAAACAGCTTGGTTTCGACGCCCAGTTCTTTCTCCGTGTACTCACGCAGGCATTCGTTGTTGTTCAGACGGTCCTGAGCGTTCTCGCCGCCCAGGATGCCGATGCGGAATTCGGTAATCTCCTCTGCCGCAACGGGCGCGGTCAGCGCAGTGGTCGCCAGGGCGGCAGCAATCAGCTTTTTCATCTTTTGTCTCTCCGGTTGGTCTGCCCCGGGGAGCAGACCCCGGGTCGATGAAATCAGGTCAGGGGTTATTCGGCAGGAATGGCGGCGCGCAGGGCGTCCGCCTTCTCCAGTGTTTCGATTTCGGTTGAGGTGGCGGCCTCGGAGAAGGCCTCTCCGGCGCCGTAGATCTCGCGCGCCACACCGGTGGTCAGCTGCTCCGGCAGCCCGTCAAAAACGATGCGCCCATCGCGCATGCCGACCACCCGGTCGCAATAGCGGCGCGCAGTGTCCAGCGTGTGCAAGTTGGCAATGACGGTGCGCCCGTCCTCTTCGTGAATGCGGCGCAGCGCCTCCATCACGGTCTGGGCATTCATCGGGTCAAGCGAGGCAATCGGCTCATCCGCCAGGATGATCTTCGGGTCCTGCATCAGCGCCCGGGCAATCGCGACCCGCTGCTGCTGACCGCCCGACAGGGCCTCGGCCCGCTTGGCCGCATGTTCGGCGATGCCCAGGCGGTCCAGGATGTCGATTGCCGTGTGAATGTCGTCCATCGGGTAGAGGTTGAACAGCGTCGCCATCGCGTTGCGGCGGTTCAGTGTGCCATGCAGCACGTTGGAGACCACATCCATCCGCGGCACCAGGTTGAACTGCTGGAAGATCATCGCGCAGTCGGACTGCCAGGCACGCTTGTCCTTGCCCTTCAGCCAGGTGATGTCGCGCCCTTCAAACAGAATGCGGCCATCGCTTGCGTTTTCCAGACGGTTCAGCATCCGCAGCAGCGTGGATTTGCCCGCGCCGGAGCGGCCGATGATGCCGATCATGCAGGGCTTGTCGATGTCCAGCGAGGCCGCGTCCACCGCGGTTTTGTCGCCGAATTTCTTTGTCAGCTTGTCAATGCGCAGCACGGGTGGCGCTCCCTTCTCTTTGCGGGATTGCCTAAGGGCTTTGCTCAAATCCTATGTGTCACTGCCGTGAAAGTTTTGTAACGCCGCCTGCCGCAACCCCAGGCCGTTGCGCAACGCGAAACCGGCCTTGGCGGCATTCTGCCCCTGTCCAGACGGGGCTGCAGCGGCTATATGGCCTCCGACTCCTCATTTCCCTTTGCAAAAGGAAGCTGCCAGATGTCCTTTGACCGCAAGATCAAGATCGCGCCCTCCATCCTGTCTGCCGATTTCGCCAACTTCGGCCAGGAGATCCGGGCCATCGAAGCCCAGGGCGCCGACTGGGTGCATGTGGATGTGATGGACGGGCATTTCGTGCCCAACCTCACCTTTGGCCCGCAGGCGGTGAAGGCGTTCCGCCCGCATGTGAAGACGGTGATGGATGTGCATTTGATGATCGCGCCGGTCGATCCCTATATCGACGCCTACGCCGATGCCGGCGCTGACGTGCTGACCGCCCATTTCGAGGCGGGCCCGCACATCCACCGCACTCTGCAGGCCATTCGCGCGGCCGGCATGAAGGCAGGTGTGGCGCTGAACCCCGGCACTCCAGCGGAGGCGGTGGAGCACCTCCTGGACCTGACCGATCTGGTCTGCGTAATGACTGTGAACCCGGGCTTCGGCGGCCAGAAGTTCATCGACATGACCGCCAAGATCCGCCGCCTGCGGTCGATGATCGGCGACCGCCCTGTGCATATCGAGATCGACGGCGGCGTCGACCCAACCACCGCACCGCTGGTGGCCGAGGCCGGTGCGGACGTGCTGGTTGCAGGCTCTGCCGTGTTTAAGGGCGGCTCGGTCAACGCACCGGAGGTCTATGGCGAGAACATCCGCAAGATCCGTTCCGCCACCGAAGGCACCTGGGTCTGAAGCGCGGGGAACTCCCGCCAATCGCCAGGCGCATCAAAGATGCGCCGCTCTTGTTGGGCCAAGCGCCGCGCGTTCCGCGCGGCGCTTTTGCGTGATACGGCCAGCGGTTGCGCGTCCAGACCGGCAAAGCCGGGCCGCGCCCTGACGGCCCTCGACGGGCCGGAAGGGCGCCCGCCCGCCTGCTCAGCCGCCCTTGTTCAGTGAGTCGAAGGACTTGCTTTCTGCCACCAGCTGCTCCAGCAGCGGCGCGGGCTGCCAGAAGAAATCATCCTCTGCCGCATAAGACCGGATATCGGCCAGGATGCCGTCCAGTCCCTGCAGATCCGCCCATTTCAGCGGCCCGCCCCAGAACCGCGGGAAGCCATAACCGAACAGCATCACCATATCCACGTCCAGCGGACGGCGTGCGATGCCCTCGCCCACGACCTTGGCCGCCTCGTTGACCATGGCGCACATGTAGCGGCGCAGCACTTCGGCGTCCGAGAACTCCCGCGGGGTGACGCCCTGCTGCTCCTGATCCTTGGCAATCAGCTCCGCCACGTGCGGGTTCGGCACGCCGCCGCGCTTGCCTTCCTCGTATACGTAAAAGCCCTTGCCCGTCTTCTGGCCGAAATCGCCGCCCTCGCAGAGCATCTCATAGAAGCGGGGCACCCGTTCGCGCGGGTCGCGCGTGGGCGCGCGGCGCTTGCGGGCGGCCCAGTTGATGTCGAGCCCCGCCAGATCGCCCATGGCAAACGGCCCCATGGGGAAGCCGAAACCGGTCACAACCTTGTCCACCTGGTAGGGCGAGGCCCCGTCCAAAACCACATATTCCGCCGCCCTGCGGTAGGCGTTCATGATCCGGTTGCCAATGAACCCGTCACAGATGCCGGAGCGCACCGCGACCTTCTTCAGCCGCTTACCAAGCGCAAAGCCGGTGGCCAGCACTTCCGGTGCGGTTTTCTCAGCGACCACGACTTCCAAGAGCTTCATCACATGCGCGGGCGAGAAGAAATGCAGCCCGATCACGTCCTGCGGACGGGACGTCGCCGCGGCGATCTCATCCACGTCCAGGTAGGAGGTATTGGTCGCCAGCACCGCGCCCGGCTTGCAATGAGCATCCAGCTTGCCGAAAACCTCGCGCTTAACGCCCATGTCCTCGAACACCGCCTCGACCACCAGGTCCACCTCGGAAAGCGCGGCGTAATCCGTCGCCACCGTCAGCGCTTCGCCGGTCAGCTGATCATACTGCGCCGCGCTGATCTTGCCGCG
This sequence comes from Leisingera caerulea DSM 24564, assembly GCF_000473325.1. Taxonomy (NCBI): domain Bacteria; kingdom Pseudomonadati; phylum Pseudomonadota; class Alphaproteobacteria; order Rhodobacterales; family Roseobacteraceae; genus Leisingera; species Leisingera caerulea. Next base: position 395,457 of record NZ_KI421513.1, read on the forward strand.
TTTCAGGGCGCCTTTCAGGTTGCCCTCGATTCTGCCGCGCGCCGCTGCGACGGCCTCGTCCGTCATTTCGATCAGCACCACCGGCAGCCCCGCCAGCAGAGCCGCGGTGGCGATACCCGCCCCCATGGTGCCGCCGCCGATTACCCCCATCGAGGCAACGTCCCGCGGCGCAACGCCGTCCAATTCCGGCAGCTTGCTGACCGCGCGTTCGGAGAAAAAGGCGTGGATCAGCCCCTGCCGCTGATCGGAGTCCATCAGCTCCATGAACAGCTCACGCTCACGCTTCAGCCCGGCCTCAAAGCTCTCCGCCTCAGCCGCCGCCTGCACCGCGCGCACCGCCACAGCGGGCGACAACTGGCCGCGGCCCTTCTTCAGCGTGGCGTCATAGGCGGCATCGAAATCCACCGCTTCCGGCGCGGGCATTTCGCCCACGGCCCGGCGCGGCGCGCCCTGCTCCAGCAGCTCCTGCGCGTAGGCGAGGCCGATCTCGCGCGGCTCGCCCTCTTCGATCCGGTCGATGATCCCCTTCTCCAACGCCTCCGCCGCGCTGATGTGGCGGCCTGTGGTGATCATCTCCAGCGCCGCTTCAGTGCCGGCCACCCGCGGCAGCCGCTGGGTGCCGCCGGCGCCGGGCAAAATGCCCAGGTTCACTTCCGGCAGCCCCATCTTGGCCGAGGGCACCGCGATCCGGTAATGCGAGGCCAAGGCCACCTCCAGCCCGCCGCCCAGCGCGGTGCCGTGCATGGCAGAAACCACGATCAGCGGCGTGGCCTCAATCCGGCTGCACAGCCCGGGCAGCCAGGGCTCCTGCGGCGGTTTGCCGAATTCGCGGATGTCGGCACCGGCAAAATAGGTCTTCCCCTCGCCGTAGATCAGCACCGCCTTGGCACCGTCCTGCTCGGCGCGTTCGATCCCGGCCAGCAGCCCCTTGCGCACATCCACACCCAACGCGTTCACCGGCGGGTTCTGCGCCTTCAGAACGGCAATATCGCCCACGCGCTCATATGCAATGGCTTCACTCATCCGGTTTTCCTCTCTCCTGCGGGGGCAGATGATGCAGCCCGCGCCCCAACTGATTAGGCACGGCGCCCGTCTCCGCGCCAAGCCCCAAAATCCGCCGCACTCCGGCAGACCCCGCGTCACAAGACACCGGCCCGCAGCGGCTGTGCTGCCGGGATTACGTAACAGAATGCACGGCAAAATCAAACTTCTTGAAACACCTTATCCGCCGCCTGCGCCGCCGGACAATGGAACAGGCGGTTCAGCCGCCGTTCACAACGCCACTGGCGATCCAGGAATCGAAGATCTCCAATGCCTTGGCTGCAAACTCTGCGTCGTTGATATGGCAGTCCAGCTCATGGAGACTGGCGTTGCCAGGACAGCGGCGGCGCATTTCATCGCAAAAGGCCGCCAGCCCCGCAGCGTCGTGCAAAGGCGCGCCGGGCCGGTCCCACTCGTTGCAGCCGCCTGCCGGCAGCAGCACGGCCACCGGCGCCCGGGCAGCGGCCAGCTTGCCGCAGACCGCCTGCGCCACCTGCCGCCGCTCGGCCGCCTCCAGCACGGCAGAGGTGAGCAGCCGGTTATGGGCATGGGTCTCACGACCCTCAAGCTGCGCAGGCGTTCCTTGCCAGCCGACGAAATCCACCAGATCATAGCAGCCCGGCGCCACCAGCTGCGGTATGCCCGCACGGCCCGCATTGGTCATCCGGTCCGCCCCCGCGGACAACCCGCCGAACAGGTGGTTCGAGACCTCCTGCGGCGCGAAATCCATCACCGCGGCAAAGGCGCCCTCTGCCGCCAGGCTCTCAAACGCGCGGCCGCCCATGCCGGTGGCGTGAAACACGGCGACCTCAAAGCCGCGCGCCTCCAGCGCCGGCTTCAGCGTCACCATGTAGCGCAGCACGGTCTTTCCGAACGATGTCATACCGATCAGGGGCCTGTCCCGCCTAGGCGGCTCCACCGCCCGAGCCGCGCCCAGCACTGCGCCCGCGGCCTGGCTGAGCGACGCCTTGCAGATCGAGTTCAGCCCGTACAGACCGCCAGCCCACAGGATCATCTGCACATCCGCCGGGATCCGCTCCGGCGGCATCAGCGGCGAGAAGGCAACGGTGGAGACGATGTACTTCGGCACGCCAACGGGCAGCGCCGCACACATGTCGAGCGCCAGATCGGTGCCCATGGTGCCGCCCAGCACGATCACCCCGTCTATGCGCCCCGTCCGGTACAGATCCTGCGCCTTGGCTGCTGCGCCCCTGCCCATGATCTGCATGGCAGTGTTTTCATCACCCGTGCCGATCGCCTCCTGGATCGAGCTGCCACCGGCCTCGGCAACCTCATGCTTACTCACGTCCGCTGGCTGGCTGGGATCGCCCAGCACACTCACATCCATCGTCAGCACACTGCCGCCCTGCCCGCGGATCACCTGCGCCAGGTAGCCAAGCTCATCATCCTTGGTGTCATATGTCCCGGCAACCAGGATCGTTTTTCCCGTCATTTTCCGTCCTCCCCTCGGCCTGCGCTCTGCAGCGAAGCCGCCCCTTCATCTTTCCCCAAATACTCCCGCCGGAGGCTGCAGGTTTTGCCGCCGCAGAACCTGCATCACAGCTGGATCCACGCGGTTTTCAGGTCAGTGTATTTGTCCAGCGCATGCAGCGACTTGTCATGCCCGTTGCCGGACTGGCCGACACCGCCCAGCGGCACCGTATTGTCAGAGCCGCCATAGGTGTTCACATGCACCACCCCGGCGCGGATACCTGCGACCATCCGGTGCGCCCGGGACAGGTTCTCCGTCCAGACCCCGGCCGCCAGGCCATAGGATGTGGCATTGGCCAGGCTCAGCGCCTCCTCCTCGGTTTCGAATTTGGTGACCGCCAGCACCGGACCGAAGACCTCCCGCTGGAACAGCGCGTGATCCCGCGCCACGCGGGTGACGATTGCCGGCGCCATGTAGGTGCCGCCGGTCTCCTCCAGTATACGCTGCCCGCCGGTCACCACCTGCCCGCCCTCAGCCCGCGCCATGTCCATGAAGGAGAGGTTGCGGCGCAGCTGTTCTTCGGAGTTCACCGCGCCGATCCGGGTGCCCAGATCCAGCGGGTCACCTACCCGCAGCGCCTCAGCCTCGGCCCTCAGCATTTCAACAAATTCATCGTGGATCGACGCCTCGACCAGCAGCCGGGACCCGGCAATGCAGACCTGCCCGGAGTTACGGAAAATACCGGCGGCGGAGACCTTGGCCGCCTTGGCCAGATCCAGCGCATCCGCAAAGACGATGTTGGGAGACTTGCCGCCCAGCTCCAGATAGCAGCGCTTGAGGTTCGACCGCGCCGAAGCCTCCAGCAGCTTGCGGCCCGTCGCGCCGGAGCCAGTGAACGCCAGCACATCCACGCCGTTGGAGGCCGCCAGCGCCGCGCCGGTTACGGCGCCGGAGCCGGTCACCACATTCAGAACCCCGTCCGGCAGCCCGCACTCGGAGCAGATCTCCGCCAGCCGGAGCAAGGACAGCGAAGCGGTTTCCGCAGGCTTCAGTACCACCGAATTCCCCATCGCCAGTGCCGGCGCCAGCTTCCAGGCGCCGATCATCAGCGGGAAGTTCCAGGGCACGATAGCCCCGACGACACCCACCGGCATCCGGTGCACCAGCCCCAGAACATCCGGTGCCGTCGGCGCAACTTCTCCCGCCACCTTGTCCAGCGCCTCGGCGTAAAAGCGGAAGGTGCCCGCCGCCGACCCCGGCTCCGCCTTCAGCGCCATGCTGAACTCGGTGCCGTTGTCGCGCACACCCAGCACCGCCAGCTCCACCGCCTCGGCCTCAATCCGGTCCGCAATCCGGTGCAGAACTTTCTTCCGTGCGGCGGGGCTCTGTCCCGCCCAGCGGCGGTCCTCATAGGCCCGCCGCGCCGAAGCAACAGCGTTTTCGACATCGGTTGCAGAAGCGCCCGCCAGCGTCGTCAGAACAGATCCGTCAACCGGCGAAGCAACTTCGAGTGTCTGGCCCGTACCTTCTTGCCATGATCCTTCAAGAAAGAGTTTCTGCGGCGCCACATCAAGCTGCCGAAGCTTGTCGATGCGCTGTTGGTCTGCCATTCGGCCTCCTTCAGTTCCTTCCGGTCCTTCAGCACCCGCAGGATGTGGACCGCCAGAACGATGATGATGATGCAAAACAGGATGAACGCCACCGGGCGGTCAATGAAATCAAAGGGCTCCTTCACCCGCGCCATGGCCGCACGCAGCTTCACCTCCATGATGCCGCCCAGAACCATGCCAAGAATGATCGGCACGGAAGGCAGCGACAGGCGCTTGAGGATGTAGCCGAGGATGCCAAACGCCGCCGCCATCACGCAGTCGGTGGCGGAGTTGCGCAGGGAATAAACCCCGACAAAGCTCAGCGTCAGGATGCAAACGCCCAGGAACCGGTTGGGGATGCGCACCACCTGGATCAGCGATTTGGTCGCAAAGAGCAGGAAGGCAAGGACCAGGATATTCAGCACCAGCAGCGCGAGGTAGAGCGCGACGACAAAGTCCATATCGTTCTGAAACAGCCCCGGCCCCGGCACCACGTTGTGCACGTAGAACACCGACAGCATCATCGCCGTCAGCGCCTCGCCCGGGATACCCAGCGCCAGCAGCGGCACCATGGCAGCGGCAGGCACGGCGTTATTAGCGGTCTCTGCCGCGATCAGCCCCTCAGAAGACCCATTGCCAAAATCCTGCGGCCGTTTCGAGGTTTTCTGCGCATAGGTGTAGGACATGAACTGCGCGGTGAACTCGCCCACGCCCGGGATCATGCCCATCAGCACGCCGAAGGTGGCGGAGACACCGGCCACACGCGGATGGCGCGCCAGCTCGCGCAGGCCCTGGAACATGCCGCCGCGCAGGCGGGTCATCCGGACCTTTTCATCTTCGTCGGTCAGCAGCACGAAGGCCTGCGAGATCGCAAACAACCCCAGCACCACCACGATCAGGTTGATGCCGCCGCCCAGGAAGTCCTGCCCGAAGGTGTAGCGCTGGGTGTATTTCACCGGCTCCAGCCCGATGGTCTGCAGAAAGATCCCGAAACAGGCCAGCGTCCCCGCAATCAGCGCCTGGCCGCGATGAGCCACCACCACCAGGATGAGGCCCAGCAACGCCGCCATAAAGATCTCGCGGGAGCCGAACATCGGCGCGATCTTGGCCAGGACCGGCGCGAACAGGATCAGGCAGATGACCGAGAAGATTCCGCCGAAGAAACTGGAAGAATAAGCAAGGCTCAAAGCCCGGCGCGGCTCTCCCCTGGCAGTCATCGGGTAGCCGTCATAAGTCGTCAGCGCGTTGACCGCAGTACCTGGTGTGTTGATCAGGATCGCCGGAATCGAGCCGCCGTACATGGAGGACCCGTAGATGCCCAGCAGCACGGTCAGCCCGACAATCGGATCCATCGAGAAGGTTGCAGGCAGCAGGATCGCAATTGCCACCGCCGGACCGACGCCGGGGATCGCCCCGATCAGCACGCCCCCGACCGACCCCGCCAGCAGCGCCAGCGCCACGTCCCAGCGCATCAGGATGTCTATTGCAGAAAGGATCAGGTCCATGGCGGGCGCTCAGAGATAAAGAATGAAGAAGCTGCGGAGCGGGCCCGGCAGATACTCATAGATGAGTGCCCCGGGGATCTTGACCGACAGGAAGGTCTTGAACACCACCACCACAACCACGGCAAAGGCAGCGCTGGTCCACAGCATGAAGGGGCTGCGGTAGCCCATCCGCCAGCTCAAAAGCGGCACGAACACCAGTGTCACGGGCAGATAGCCGATGATCGGCACCAGAAGCACATAGCCCATGAACCAGCCGGCGAATTCCAGCACCTGCCCCCAGCGCTTGACCTCCCACAGGTCATAGCGGCTGACACGCCGCCAAGGCAGTTTGTACAGATGCAGGCCGCCCAGCATCACCATGCCGCCGATGGCGACGGCAGGCCAGAACCGGGGCTGGGCAAACAGCTTGGTTTTCTTGACCCAGGCGGTCTGCTCCGTGATCAGCACCAGCAGCAGCAAAGCCGCCCCCACCACAGCCAAGGCAAAAACCAGCTGGCCGCGCCGCGGCCCGGCAAAACGGCGTTCACGTTCCGAAGGCATCTGAGAGGCTCTTTGTCCGCGCGAGTGAAAGAGCACCGGGACCGTGCATGGCCCCGATGCTGTGGGGGAGGATTATTCCGAAAGCAGGCTGCTGATGCGGGCCATGGTATCTATGTCGTTGGCAACACGGGCCGCACTGTCTTCGGCACCCTGCCAGTAGACCAGCGCACCGGTCTCTTTGGCGACATTCTGGGCGCGTTCGCTCATCACGGCCTTTTCAGCCACCGCGATGATCTTGTCGCGGACGTCCTGCGGGGTGTCCTTGGTAACGAACAGCCCATTCCACAGGGCGATGTTCAGGCTCTCGTCCAACTCGCCAATGGTGGGCGCATCGGGAACCAGCGGGATGCGTTCATCCGTGATAGAGACCAGCACCTTGATCTGATCCAGGCAGGGCATCACCAGCTGCAGCGTGGTGTTGATCACATCCGCATCGCCGGAGGCCAGCGTGTTGCAGTCCAGCGCGTCAAAGGCGGCATCGGAGCCCCACTCGAAACCGGCGTTCTTGGCATAGGCCTTGGTCACCTGCGTCGGCGTCAGCACATCGCCGAAATGGCCCAGCGCAACGTCGTTTTCCTTGGCATAGGCCGCCAGCTCTTCCATTGAGCTGTAAGGCGCTTCGCCAGAGGTCGCGATTACAAAAGGATAGGTCAGGAAGATGCCCAGAGGATCGAACTTGGCCGGCGTCAGCGGCGGAATGTCGATCTGATGCCCCATCACCGGCACTCCGATCACGAAGGAGCCGATGGTGTAGCCATCCGCCGGCGCGTTGGCGACCTCAATCGCGCCCGGGAACGGCCCGCCGCCGCCGCCCGGCTTGTTCACCACGGCCGTGGCAACGCCGTATTCGTTCTGGAAGTCCTCCGCGATCATCCGCGTCAGCACGTCCTCCAGATCACCCGGCGGCCATGGCACGATGAAGTTCACAGGCTTTTCCGGATATTCGGCCTGCGCCGCTGCAGCGCTCAGCCCCAGCGCCGCCGCTGCAGCCGCCCCTTTCATGAGGGTTTTGAGTTTCATAGCTTTCCTCCCAGTTTACTCACCAACTTTTCAATTGGTTCATTATGCGAACCATTGGTTTGAATTTAGATTGACAGCCCGCCCTGTTATCTGTCAACAAAATTGCATCACGGGTGCGTCTTTTTCAGGAAAGACTCACTGCCACGACCAGACGGGGAGCACGGGCAAGCGCATGGGAACGGTATCCAAAGCCTTGTCATTATTGACGCATTTCAATCACGGCCGGACCGGAATCGGGCTCAGCGACCTCACACGCCTGTCGGGTATGAACAAGGCAACCGTCTACCGGCTGATGGGCGAGCTGCAGGAATCAGGTTTTGTCGAACAGACAGATGGCGACCGCATGTACCGGCTGGGCCCGCAGGTTCTGCGGCTGGCTGCCCTGCGCGAGGCCGCGGTGCCGATCCTTTCTGTGTCCCGCCGGGTGCTGCGCGACCTGAGCGATGAAACCGGTGAAACCACCCATCTGTCGCTGCTGCAAGGCAGCCAGCTGAACTCGCTGTCGCATGCCTATTCGCCCCGCCACGCCACCAAGGTGATGATGGAAGACGCCGAAGTGCTGACGTTCCATGGCACCAGCTCCGGCTTGGCGGTCCTGGCCTACGCCGATCCCGGCTTTGTGGAGGACGTGCTGGCACAGCCGCTGACAATCCACACACCCGAAACCATTACCGACCCGCGGGAAATCCGCGCCCAATTGGCGGAGGTGCGGGCCACCGGCATGGCCCAGTCCATCGGCGGTTTCGAGGCCGATGTTCATTCCCACGCGGTGCCAGTCTTTGGCCCGGACCGCCAGGTGATCGGTGCGCTGGCGGTCGCCGCGCCGGTCTCGCGCATGACGGCGGAGCAGAAACAGCTGATCCTGGCGGCCCTGCGCCGCGCGGGCGCCAGCCTCACCCATCGCATCGGCGGCTCTGCCCCCGCGGACTACCCGCAGGACGCTGCCGTCTGACCCCTTCACCGGCCCCAACCGGGCCGTATCCAGGAGCTGCCCCCATGAAAGACTCCAACTTTCTGAAAGAACACAACGCCAAATCCCTCTGGCACCCGATGGCGCATCCCGGCGACAGCCTGGCCAACCCGCCCGCGATCATAACCTCCGCCCAGGGTGTCAAAATCACTGATGTGGACGGGCATGAGGTCGTCGATGCGGTCGGGGGCTTGTGGAACGTGAACCTCGGCTTCTCCTGCCAGCCGGTGAAGGACGCCATCGCCGCGCAGCTGGACGTGCTGCCCTACTACTCCACCTTTCGCGGCACCACCAACGACCAGGTGATCCAGCTGGCCGAGGAACTGCGCAAGTTCTTTGCACCCGACGGGCTCACCCGCGCGTTCTTCACCTCCGGCGGCTCGGATTCGGTGGAAACCGCCCTGCGCCTTGCCCGCCAGTACCACAAGATCCGCGGCGAGGAAGGCCGCACCAAGTTCCTGAGCCTAAAAAAAGGCTACCACGGCACCCACATGGGCGGCGCGTCCGTAAATGGCAACGCCAACTTCCGCACCCAGTACGAACCGCTGCTGCCCGGCTGCCACCACATCCCGGCGCCCTACACCTACCGCAACCCGTTCAACGAAACCGGCCCGGAGCGGCTGGCCCAGCTCTGCCTGCAAGCGCTGGAGGACGAGATCGCCTTCCAGGGCGCAGGCACCATCGCTGCCTTCATCATGGAGCCGGTCCTGGGCGCAGGCGGGGTGATTCCGCCGCACAAGAGCTTCATGCCCGGGGTGCGCGAGATCTGCTCCAAACACGGCATCCTGCTGATCGCGGACGAGGTGATCACCGCCTTCGGCCGCACCGGATCCTGGAGCGGCTCTCGCCATTGGGGCGTGCAGCCCGACATGATGGCCACAGCTAAGGCGATCACCAATGGCTATTTCCCTTTCGGCGCGGTGATGATCGCCGACCATATGACTGAAACTTTCGAGAAGGACACTACCGGCAAAGCGGCCATCGGCCACGGCTACACCTATTCCGGCCACCCGGTCGGCGCGGCGGCGGCTCTGGCCTGCCTTGCCGAAACCCAGCGCCTGAACGTGCCGGAGAATGCCGCCGCCCGCGGCGCCCAGATCCACCGGGGCCTGCTGGCCCTGCAAGAGAAATACGAGCTGATCGGCGATGTGCGCGGCGGCCACGGGCTGATGTGCGCGCTGGAACTGGTGTCCGACCGTGCCACCAAGGCCGCGGTGGATAAGAAGACCATCGGCAAGCTGCAAAAGGTGGTCTATGAGGCCGGCGCCATGGTGCGGGTCTCCGGCCCCAACATCATCCTGTCGCCGCCGCTTGTGCTGAGCGACGGGGAGGCGGCCACCATCCTCTCCGCCCTGGACGCGGGCTTTGCGGCGGTGAGCTGACACAGGCCTCGGACGCACCCGCGCCCGGGCCGTCAGGTCCGGGCGCCACCAGATGCCATTGCGGGCCCGAAGCAGACGCTTCGGGCCCGCGGCCTCAGTGGCGCCGCTGTCGCGGCGCGGTGGCGGTATGCGGAGCCCGGCGCAGCTGCCGCAGCCGCGCCGGGCACGAAGCCTGATTAGGCCGCACGCGACCGGCCATAGCCACATGCTGCCCTCGCTGAGACGGCCTCACCGGCCGGCAGCTTCCAGGCTACGGTCACGTTTCCCTCCTGCGGTCACTCAAATGAAATGCACGTAGAAATCGCGCATGCCGTCCCCTTCCAGGTCACGGGTCTTGCGCACTTCCTTGCGTTTCATAAAGACGTGGTTGGCAACCAGCTCTTTCCCGACGGCCTCCGTCAGCGGGGCGTCCCGCTCCAGGTCATTCATTGCCCCCTTCAGGTCCACTGCCGTGCCCTCGCGCGCATCGGTGCGGTCGAAGCCATCACCGGTCTCCATCGGCGGCAGCTGGTAGCTGTTCTCGACCCCCAGCCGCGCCGCCTGCAGCACCGCCGCCACCGCCGTATAGGGATTGGCCGAGGCATCCGCCGTCCGGTGCTCCAGCCGCGCCTTGGCACCGCCTTCGGAGCTGATCCGCGTTGTCACATTGCGGTGGTCGCCGCCCCAGTTCCGCCAATAGCCCGACAGTGTCCCCGGCTGCAGCCGCATATAGCTGTTGGCGGTGGGCGCAATCAGCCCCGCCAGCCCCTTGTGGTGATGCAAGAGCCCCGCCAGACAGCCGCGCGCCAGATCATTCATATGCTCCGGCCCGCCCCGCGGGCCCGCAGACAGCGCATTGCCGCCCGCCTCGTCCAGGAAGGAGAAGTTGAGGTGCATCCCGGAGCCTCCGGCCTCGGCCACCGGTTTCGGCATGAAGGTCAGCACGATCCCGTATTCCAGCGCCACCTCCCGCGCCATCAGGCGGAACAGCACGATGTCATCCACCGCCTTCACCGCATCGTCAAAGGTCAGCGTGTATTCGAACTGCGGGCTGTCGAACTCGGCGGTGATCATGTCGAGCGAGAAGCCCATATCGTCCGCCATCGCCCAGATCCGGTCGTTGAACCGCAAGGGATCGGCAGAGGGGCCGGTGCCATACACCACCCCGCCCGGCGCATCGTAGGGCATCAGCCGCCCGCGGTCGTCCGCTTGCAGGGCAAAGGCTTCCAGCTCGATCCCGACCTTCGGCGTCAGCCCGTGCCTTTGCCAGTCCGCAACCGCCCGCTTCAGCGCCCGGCGCGGGCACAGTGCCAGCGGCTCGCCCTCATCATCGTACAGGTCTCCCAGCACAACCTTGGTCGAGGCATGCCAGCTGTCGCGGATGTCGTCATGCAGCCATCTCAGCTCCATGTCGGGCAAGCCCTGTTTCACCATCGAACCCGGCGCATCCAGCAGGTCCTTGTCGTAATGCGTGCCGAAAACCGACCGGCAGAACCGGGTTGAGTCATCACCTATCTTGGAGTTGGGCAGGTATTTCCCCCGCATGATGCTGAGGTGGTCGCAGAACATCGCACGCAAGCGGGTCTTCATGGCTCCAGGTCCTTCCCTGCTGGACAGTCTTCGGCAGCGTTTCCCGTGCCTTGGTGTTTAACATATTTAGCGGTTTTCTCAGAGTCTTTCCGGTCAGACGCCCCGGCCGCTACGCCCTCTCCACCCTGACCGGCAGCGCCTTGATGCCGCCGACAAAGTTCGAGCGCAGGAACTTATGCGGACCTGCCGCCTCAATATGGCGGATGCGCTTGGCAAGCTCCTGGAACAGCACCGTGACCTCCAGCCGTGCCAGCCACATGCCAAGGCAGACGTGAGGCCCGAACTGGCCGAACGACAGGTGCCGGTTCGGGCTGCGGTGCAGATTCACGTGAAATGGATCGTCGAACTGCGTCTCGTCCCGGTTGGCCGAGACAAACCAGTACAGCACCTTGTCGCCCGCGCGGATGGTCTTGCCGTGCATCTCGTGATCCCGCGTCGCGGTCCGGCGGAAATAGAGCGCAGGCGTCGCCCAGCGGATGATCTCATCCGCCGCGGTATCCCAGACCGCGCCGCCCGCCTGCATCTGCGCCAGCAACTCCGGCTGATGGCACATCGCCTGGATCCCGGCTGCAATTGAATAGCGCGTGGTGTCATTGCCCGCCGCCACCAGCAGGCAGAAGAAATTCCGGAACTCGGTCTCGGTGATGACCGATCCATCCTTAGCCGGCTCCAGGATCAGGTTCAGCACGCCCGAGGTATCGCCTTTGCGCGCCTTCTCCTCCATCAGTTCCTTGGCATAGACATACAGCTCCGCTCCGGCTGGCGAGTTGAAGGGCATCATCCGGAACTCATCCGTCTGCATCTTATCAAGCACATGGGATGTGAAATCCGGGTCCGTATTGGCTATCAGCGCGTCGCCCTTTTCCACCAGCCAGGGCAGATCCGCCTCCGGCAGGCCAACAACCCGGCCCAGCATCCGCATCGGCAGCTGGCGGGCGATCTCCTTGGTGGCGTCAAACTCCCCCTTGGCCAGCGCTTGATCCAGAATATCAGCGCAGAGGTCCCGGATGTCCTGCTCATACTGCGCCATGGTGGTCTTGGAAAACGCCTTCAGCAGTTTCATCCGCACCTTGGAATGCTCCGGCGGATCGGTCTCCTGAAAGGTGCGCCGCGCCAGATATTCCTCGTAAGACTGATCCTCCATCCGGATCCCGCGGGCAGAGGAGAACACCTCGGTGTTCTTGTTCATCACCGTGATGTCTTCATAGCGGGTCACCGACCAGAAGTTCTTGCCGCCCGCGTATTCGGTCCAGTGCAGCGGATCCTCCCGCCGCAGCCGGGCAAAGGTGTTGTGCGGCGCGCCGTTTGCAAACGCGTCATGGCTGCTCAGATCCGCGTGGCCGTCATCCGTCGGGGTCCAAACTGTCATGGCGGGCTTTCCTATCCTGCTGGCTCAATGTATATTAATGGTAGTCATAAATATGTAAAACGAAAACTTGCGAGCCGTCTCATGCACTTGGCCATTCTGATGACCAACACCGACGAAAGTGATTTCGCTCAGAGGCACCCGAAGGACGGTGAGAAATTCACTGATCTGATCCGGATGGCGCGGCCGGACTGGCGCACATCGGTGTTTGCCGTGAAGGACGGAAACTTTCCGCAGAACCTGTTTGAATTCGACGGTGCGATGATCACCGGCAGCCCGGCCTCCGCCCGCTCCGGCGCCGCTTGGGTTGCGGAGCTATTGGAGATGATCCGTGCCGCGCACGCCCGCCGCTTCCCGCTGTTCGGCGCCTGTTTCGGCCATCAGGCCATCGCGCTGGCGCTTGGCGGCAGCCTGGACAAGAATCCGGACGGCTGGGTCCACGGGCTGACCCGCAACCGGCTGCTGCACAGCCCGGATTGGGCCGCCGCCCTGCCGGATGAGGTAAGGCTTTACGGCTCCCATTGCGAATGCGTGTGCAGCCTGCCGCCCGGCGCAGTGCCTCTGGCCGAAAGCAACGGCGTGAACGCCGGGTTCACTCTGGGCCGGCACATTCTCACTACCCAGCACCACCCGGAGATGACCCATGATTTCATCATCGCGCTAAGCGAAGAAATGCGCGAAGACCTTGGTCCGTCTGTTTTCGCCCGGGCCTTGGACAGCCTGGCAGAGAGATCCGATCAGCAAGTCTTTGCAGAAACCCTTGCACGCTTCTTCGAACAGGCCGCGCCTCCTGCCACTGCCGCTTCTTCTTTGTAAAATTACTCGCGCCGCAAGCACGGGGCCGCATGGCCCCGTTCAGCCCAGCGCCGCCAGCAGGTCCATCACCGTGACCTGGTCGAACTGCACGTGCGCGGTCATGGCCGCTTCTGCGCCTTCCCGGTCGCGGGCAAATATCAGAGCAGCAATCTCGCGGTGCTCCTTGGCAGATTGCGCAATGGCGCCAGGATAGCGATAGCGCGCCCGGTAATAGGCCATCAGTTTGCGCGCGTTGGTCTTGATCATCTCGACCAGGAACGGATTGCCGGAGCCCTCTGCCACACAGGCATGAAAGCGCAGGTTCAACTGGTAGTACCCCGCCGGATCGTCATCGCCCTTTTCCGCCGCGTGATTTTCGCAAGCGGCCACTGCCGCCTCCAGCTCAATCGCCTGCGCCGGGGACAGGCGCCGCGCCGCCAGCGCTGCCGCCTGCCCTTCCAGCCGGGCGTGCACCTCCAGAATAGCCAGGAATTCTTCCAGCGTCGGCTTGAATAGCACCGCCCCCTTGCGCGGCAGCCGTCTGATCAGCCCGACCGCTTCCAGCTGGATAAACGCCTCCCGGACCGGCGTGCGGGAAACGCCATGACGCTCCACCAGCTCGCTTTCCTCAAGCGGAGCACCAGGCACCAGGCGGCCCGCTTCGATATCCTGAAGGATCGCGTTCAGAACCTGTTCCGTCTGACCAGCCATTGCTCCGCCTGTCTTACCTGCCCGGACACCCTAATTTCCCGCCCGCCGCATGGCAACGCGGGTTCGGGGCTCTGCCCCCGCCCTCGCGGGCTCCCCCGGAGTATTTGCGCAAAGGTGAATAGGCGGGCGGTTATCGCGGCACCGGTCCGCGGTACTTCTCTGTCAGCACGGGGGCCACCTCATCCGCTTCATAAACCCCAAGCAGGATACCCTTGCGCCCCGACTTGCCGCGGCGCGCCTTGATCTGCGCATCCGACAGGGTGATCCGCTGCGACATCCGCAGCCCCCACTCCAGCAGCCGGTCATACATCAGATCAATGATCTCCTGATGCGCGCTGCCCTTGGCCAGGTCCGCCAGCTCCTCCGGGTCATTCTCCATGTCGAACAGCATCGGCCGCAGCCCGCCCTCGGCATGCATGAATTTCCAGCGCTTGTCCGTCACCATGAACAGGCGCGCGTCCTTCGGCTCCAGCCCCAGCTTTTCACACAGCGGCATGGTGGAGTAGTCGAACTCGGCAATCGCATAATCCCGCCAGTCCGGGTTTTCGCCGCGCAGGAAGGGTATCAGCGAGCGCCCCTCCAGAATATGCGGCGCAGGCTCGCCGCCCGCGACCTCCAGGAAAGTCGGCAAGAGGTCGATTGCCTCCACCAGCTCATCGCACGTGGCGCCGCGCGTGGCATCAGCCTCTGCGCGCGGGTCATAGATGATCAGCGGCACCTTGATCGAAGGTTCGTGGAACAGGTTCTTTTCCCCCAGCCAGTGATCGCCCAGGTAATCGCCATGGTCCGAGGTCACCACAATCATGGTATCCTGCATCCGGCCGGTTTCCTCCAGCCAGGCGAACAGCCGCCCCATCTGGTCATCGGCCTGCTTGATCAGCCCCATATAGGCCGGGATCACCTTCTGGCGCACCTCATCGCGGCTGAAGGTCTTGCCGATCTGGTTGTTCATCATGCCATCGAAGACGGGATGCGCATCCTCGCGCTCAACCTCCGAACGCACCACCGGCAGCACATGCTCCGGCCCGTACATATCGTGGTAGGGCGCTGGAACGATATAGGGCCAATGCGGTTTGATATAGCTGAGGTGCGCGCACCAGGGGCCTTCGGCCTGCTGGATGAACTCCATCGCCTGCGTGGTCAGCCAGGGGGTTTCACTGTCTTCTTCGGCGATATTAGCAGGCTTGTCCGCATTGACCATGAACCAGCCGGAGGCGATGTCATTGCCTTCAATGCCGGCATTGGCAAAGTCGTTCCACGGGTTTTCTCCCGGGTAGCCCTTCTCCTTCAGGTATTCATTGTAGGGACTGCGCTTGCTGTCATAGAACCCGTCCGGTCCTTCCGCCCACAGCCCGTCATCGCGGACCCAGGGGTCGAACCCGCATTCCGACTGGCGCACACCGATCACGCTGTCCGGCGCCAGTCCCAGCCGCTGCAGCCCCTCGGCGTCCGCCACCATATGCGTCTTGCCGATCAGGTGGCATCCCATCCCCGCCTTGCGCAGATGATCCCCCATGGTCCACTCCCCCACCCGCAAAGGGTAGCTGTTGAACTGCACCCCATGGCTGGAGGGGTAGCGCCCGGTATAGCTCGACATCCGCGAAGAGCCGCAGGTGGGGGATTGCACATAAGCGCGGGTAAAGCGCACGCCCTTGGCAGCCAGCGCATCAATATGCGGCGTCTGCAGATGCGGATGGCCCGCGCAGCTCAGATAGTCGAACCGCAGCTGGTCGAACATGATGTAGAGAATGTTCATCGGCGCCTCCCGCACAGTGCTGCTGCATCATTAAACAAGTGAAGCAAACTTGACGAGGGTATTTCCTTGACCACCGGGTCCGGGCCGCGGAACAGTAGGGCTCTTTCGTGAACCTGATTTCAGCTTGCAGTTATGCCCCGGACTTCCGCCTCAATCACCCTGCGCCCCGCCGCCGCGGAGGACTGCGCCAGCCTCGCCGCCCTCTCCATCGAGGTCTGGCTGACCACATACCTGCGCGAGGGCATCAGCCAGGCTTTCGCGGACTATGTTCTGAGGCACTACACCCCGGACCGCTTTGCTGCGGCATTGTCGAGTGACGGGGAATGCCTGCTCGTCTCGCAGAACGGCGACGGAATCGACGGCTATATCCGCTTGGCCCATAACCGCCCAAGCCCGGCAGGCGGTGCCTCCCGCACCGAAATATCGACACTCTATGTCCGTCCCTGCGCCCAGGGCACGCACATCGGCGCCAGCCTGCTCAGGGCCGGCCTGGAGGCCGGCGCAAGCCGCGGCTGGGAGGCCCCCTGGCTTGCCGCCAATTCAGAGAACAAACGCGCTATTGCCTTCTATCTCAGGCACGGTTTCGAACGCGCCGGCCTTACGTGGTTTCAGCTTCAGGACGGCAATTACCCTAACGATGTTCTGCAATACCGCGGTGCGTGGCAGGCCGCAAAGACCTGAAACCGGCCGCTCCCGCCCGTCGTCAGCCTGTCTGGCAAAAGACCTCCTCCCGTTGGGCGCGGCGCCGGGCCCAACGGGAGCGGGGGCATTTTCAATGCACCTGCGACGGGCGGGAGCGTCTTGGAGCCTGGTCAGGCGCCGTCAATTTCCTGCGGTGAGACTTCCAGCAGAAGCTGGCCCGCTTGAACCTGCACACCGGGCCGCACTGCAACCGATGCGACGATGCCCGCCGCCCCCGCCCGGACTTCGTGCTGCATCTTCATAGCCTCCACAACCGCAAGCCGGCTGCCCGCGGCGACCCTGTCCCCTTCGGCCACGCAGACCTCCTTCAGCACGCCGTGCATCGGCGCAACAACCTGCCCGGCTTGCCCAGCGGGTGCTGCACCGGCTGACGCCCGCTGGCGGGTCAGAGTGAATATCCGCGCGGCGGCCGCCACCTGCAGCGTATCGCCCGCCAGGCGCCAGGACTTGAGGTCCGCCCGCACGCCATCAACCCGCAGGCCGCCGCCTTCCTCCGCCACGCTGTGCTGCCGCTCCCCGCAGGTCACGCGCAACTGGCCCGGTTCCTCACAGACCTGCAGGCTACAGGTTTCCCCGTTGCGCTCCAGGCGCAGGAAAGAACGCAGGATTCCCTGGCCCGACCAGCCCAGCAGTTCCGGCGCCACGCCCCCCGCCGCAGCGGCGCAGCGCTGCTGCTCCGCGCGGTGGATCAGGGCTGCAGCCACAGCCATCTCACGGGAGGCCAAAGGCGCCTCCAGCCCGTTCGGGAAATGGCGGGCAATGAAATCGGTGGCGGCATCCGCTGCGGCAAACTCCGGATGCAAGAGCACTTCCAGCAGGAAGTCGCGATTGCACGCAAGGCCGAACAGCACGCAGTCCTGCAGCGCTGCCACCAGCCGCTGCCGCGCCTCCTCCCGCGTGCGGCCATGCGCAATCAGCTTGGCCAGCAGCGGGTCATAGAAGGCAGAGACCTCCTGCCCCGCTGCGATCCCGTCATCCACCCGGATGCCAGCGTTGCTCGGCGGTTGCCACTCCGCGATCCGCCCGGCCTGCGGCAGAAAACCCTGCTCCGCATCCTCCGCATAAAGCCGCACCTCGATGGCGTGGCCCTCCAGCCGCACGTCGTCCTGCGCCAGCCCCAAAGGCTCGCCCCGCGCCACCCGGATCTGCATCTCCACCAGGTCCAGCCCGGTGACCATCTCCGTCACCGGATGCTCCACCTGCAGCCGGGTGTTCATCTCCAGGAAATAAAACACCCCGTCCTGATCCAGCAGAAACTCGACCGTGCCCGCCCCCTGGTAGCCGATGGCCTGCGCCGCCTTGACTGCCGCTGCCCCCATCCGGGCGCGCAAGGCTGCGTCCACGGCCGGGCTTGGCGCCTCCTCCACCACCTTCTGATGGCGGCGCTGGATGGAGCAATCGCGCTCCCCCAGATGGATTACAGTGCCATCAGCATCGCCGAAAACCTGCACCTCCACATGGCGCGGCCGCGTCAGGGCTTTTTCCAGGATCACCTCATCGGAACCGAAAGCCGCCAGCGCCTCGCTGCGGGCCAGCTGCAGGGCAGCGCTGAAATCCGCAGGCCGCTGCACCAGCCGCATCCCCTTGCCGCCGCCGCCCGCGGCTGCCTTGATCATCACCGGAAAGCCGATCCGGTCCGCTTCCGCCGCCAGCACATCGACTGCCTGATCCGCGCCTTCATTCCCGGGTATGCAAGGAACCCCCGCCGCAATCATCTTGCACTTGGCCGCGGCCTTGTTGCCCATCAGCGCAATCGCCTCCGCAGAAGGGCCAATGAAAACCAGCCCGGCAGCCGCACAGGCGCGGGCAAATTCTGCATTTTCCGACAGGAAACCATAGCCCGGGTGAACAGCCCCGGCCCCCGCCTCCCTGGCCGCCGCGATGATCTTGTCTATCGACAGGTAGCTGTCCGCCACCGGGCCTTCGCCGATGCGGATGGAGGCATCGGCAAATGCGGCATGAGGGCTGGCGGCATCCGCATCGGTGTAAACCGCAACGCACGCCAGCCCCATCGCCCGTGCCGTGCGCATCACCCGCAGCGCAATTTCGCCGCGGTTGGCCACCAGGATCGTGTCGAAACTGCTCATCCCGCCTCCTTCAGATCCGCGCCACGCCAAAGCTGTTGGGGTTCAGCTGCCGCGCCCGCGCTTCCTGGCAGGTCTGCAGGCAAAAGCCGATCACCCGCCTGGTGTCGCGCGGGTCGATCATCCCCATGTCCAGCACCCGTCCCGAGGTATAGAAGGCGTCAGACTGCCCGCCGAAATGCGCGGTGATCTTCGCGCGCTGCGCCGCCAGCCGCGCCTCGTCCGCCTCCACGCCCTTGCGCTCCGCCGTGCGCCGGGCGACCTGTTCCATCGTCAGCGCCGCCTGTTCGCCGCCCATCACTCCGGTCATCGCATTGGGCCAGGTGAACAGGAAATCCGCGCCAAAGGCATAGCCGCACATGCCGTAGTTTCCTGCCCCAAAACTGGCACCGGTGTAGAGGGCGACCTTCGGCACCCGCAAATTTGTCACCGCCTGGATCATTTTGGCACCGTGCTTGATCATGCCCGCCCGCTCTGATGCGGTGCCGACCATGTAACCGGTGGTATTGTTCAGAAAGACCACCGGCGTGCCGGCCTGGTCCATCGCCTGCAGGAAATGCGTGACCTTGGCGGCCCCGTCCGGGTCCAAGGGGCCATTATTGCCGAGAAGGCCAACAGGCTGCCCCATGATCCGCGCCTGCAGGCAAAGCGTGGCCGGCCCGTAGCCCGGCTTGAACTCCCGCAGCTGCGAGCCATCGGCAATCCGCGCCGCCACCTCGCGCATGTCATAGGGCTTGCGGTAGTCCACCGGCACCACGCCCGCAATCTGATCAGGCGGCAGCACTGGTTCAGCGTAATCCGGCAGCGCCGGCGCGCAAGGCTGCCAGCCCAGCCCGGCCACCACCTCCCGGGCGATTTCAATGCCATGGGCATCATCCTCGGCCAGATACTCCACCAGCCCGGTGGCAGCGGCATGCATTTCAGCACCGCCAAGGTCCGCGTCCTGCGCCACCTCGCCGGTCGCCGCCTGCACCAGCGCGGCGCCCGCCAGCATCGCCATGCCGTTGCCCTTGACCCCGATAACATAATCCGACAGCCCCGGCTGATAAGCGCCGCCCGCAGTCGACGCTCCGTGCAGCACCGTGATCACCGGAATGCCCGCCGCCGACAGCCGCGCCAACCCCGCAAACATTCCGCCGCCATGCGCCCAAAGCTCCACCGTGTAGCGCATCAGGTCGGCGCCGGCGCTTTCCACCAGGTGGATGAAGGGCAGCTTCTGCCGCTCGGTGATGTCAATCGCGCCCAGCGCCTTGTCCACCGACTTCTGCGTCATCGCGCCGGCATTGATCCCGGCATCATCGGCAAAGACCATCGCCCGCACGCCCTCGACATACCCGATCCCCAGGATGATCGAGGCGCCGGGGACTGAGGTCTCCGGATCCGGGTCATCCACCAGATAGGAGGCCATGTTGTACAGCTCCAGGAACGGCAGCCCCGGATCCAATAGCGCCGAGACCCGCTCCCGCGGCGACAGCTGCCCGCGTTTGTCAAAAACCGGGCGGCGTTCTTCGGATCTCGCCGCCGCGCGGGCCTCCAGATCGCGCATCCGCTTGACCAGCGCCAGCATATCTTCGCGGTTTCGGGCGAAGGTTTCGCTGTCGGGGCTGATTTTGGTCTGGAATTCACTCATGAACTGCTTTCCCAATTTGCCTTCCGCCCTGCGCACATCATACCGCGGCCTCCAGCAAGTCCGCATCCACCCGCACCGGCGCCGCCAGCAGCAATTGCGCATAGCCCTTGGCCTGGGGATCATTACGCAAGGAAGACGTGCCGCCGCCGCCCAGCGCACCCAGCAGCAGGATATTCATCGCGGCGCTGCCGGGCAGATAGAAGCGCTCCATCCGCCCGTCCCAGAAGTGCCCGAACACCCGGCGCATATGGGGCTCGTCCAGCGCCTCCCAGATCCAGGGCATCAGTTCCGGCCTGCGCGCGATCACCCCGATATTGGCGATGTCGCCCTTGTCGCCGCTGCGCGCCCAGGCCAGGCGGATCAGCGGCACCTCCGCCATCCGCTTGGCCTGCGGCACTGGCGGCGGTGCGGGCGGTTCCACCGCCCTCAGCGGGACAGCCGCGGTCGGCGGCACCGCACAGCTGCCTGCCGCATCCCGCACTGCCACGGGCACCTGCGCCTTGGGCAGCAGGCAGGAAAACAGCGCCAGCACCGGCGAAGGCTTGGGCCGGGCACCCGCAAACCCGCTGAGTCCCGGCGGCGCCGACAGGCCCAGCCCCACCGCCTCCTTCAGGAATACCCCTACCCCGCGGGCATCAGGGTGGCGCACCGCAATCTTGGCCGCCACCTCCCGCGCGGGCTCGCTCTGCCGCAGCCCGCCGAACTGGCTTTCGCTGCCGATAAGCTCAATGCTCACATCGCTGAAATCCGGCAGCTTTGCCGCCTGCAGCACATCCCGCGACCGGGCCAGCGCCGCCTTGGCAAAGGCCCGCGCCTTGGCCTCGGCATCAAGGCCGTAGAAGGTGAAGTAATGGCCGCTGCGGAAACCGTCCTGCCAGGTGATGCAGGTCTTATACGCATCCGGCACCCCGCGCCCCCGGGCACCGGCCACCCGCACCCGGTCCGGCCCGGTCTCTGTCGCCGTGACGGCGGAAAAATCGCACACCGCGTCCGGCAGCACATAGGCCTGCGGGTCGCCGGTCTCATAGAGCAGCTGCTCCGCCACCGTCCCGCGCGATACAAGGCCGCCGGTGCCTGCAGGCTTGGTCACCTCAAAGGAGCCATCCTCGCGGATCTCCGCAATGGGGTAGCCGATCGCGGCCATATCCTCCGCCGCCTGCCAGTCGGTGAAATTGCCGCCGGTCGCCTGCGGCCCGCATTCAAGGATATGGCCCGCCAGGCTGCCGCCTGCCAGCCGGTCCAGGTCCGCCGCCCCCCAGCCGAAGTGATGAATGCAAGCCCCTAGCGTCACCGCGCTGTCCACGCAGCGCCCGGTCACCACAATGTCCGCGCCACGGTCCAGGGCCGCGGCAATGGGAAAGGCCCCCAGATAGGCGTTGACGCTGGCAATCTTCTCCAGCGGCGGAAACGGCGCGCCGGTGAACATATCCTCCGGCGCAGCCTCCGCCAGCTCCGCGGCCCGCCCGAGCAGGTCGTCGCCAGCAACAACCGCCACCTGCAAGTCCAAACCCTTGGCTTCGACCTCTTGCCGCAGGGCCGCGGCGCAGGCCTGCGGGTTCACGCCGCCCGCGTTGGAGACGACTCGCACCCCCTGCCGCGCGATCTCCGCAAGGTTCGGGGCCATTGCCGCCGTTACGAAATCGGTTGCATACCCTGCCTGCGGATCCTTTGCCCGCGCCCGCGCCAGCACCGCCATGGTGATCTCGGCCAAGTAGTCATAGACGAGGAAATCCAAGCCTCCCGCCGCCAGCAGCTGCGGCGTGGCCAGGGCGACCTCCCCCCAGAACCCGGCAGCGCCGCCGATGCGCAGAACCTGTGGCATTGCTCCTCCCTTTGGCCGTCATCCGCTCACAGCATACACGGATTTGCCCGCAAGCGGCGGCTCCTTGCTGCCAGCCTGGCCGCCAAGGCCTTGGCTTCGCAACAATAACCCCGCGTTCACTGCGGCGGAGGCTGCGCCTGGCCTCACGGACGCGTTACAAAATTTCCAAAGGTGAAAGTTTCAGGTTACATTTCACTTGCCGCGAATCATCTTCCGGCGTAATACCGACCCAACGGTCGGCTTATCCCGCCGCCGCCACAGGAGACGCGAACACCCATGGATGCTTTCATCTGCGATGCCACCCGCACCCCGATCGGCCGCTACGGCGGCGCGCTGAGCCAGGTGCGTACCGATGATCTTGCCGCCCTGCCGATTGCCGCGCTTGCCGCGCGCAACCCGGACGTGGACTGGGGCTCCCTCGACGATGTGATTTTCGGCGATGCCAACCAGGCCGGTGAAAGCAACCGCAACGTGGCCCGCATGGCGGCGCTGCTGGCGGGCCTGCCCACCTCTGTGCCCGGCACCACGATCAACCGGCTCTGCGCCTCCGGCATGGATGCGGTCGGCATGGCGTCCCGCGGGATCAAGGCGGGCGACTACGATATGGCCATCGCCGGCGGCGTAGAAAGCATGTCCCGCGCGCCCTTTGTGATGCCCAAGGCAACCTCTGCCTTCACCCGCGCCAATGCGGTCTATGACACCACCATCGGCTGGCGCTTCGTGAACAAGAAGATGCACGAGATGTACGGCACCGACTCGATGCCGCAGACCGCTGACAACGTGGCCGAGGACTACGGCGTCTCCCGCGAGGATCAGGATGCATTCGCCGCCCGCAGCCAGGCCCGCTGGGCCGCCGCGCATGGGGCCGGCATCTTCAAGGACGAAATCATCCCGGTCACCATCCCCCAGCGCAAGGGCGATGACATCGTGGTGGACACCGACGAACACCCCCGCCCCGGCACCTCGGCTGAGAAGCTGGCGGGCCTCAAGGGCGTCAACGGCCCGGACAAGACCGTGACCGCTGGCAATGCCTCCGGCGTCAATGACGGTGCCGCAGCAATCCTGATGGCGAATGAGGCGGCGGCCGCCAAGAACGGCCTGAAGCCGATGGCCCGCATCGTCGGCATGGCTGCCGCAGGCGTCGAGCCGCGCATCATGGGCATCGGCCCGGTGCCCGCCACCCGCAAGGTTCTGGCCCGCACCGGCCTCACCATCGACCAGATGGACGTGATCGAACTGAACGAGGCCTTCGCCAGCCAAGGCCTTGCGACACTGCGCGAGCTTGGCGTTGCCGACGATGCGCCCCATGTTAATCCCAACGGCGGTGCAATTGCACTGGGCCACCCGCTCGGCATGTCCGGCGCGCGGCTGGTGCTGACCGCCGCCTACCAATTGCAGCGCACCGGCGGGCGTTTTGCGCTCTGCACCATGTGCGTCGGCGTCGGACAGGGCACCGCCCTGATCCTGGAACGCGTGTAACGAAGATTAGGAGGTCCCAGACATGTATGCTCAGATGATCAAATCCGAGGCGACCCAGGACGATCCGGAGAAGCTGGCGGCCTTCCAGGCGCGCATCGACGCGGGCGAGAAGATCGAGCCCAAGGACTGGATGCCCGAAGGCTACCGCAAAACGCTGATCCGCCAGATCGGCCAGCACGCCCACTCCGAAATCGTCGGCCAGCTGCCCGAAGGCAACTGGATCACCCGCGCGCCGACGCTGGAGCGCAAGGCGATCCTGCTCGCCAAAGTGCAGGATGAGGCCGGTCATGGCCTGTACCTCTACTGCGCGGCAGAGACGCTGGGCGTCTCCCGCGACGAGATCACCGAGATGCTGCTGGACGGCCGCATGAAGTATTCGTCGATCTTCAACTACCCGACGCTGAACTGGGCCGACATCGGCGCGGTGGGCTGGCTGGTGGACGGTGCGGCGATCATGAACCAGGTGCCGCTGCAGCGGACCTCCTTCGGCCCCTACTCCCGCGCGATGATCCGCATCTGCAAGGAAGAAAGCTTCCACCAGCGCCAGGGCTATGACGCCATCCGCCAGATGGCCGAGGGCACCCCGGAGCAGAAGAAGATGGCCCAGGACGCGCTGAACCGCCTGTGGTACCCGTCGCTGATGATGTTCGGCCCGTCCGACAAGGACTCGGTCCACTCCGCCCAGTCGATGAAGTGGAAGATCAAGATGAACACCAACGACGAGTTGCGTCAGAAGTTTGTCGACCAGACCGTTCCGCAGGCCGAATACCTGGGCCTGACCATCCCCGATCCGGACCTGAAATGGAACGAGGAGCGCGGCCACTACGACTACACCGACCCGGACTGGAGCGAGTTCTTTGACGTGATCCAGGGCAATGGCCCCTGCAACGTGGACCGCCTCGCCGCCCGCAACAAGGCCTGGGACGACGGAGCCTGGGTCCGCGACGGCCTGCTTGCGCATTCCAGAAAGAAGGCCGCGCGCCAGCACGCCGCCGAGTAACCCCAAGAATTCCGGCGCTACGCCCTGACGCGCAGCGCTCCCTCAGCCAGGAGGATTTGAGACATGAAAAACGAATGGCCCCTCTGGGAAATCTTCATCCGCGGCCAGCACGGCATGAGCCACCGCCACGTCGGCTCCCTGCACGCGCCGGACGCCGAGATGGCGATCAAGAACGCCCGCGACGTTTATACCCGCCGCAACGAAGGCGTGTCGATCTGGGTGGTGGAAGCCAACCACATCTCCGCCTCCTCGCCCAGCGACAAGGGCCCGCTCTATGAGCCGTCCGAGTCGAAGGTCTACCGCCACCCGACCTTCTTCGACATCCCCGAAGAAGTGGGGGCGATGTAATGACCCGCGACGACGCATTCACCCAGTTCCTGCTGCGGATGGGGGACAACACCCTGATCCTCGGCCACCGGGTCAGCGAATGGTGCGGCCATGCGCCGGTGCTGGAAGAGGACATCGCGCTGGCCAACACCGCGCTGGACCTGATCGGCCAGACCCAGATGTGGCTTGGCCTCGCCGGTGAAGTGCAGGGCGAAGGCAAATCCGCTGACGATCTCGCCTTCCTGCGCGACGCCTGGGACTTCCGCAATGTTTTGTTGTGCGAGGTGCCGAACGGCGACTTCGGCCGCACCCTGATGCGCCAGTTCCTGTTCGACGCCTGGCATTCCATCCAGCTGGGCCGCCTGATGAAATCCTCGGACGAGCGGGTCGCCGCGATTGCCGAGAAGGCCTCGAAAGAAGTGGCCTATCACCTGGAGCGCTCCGCCGACACGGTGGTGGGCCTGGGTGACGGCACCGAGGAAAGCCACCGCCGGATGCAGGAGGCGCTGGACTATCTGTGGCCCTACGTGGGCGAGATGTTCCAGTCCGACGAGGCCGACGCCGAAATGGTGAAAGCGGGCATCGCCCCCGACCCGGCGTCCCTGCGCGAAGAGTACGACGCGCTGATCTCCCGCATCCTGGGCGACGCGACGCTGACCATTCCGGAGAGCCGCTTTGCCCACAAGGGCGGGCGCACCGGTGCGATGCATACCGAGCACCTGGGCCACCTGCTGACCCAGATGCAATGGCTGCAGCGCGCCTACCCGGGCGCCAAGTGGTAAGGCCGCGGCCAACGAACTGAGGGCATCGCCCGTCCCGGCGGGGCGGGCGGGAAACTCCTGCCCCGCGGGGGCGGGACGGGCGTTGCCCGGCGTATTGCCGGGCAGAACAGCCAATGAGGGTAACCGCATGAGCCAAGTGACAACTCAGCCAAGCATTGACCAGATCTGGGACTGGCTCGACGCCGTGCCCGATCCGGAAATCCCGGTGATTTCGCTGGTGGATCTGGGCATCATCCGCGACGTGGCCTGGGAGGGCGAAACCCTGGTGGTCACGGTCACCCCGACCTACTCCGGCTGCCCGGCCACATCAGTGATCGCTATGGACATCGAAACCGCCCTGCGCGGCCACGGCATCACCGATCTGAAGCTGAAGACCCAGATCTCCCCCGCCTGGACCACCGACTGGCTGTCTGACAAGGGCCGCGCCAAGCTGGAGGATTACGGCATCGCCCCGCCCCAGCCCGCGGGCGGTCCTGAAAAATGCCCGCACTGCGGCAGCAAACATGTCACCAAGGTCAGCCAGTTCGGCTCGACCCCCTGCAAGGCCCACTGGCGCTGCCAGGACTGCCTCGAACCTTTTGATTATTTCAAGTGCATCTGAGGAGACCCTGATGGCGCGCTTTCACGACCTTGAAGTCACCGATGTCCGCAAAACCATCCGCGATGCGGTGGTTGTCACCCTGAAGCCCGTGAACGGCGCGGCTGAGGAGTTTGATTTCACCCAAGGCCAATACCTGACCTTCCGCCGCGACTTCGACGGCGAGGAGCTGCGCCGCAGCTACTCGATCTGCGCAGGCAAGGACGAGGGCATCCTGCAGGTCGGCATCAAGCGCGTCGACGGCGGCGCGTTCTCGACCTGGGCCAACACCGAGCTGAAGACCGGCGACACCCTGCAGGCGATGGCGCCGATGGGCACCTTCTTCACCCCGCTCGAAGGCACTGCCGAAAAGCACTATCTGGGCTTTGCCGGCGGCTCCGGCATCACCCCGGTGCTGTCGATCCTCAAGACCACGCTGGCGGCGGAGCCCAAATCCTCCTTCACGCTGGTCTACGCCAACAAGGGCGTGAACACGATCATGTTCCGCGAGGAGCTGGAGGATCTGAAGAACCTCTACATGGGCCGGTTCAACGTGATCCATGTTCTGGAATCCGACGCGCAGGAAATCGACCTGTTCACCGGTCTGGTGACCGAAGAGAAATGCGCCCAGCTGTTTGAGCACTGGATCGACATCGAAAACGTGGACACCGCCTTTATCTGCGGTCCTGAGCCGATGATGCTGGGCATCGCCGCCGCGCTGCGCAGTGCGGGGCTTGAGGACAGCCAGATCAAGTTCGAACTGTTCGCCTCCGCCCAGCCGGGCCGCGCCAAGCGCAAGGCCGCCGCAACCGATGCCGCCAGCAGCGCCAACCAGACCAAGGCCGCGATCACCCTGGACGGCGCCACCCAGACCATCGAGATGGGCAAGGATATGACCCTTCTGGATGCGGCGCTGGAGAACGCCATGGACGCGCCCTACGCCTGCAAGGCCGGCGTCTGCTCCACCTGCCGCTGCAAGGTGCTGGAGGGCGAGGTCGAGATGGTCGCCAACCACGCGCTGGAGGATTACGAGGTCGAAAAGGGCTATGTGCTGTCCTGTCAGGCCTACCCGGTGACCGACAACGTCGTCGTGGACTACGATCAGTAAGGCAATTTCAAAAAACCGGGTAGCCCGGAGTTTTCAGGGAGGGCGTTTCATGTCCGAAGAGATGAGCATCACAAGCTATCTGGCCCAGGGCGGGGTTCTGACCAACCCGTCCAACGTGCCGCCGCGCTACCGCGCCGAGCTGATGAAGCTGATGGCAACCTTCGTCGACAGCGAACTGGCCGGAGCCGCGGGCTTTGCCGACATCATCAACGAAGGCCCCGGCATCAAGGCCCGCATCGCCGCGGCGCGGATCGTGCTGGAAAAGACCGACCACGCCGAGAAGGTGCTGCGGATCATGGGCGATTTCGGCGCTGACACCGAACGCTATGCCGACCATCACCCTTGGACCGCGCGGCTGGAGCGGGATGCCGACATCGGTCAGAGCCGCACCAAGCACGACATGCGTCTGGCGGTGTTCAACTACCCGCTGGAAGGCTGGGCGGATGCGGTGGTGATGAACCTGCTGATGGGCCGCGCGGTGGTGCTGCAGCTGGAGGAGCTTAGCCATGTCTCCTATCAGCCTCTGGCCGAAGCCTTCCGTGCCATCCTGCCGGTGGAGACCCGCCATGCGGAGCTGGCCGAAGAAGGGCTGATGGTGCTGGTCGAGGCCCAGGGCGCTGATAGCCTGCAGGAGCTGGTTGACTACTGGTGGCCGCGGGTCGCCGCGAGCTTTGGCCAGGAGGCCTCGGAGAAATTCGAAGGGATGAAGGCCATGGGCCTGCGCCGCACCCCGAATGCAGAGCTTAAGGCCCGCTGGCAGCAGGACGCCGGGGCCATTCTGGACAAGGCCGGCCTGAAACCGGCCGCCTGATCTTCACCCGCAGACCTCCCGCCCGGGCTGCAGCGCATCACAGATGCGCGGGCCCGGTTGGGCCCGGCGCGCCCGCCGCGCTGCGCCGCTGCCGCTGTGCAAATCCACAGGCACATGGTGCGTTGCCGCGGAATGGAAGCCGATCCGCTCAGCAGCCATATCTGCGGCACCAGACAGATGGAGGCTGCAATGAGCACCGGCACGGCAACACTTCCCGCAGGCACCGGCATCGGCCATGTGCACCTGAAAGTTTCGGACCTGGAACGTGCGATCCAGTTCTACAGCGGCGTCCTCGGCTTTGAGGTGACCCAGCGGCTGGGCAGCTCTGCCGCCTTCCTGTCGGCGGGCGGCTATCACCATCATATCGGCCTCAACACCTGGCAGTCGCGCGGCGGCCCTGCCCCGGCGCCTAATGCGACCGGCCTCTACCACACTGCCATCCTGCTGCCGGACCGCAAGAGCCTCGCCGCGGCGCTGCGGCGGGTGCTGGAGGCAGGCATCGCGCTGGAGGGCGCCGCCGATCACGGCGTCTCCGAGGCGATCTACCTGCGCGACCCGGACGGCAACGGGGTGGAGCTGTACCGCGACCGGCCGGAGGCGGAATGGCCGCGCGGGCCGGACGGAAGCCTCGCCATGGGCACAGAGGCCCTGGACCTGCAGGCTTTGCTCGCGGGGGTTGAGTAGGTCAGCCTTGCTGCCCGAATGTTTCGCGCGCGAAACAATTGGTCAGAATGCCTGACCCAACAGACGCAGCGTCAGAATGGGCGCAAGCACCGGACAGCCCATTGTAAAAAAACAATAAATAGGCCGGGCCGCAGTCTTCGCCAGGACACCTGCGGGCAATGTTAGGTCTGGACCTCTGACCTTTCCCTGCCTACCCTAGCGGCAAGCAGAGGGAGGGAAATCATGGCTGTAAGCGGCACAATCCGGACCTATTTCAACGGCAGCTGGCACGACGGCGACTTGGCGGTGATGCGGGCGGCGGATCATGCGATGTGGCTCGGATCCTCGGTGTTCGATGGCGCGCGTTTCTTCGACGGGGTGACCCCGGACCTGGATCTGCACTGTGCCCGCACCAATGCCTCGGCCGAGGCGCTGCTTATGACGCCCACCCATTCGGTTGAGCAGATGGCAGAGCTGATCCGCGAGGGGCTGGAAGGCTTTGCCCCGGGTTCCGCCGTCTATATCCGGCCGATGTACTGGGCCGCCGACGGCGACGCGACTCTGATTGCCCCTGACCCGGACAGCACCCGCTTTGCGGTCAGCCTGGAGGAAATCCCGATGGCGGCGCCTGAGGCCTCCGCTACGCTGACCCGCACCCGCTTCCGCCGTCCGGTGCTGGAAAACGCGGTGGTGAATGCCAAGGCCGGCTGCCTGTATCCCAACAACGCCCGGATGCTGCGGGAGGCGCGCAGCAAGGGGTTCACCAATGCGCTGGTGCTGGATGCCATGGGCAACGTTGCGGAAACCGCCACCACCAATGTCTTTATGGTGCGCGACGGCGAGGTCTTTACCCCGATCCCCAACGGCACCTTCCTGGCCGGCATCACCCGCGCCCGCCACATCGCGAACATGCGCGCCGATGGCATCAATGTGCATGAATGCGTGCTGGGCTATCAGGACTTTGAGGCGGCCGACGAGGTCTTCCTTTCCGGCAACATGAGCAAGGTGACACCGGTCACCGCTTTCGACGAATGCCAGTATCAAACCGGCCCCGTCGCCAAGCGGGTGCGCGAAATGTATTGGGATTGGGCCCGCAGCCAGACCTGACACAAGGCGCTGCGCCGCCTGGTACGGCTCCCGCCCGCTCCGGGCCTTTTTGCAAAAGGCCGCTGCACGGTTGGGCATGGCACCGTGCCTGCGCACGGTGCCGCGCCGCGCAATGCGCGGCGCCAGGCCCAAGGCCGCCAAGGGGGTTCCGGCGCAGCCGGTAGATCCTGCGGGCACGGGAGCGCTTCCCGCCCCGGCCTAGAGCCAGTTTCCTGAAACGGCTCAAAGGCTTTGGCTCTATTGCCTGATGCGCCCGCTTGCGTCATGATCCGCGGTGGAACAACGAGAGAGCGAAAATGCGCAAATTCCTTGTGGTACTGGATGACAGCCGCGAATGCCTGAACGCGATGCGGTTCGCCGCGATGCGGGCGGCGCATACCGGCGCCGGCGTCACTATCCTGTCGGTGATCCCGCCGGACGAGTTCAACCACTGGATCGGCGTCGGCGAAGTGATGCGGGAAGAGGCCCGCGAGCGGATCCATGCGCATTTCGAAGTCTTTGCCAAATGGATGCGCGACCGCCAGAACGTTGACCCGGAGCTGGTGATCCGCGAAGGCGAGCCGGTGCCGGAGATCCTTGATTACATCGAAGGCGATCCTGAAATCGGCGTGCTGGTGCTGGGTGCCGGAACCGGCCGCAAGGGGCCAGGCCCGCTGGTCACCCAGCTGACCAAGAACTCGGGCACCCTGCCGGTGCCAATCACCATAGTTCCCGGCGATCTGAGCAAAGAGAAGCTGGAAGCGATCACCTGAGCGCGGGAAATGGCAGAGGCGATGACCGGCAGGATCACATTCTGGTTCGAGTTTGCCTCCACCTATTCTTATCTCAGCGTGATGCGGATCGGCGCGCTCGCCGCCGCACGCGGGGTTGCTGTTGATTGGCAGCCCTTCCTGCTGGGGCCTGTGTTTGCAGCCCAGGGCTGGGACACCTCCCCGTTCAACATCTACCCCGCCAAGGGGCGTTACATGTGGCGCGACATGGAGCGGATTTGCGCCGCGCGCGGGCTGCCCTTCCGGCGCCCCGATCCGTTCCCGCAAAACGGACTAAAGGCGGCGCGTCTGGCAATTGCCGCCGCGGAGCAGGACCGCATCGAAGCTTTCACAAAAGCGGTGTTTCAGGCGCAGTTCGGCGACGGCGCGGATATTTCCAGCGACGCTGTCCTGCAGGGTTGCCTGTGCCAGGCGGGCCTTGACGAGGCGCTCAGGCTGCGCGCCCAGTCACCTGCCATCAAATCGGCGCTGCGGGCGCAGACCGACGCCGCGATCGCCGCAGGCATTTTCGGGGCGCCGAGCTTCGTCAGCGGCCCGGAGCTGTTCTGGGGCGACGACCGGCTGGAGCAAGCCCTGGAGCACGCCGCAGCCGCCCGAATTTAGAATAGTTCCAAATCTTGACTTGGCGGGCCGCAGGGCGCATATCGGGGGCACGCTTAACGGAGACCCGACATGTTCATTCAGACCGAATCCACGCCCAACCCGGCGACGCTGAAATTCCTGCCGGGCCAGACCGTTCTGGAAGTGGGCACCGCCGACTTCCCCAGCTCTGAGGCTGCGGGCAAATCGCCGCTGGCCTCCCGCATCTTTGCGGTTGAGGGCGTGACCGGCGTGTTCTTCGGCAATGATTTCGTGACCGTGACCAAGGCGGACGGAGTGGACTGGGACCACATCAAGCCCGCCATTCTGGGCGCAGTGATGGAGCATTACCAATCCGGCCAGCCGGTGATGGCGGACGGCTCTTCCGATCCGGCCTCAGGCCATGCTGAGCATTCCGGCGAAGACGCCGAAATCGTCAACCAGATCAAGGAACTGCTGGACAGCCGCGTGCGCCCGGCAGTGGCCCAGGACGGCGGCGACATCACCTTCCACGGCTTTGACCGCGGCGTCGTCTACCTGCACATGCAGGGTGCCTGCGCGGGCTGCCCGTCCTCGACCCTGACGCTGAAGATGGGCATTGAGAACCTCTTGCGCCACTACATCCCGGAAGTCACCGAGGTGCGCCCGGTTGCCGTCTGACCGGCTGCGAAAGGACAACGCATGACCTCCGAACCACTGGTTCTGGGATTTGACACATCGGCCGCGCATTGCGCGGCCGCTTTGCTGCGCGGGAACGTCCTGCTGGCGTCCCGCCTGGAAGAAATGACCCGCGGCCAGGCTGAACGGCTGATGCCGCTGCTGGAGGAGGTGCTGGCAGAGGGCGGCGCCGCGTGGGCCGACCTCGATGCCATTGGCGTCGGTGTCGGCCCCGGCAACTTCACCGGCATCCGCATTGCGGTTTCTGCTGCGCGCGGCCTTGCACTGGGGCTGGAGATTCCGGCCGTGGGCGTTGACGGGTTTGAATCCCGGGCTGCCGCAGGCACCCTGCCCGCGGTGCCCGCGCCGCGCGATCAGGTGTATGCCGCCCTGCCCGGGGAAGCGCCGCGTCTGATGCCGCGCCAGGAGGCAGAGGAGGCCGCCCGCGGCGCCGGGCTGGCGTTTACGCCCGAGGCAAGCCCCGCGGGGATCGCCGAGGCCATTGCCCGCATCACCGCCGGGCGGTTTGAAACCGTGACCGAACCGCCTGCCCCTTTATACCTGCGCTCTGCCGATGCCGCGCCGTCCAGCGATGTGCCGCCGGCACTGATTGATGGCTGACCCGCTGACACCCGAGGACTTGGCCGCCACCCACGCCGCGGCCTTCACTCAGTCGCGGCCCTGGTCAGCGGCGGAGTTTGCCTCCCTGCTGGACAGCCCGCTGACCTTTGCCACCGGCGATGCCCGCTGCTTTGCACTGGTGCGGGTGATCGCGGATGAGGCAGAGCTGCTGACCATCGCCACCAGCCCCGCCCATCAGCGCCAGGGCCTGGCCCGCGCCTGCATGGCGGACTGGGAATCAGCCGCCCGCGCGCGGGGCGCGGCGGAGGTGTTCCTGGAAGTGGCCGCGGACAATGCCCCTGCACAGGCGCTGTACAACGCCTGCGGATTCGCGGAATGCGGGCGCCGGGCCGGATATTACCGCCGGGAAGGGGCAAAACCGGCGGATGCGATCCTGATGAGAAAAGCTTTACGCTAGGCCAGTTGCGCGGATTTCGCACCAAATGGTCAAAAAGCGGTTGACCCTCTCCCTGCCCTGCAGGCTAAATTGCCGCACCCTCTAAGGCCTGAACGGGGCCGGGCAGCGGAAAAGCCCCGCTGCATCCAACAAAAATGACAGTGGGAGTTAACCTGATGACCCTGATGAAACCGCTGATGGGCGCAGCCGCGTCGCTGGCCCTGACCGCAGGTGCCGCGCTGGCCGAGCCTGCGCTGATCTTCGACTTGGGCGGCAAGTTCGACAAGAGCTTCAACGAAGCCGCCCACAACGGCGCCCAGCGCTGGGTCGAAGAGACCGGCGGCACCTACCGTGAGATCGAGCTGCAGTCCGAAGCCCAGCGCGAGCAGGCGCTGCGCCGCTTTGCCGAGGCCGGCGCCAACCCGATCGTGATGGTCGGCTTTGCCTTTGCCGACGCCCTGGGCCAGGTGGCAGCCGATTATCCGGACACCAAGTTCACCATCATCGACATGGTGGTTGAAGGCGACAACGTGCGCTCGGTTGTCTTTAACGAACACGAAGGCTCTTATCTGGTGGGCATGCTGGCCGCGATGGCGTCGGAATCGAACACCGTCGGCTTTATTGGCGGCATGGACATTCCGCTGATCCGCAAGTTCGCCTGCGGCTACGCCGAAGGCGTCAAGGCGGCCAACCCGGACGCCAAGGTGATTTCCAACATGACCGGCACCACCCCGGCAGCCTGGAACGACCCGGTGAAGGGCTCTGAGCTGACCAAGGCGCAGATCAGCCAGGGCGCTGACGTGGTCTATGCCGCGGCCGGCGGCACCGGCGTGGGCGTGCTGCAGACCGCGGCCGACGAAGGCATCCTGTCGATCGGCGTGGACAGCAACCAGAACCACCTGCACTCGGGCAAAGTGCTGACCTCGATGACCAAGAACGTCGGCAACGCCGTGTTCGAGGCGTTCACCGACGGCGCGGAGATGGAGACCGGCTTCTCTGTCATGGGCCTGGCCAATGGCGGTGTCGGCTATGCGATGGATGAGCACAACGCCGACCTGGTGACCGAAGAGATGAAGGCCGCGGTGGACGAAGCTGCTGCCAAGATCGCCTCGGGCGAGATCAAAGTGCATGACTACATGTCCGATGACAGCTGCCCGGTTCTGAGCTTCTAAAGAGAAAGCCCCAGGCCATGACGGATTCACTTCATACTCTGTTTGCGGCCTGGGGCGACCCAACCCCCGAAGGCCGTGCTGCAAAAACCGGCGCGGCTATCGGGCCCGAATTCTATTATTCCGATCCCAACACCCCCGCCCCCATCGAGGGCCGCGGCGCCTACCTGGACTATATCGCGCAGTTCAGCGCGAACATGCCGGGCGCCGAGGCCAAAGTGTTGGCCGTCACGGAACACCACGGGCACGCGCGTGCCACGGTGGATTTCCTTAAAGACGGCAACCGCATGATGCGCGGCCAGTATTTTGCCGATCTGCAAGACGGCAAGGTGGTGCGGCTGATCGGATTTACAGGCATGGGAGAGCCCGCTTGACTGCCCCCGCCATCGAACTCAAAGGCATTTCCAAGGCCTTTGGCCCGGTCCAGGCAAACAAGGACATCTCCATCCGCGTCGCCCCCGGCACCATTCACGGTATCATCGGTGAAAACGGTGCCGGCAAGTCGACGCTGATGTCGATCCTCTATGGCTTTTACAAGGCCGACAAAGGGGAGGTCTTCATCAACGGCAAGAAGACCGAGATCCCCGACAGCCAGGCGGCGATTGCCGCGGGCATCGGCATGGTGTTCCAGCATTTCAAACTGGTGGAAAATTTCACCGTGCTGGAAAACATCGTGCTGGGCGCCGAGGACAGCGGCATGCTGATGCCCTCGCTGCGCCGCGCCCGCAAGGAGCTGAAGGCGCTGGAGGAGGAATACGAGCTGTTCGTGGACCCCGACGCCCGTATCGACGAAATCGGCGTCGGCGCGCAGCAGCGGGTCGAGATCCTCAAGGCGCTCTACCGCAAGGCGGAAATCCTGATCCTTGACGAGCCGACCGGCGTGCTGACGCCGTCCGAGGCCGATCAGCTGTTCCGCATCCTGGACCGGCTGCGCACAGAGGGAAAGACCATCATCCTGATCACGCACAAGCTGCGGGAAGTGATGGAGTACACCGATACGGTTTCGGTGATGCGGCGCGGCCAGATGACCGCGACTGTCAAGACGTCTGAGACCAGCCCCGAGCACCTGGCTGAGCTGATGGTAGGCCGCAAGGTGCTGCTGCGCGTGGATAAGGTGCCCGCCCAGCCCGGTGCCCCGATCCTGGAGATCGAGAACCTGCGGGTGGTGGACAGCGCCGGCGTCGAGCGGATCAAGGGCATCGACCTGACCGTGCGCGCGGGCGAAATCGTCGGCATTGCCGGGGTGGCCGGCAACGGCCAGTCGGAACTGCTGGAAGTGCTGGGCGGCATGCGTCCGGGCACCGGCAGCATCAAGCTGCACGGCACGCCGCTGCCGCTGAACGGCCCCGGGTCGGATGCCAGGGCGCGCCGCGATGCCGGTATCGGCCATGTCCCGGAAGACCGCCAGCGGGAGGGCCTGATCATGGACTTCCACGCCTGGGAAAACGTGGCCTTCGGCTATCACCGCGATGCCGCTTATCAGAACGGCGTGCTGATAAACAACGCCGCCCTGCAGGCCGATACCGAGGCCAAGATGGAGAAATTCGACGTGCGCCCGCCGGATCCGTGGCTGGCGGCCAAGAACTTCTCCGGCGGCAACCAGCAGAAAATCGTGGTGGCGCGCGAGATTGAGCGCAACCCGGACCTGTTGCTGGTCGGCCAGCCGACCCGCGGCGTCGATATCGGCGCCATTGAATTCATTCACAAGCAGATCGTTGCGCTGCGCGATCAGGGCAAGGCGATCCTTCTGGTCTCGGTCGAGCTGGAAGAGATCCTGTCGCTTGCTGACCGGGTTGCAGTGATGTTTGACGGCATGATCATGGGCGAACGGCCCGCGCATCAGACCGATGAGAAAGAACTCGGCCTGCTGATGGCCGGTGTCGCGGGGGAGGCCGCGTGATGCAATACAAGATGACTTGCAACAAAGGCCTGCGCCTGTCCGCGGGCGGAAGCGAAGCGCCCGCCCATGGGGGCGGACGGGCGTCGGCCGGACCGCTGCGCGCTCCAGCCGTGACAGCCAAACCGGGGGCCGCGTAAATGGACAAGATGCCGAAATGGGCCGATGTGGTCCTGATTCCGCTGATCAGCCTGCTGCTGGCCGCAATCCTGTCGGCCCTGGTGATCCTCGGGATCGGCGAAGACCCGGTGGCCGCGGTCAAGCTGATGGTCGATGGCGCCCTGGGCTCCACCTATGGCTGGGGCTATACGCTCTATTACGCCACCAATTTCATGTTCACCGGCCTGGCGGTCGCGGTGGCCGCCCACGCGGGCCTGTTCAACATCGGCGGCGAGGGCCAGGCGATGCTGGGCGGGTTGGGCGTGGCGCTGGTCTGTCTGCTGATCCCTTGGCCGCATTGGACGCTTGCACTGGTATTTGCCGCCCTTGGCGCCGGGATCTTCGGTGCTGCCTGGGCCGCCATCCCCGCCTATCTGCAGGCCAAGCGCGGCAGCCATATCGTGATCACCACCATTATGTTCAACTTCATCGCCGCGGCGGTGCTGAACTATGTGCTTGTCAACGTTCTGCGCCCCGAAGGCTCGATGGACCCGGCCACCGAACGCTTCCCCGAGGCCGTTCACCTGCCCTCCCTGCATGAGCTGCTGGCCCCGATCGGCATTAACTTCTCCAAATCGGCCCCCGCCAATGTCAGCCTGCTGGTTGCCATGGGCGCCTGCCTGTTCGTCTGGCTGCTGATCTGGCGCACGCCGCTGGGCTATGAGATCCGCTCCCTGGGCAAATCCGAACCGGGCGCGCGTTATGCCGGCATCTCGTCGGTGCGCACCATCATGATCGCCATGCTGATCTCCGGCGCGCTGGCCGGGATGATGGCGGTCAACAACGTCATGGGCGAAGCGGAACGCCTGGTGCTGAACGCCACAGAAGGCGCCGGTTTCATCGGCATCGCGGTGGCGCTGATGGGGCGCAACCATCCGTTCGGCGTGTTCCTGGCAGCGATCCTGTTCGGTTTCCTCTACCAGGGCGGCGCGGAGCTGGCGCTTTGGACCTCGATCCCGCGCGAGCTGATCGTGGTGATCCAGGCCCTGGTGATCCTGTTCACCGGCGCGCTCGACAACATGGTGCGGATGCCGCTTGAGAAGATCTTCCTCGCGGTGCGGAGGGGGCAGAACTGATGGATTTCCTGACGATCATCCAGATTCTGGATTCCACTGTCCGCCTGGCCACGCCGCTGCTGCTGGCCTGCCTGGCCGGGCTCTACTCCGAGCGCGCGGGCATCTTTGACATCGGCCTGGAAGGCAAGATGCTGATGGCCGCCTTCTTCTCCGCCGCCGTCGCCGCCGTGACCGGCAACGTCTGGCTGGGGCTGCTGGCGGGCATCGCCTCTTCCCTGGTGCTGGCAGGGCTGCACGGGGTGGCGTCGATCACTTTCCGCGGCAACCAGCTGATTTCCGGCGTTGCGATCAACTTTCTGGCTGCGGGCATGACGGTGCTGATTGCCCAGGACTGGTTCCAGCAGGGCGGCCGCACCCCGTCGCTGTTCAGCGGCGGACGGTTCACACCGATCACCCTCCCCTTTGCCGACAGCCTGTCGGGCGTGCCGGTGCTGGGGCCGGTTTATTCCGAGCTGCTGTCGGGCCATTCAGTGCTGGTCTACCTCGCCTTCCTGGCGGTTCCGGCGACTTGGTGGATCCTGTTCCGCACCCGGTTCGGCCTGCGCCTGCGCGCAGTGGGCGAGAACCCGGCAGCGGTGGACACCGCAGGCGTTTCGGTGGTCGGCCTGCGCTACGGCGCAGTGATGATCTGCGGCCTGCTGTGCGGCATCGCCGGCGCCTATCTGGCCACGGCGCTGCAGGCGGGCTTCGTCAAGGACATGACCGCAGGCCGCGGCTTCATCGCCCTGGCGGCGCTGATCTTTGCCAAGTGGCGGCCCTGGCACGCAATGGGCGCCTGCCTGCTGTTCGGACTGCTGCAGGCCATCGCCCTGCGCTTCCAGAACATCGAACTGGGCGGCATCGTCATCCCGGTTCAGGCGATGGATGCGCTGCCTTATGTTCTGACGGTGGTGATCCTGGCCGGTTTCGTCGGCAAGGCGATCCCGCCCCGCGCCGGCGGCCAGCCCTACGTCAAGGAGCGCTAAGCTCCGCAAGAAACCCTTGGAATGCCCGGCCCCGCGCCGGGCGTCTCTTTTCCGGACTGATCCCAGCCAGTGTCTTTCCAGGCGCAAGGGCCGCGGCAGCAGCGGCGCGCAGGCGCCGTTCGCCCTTGGCGCGGTAAAGATACAACTTCCCTCGACCTGTCCCCGGGGTCTCCTCAGCGAAAAATCCCTTGCGCCGCCTGCGGGCGCGGGGCCCTGCCCGACCAGTGCAGAGCGGCCACAGTTGAGTCCAGTTTGATGCGTCAAATCAGTCCTGCACGCTGCACAGCGGCATAGATCATTGATTTTTGAACGGTCTGCGGTCTAACAAAGATCATGCAGATATACCTTCCCATAGCTGAGGTCTCGGTCAATGCCTTCCTTCTTCTGGGCCTCGGAGGAATGGTGGGTGTTCTCTCAGGCATGTTCGGAGTTGGCGGCGGCTTCCTGATGACGCCGCTTTTGTTCTTCATCGGCATCCCGCCCGCGGTGGCGGTGGCCACCGAAGCGAACCAGATTGTCGCCTCTTCCTTCTCCGGCGTGCTGGCGCATTTCCGAAGGCGCACGGTCGATATCAAGATGGGGCTGGTGCTGCAGGCCGGCGGCCTGCTGGGCGCGGCGCTTGGGGTGGTGGTGTTCAACTACCTCAAGGCGCTTGGCCAGGTCGATCTGCTGGTCAAGCTCTGCTATGTCGTCTTCCTGGGCGTCGTCGGCGGGCTTATGTTCATCGAAAGCCTGAACGCGATCCGCAAATCCAAGAAGGCAGGCGGTGCAGCGCCCGCCCCGCGCCGCCAGCGCGGCTGGGTGCATGCGCTGCCGTTCAAGATGCGCTTCCGCACCTCCGGCCTCTATATCTCGGTGATCCCGCCGATCCTGGTTGGC
This sequence comes from Leisingera caerulea DSM 24564, assembly GCF_000473325.1. Classification (NCBI taxonomy): domain Bacteria; kingdom Pseudomonadati; phylum Pseudomonadota; class Alphaproteobacteria; order Rhodobacterales; family Roseobacteraceae; genus Leisingera; species Leisingera caerulea. The sequence continues at coordinate 434,394 of NZ_KI421513.1, forward strand.
GTCGCGGTGGGTATCCTGGCAGCGATCATGGGGGTTGGCGGCGGCTTCATCATGGTGCCTGCGATGATCTATATCCTCGGCATGCCGACCAAGGTGGTTGTCGGAACCTCGCTGTTCCAGATCATCCTGGTCACCGGCTTTACCACCATGCTGCACGCCACCACCAACTATACCGTGGACATTGTGCTGGCGGTTCTCTTGCTTATCGGCGGCGTAGTCGGCGCCCAGATCGGCACCCGCATCGGCGTCTACCTCAAGGCCGAACAGCTCCGCATCCTGCTGGCGCTGATGGTCATCGCGGTCTGCGTCAAGCTGGGCCTCGACCTTTTGCTGCAACCCTCCGAGATTTTCTCGCTGGGTGAGCCCGGGGGGCACTGATCATGCGCAAGCTGCTCCTGTCCGCGCTGACCGCCGCCGCCCTGGCCCTGCTGCCGCACTCCGCAGCTAAAGCCGGCAAGGAAGAGGTCGTGCTCGGTCTCAGCCAGGACCGGGTGGCGATCACCGCCACCTTCGACGGGTCGGAAATCCTGGTGTTCGGGGCGGTGAAACGCGAAACCCCGATCCCGCAGGACGACCCGCTGGAAGTGGTGGTCGCCGTGTCCGGCCCGGCCCCCTCCGTCATGGTGCGGCGCAAGGAAAAGAAACTGGGGATCTGGGTCAACGTCGACAGCGTGCTGGTCGACTCCGCTCCGGCGTTCTATGCCGTGGCCACCAGCGCCCCCTTCGACCAGGTGCTGACCGACACCGAAGACCTGCGCTACCGGATTTCGATCAAGCGCGCGATCCGCTCGGTCGGCGCCGCCATGCATATCCGCGGCGCCCAGGCCTTTGCCGATGCGGTGGTGCGGATCCGCGAGAAGAACGGGCTTTATTCCCTGCGTGAAAACACGGTGGCCGTGGATGAGCAGACCCTCTTCCGCACTGCCATCGAAATGCCCGCGGATCTGACCGAAGGCAGCTATCTGACCCGGATCTTCCTGACCCGCGGCGGCGAGGTGGTGTCGAGCTATGAGACCACAATCGACGTGCGCAAGGTAGGGCTGGAGCGGTTCCTGTACTCGCTTTCGCGCGAGCAGCCGTTCCTTTACGGCCTGATGTCGCTGGCGATCGCCGTTGCCGCCGGCTGGGGCGCCTCCGCTGCCTTCAGCCTGCTCAGGAACCGCTAAGAGGGGCCGGCCCCTCTTGGCCTTGCGGCCAATTCACCCCGGAGTATTTGCTGCAAAGATGAAGCCTCTGCGGCCCGTATGCAGCAGCGCCGCCGCCGCAGGCCCGCTGCGCGCCAGCGCAGCGCCACGTCCAACGGGAGCGGCGCATCTGCGATGCGCCAGCGACGGGCGGGAGCGCTCAGCCGCGGCCGATATAGGGCATCTTGGTGGCCATCACCGTCATGAACTGCACATTGGCCTCCAGCGGCAGATTGGCCATGTGCAGCACGGATCTCGCCGCGTCCTCCACCGCAAATGTGTGCATCGGCTCTCCGTCCGGGTTGGCCTCAGCGTGGCGCTGGCTCAAATCCTCCACCATCGGGGTGCGGGTGTTGCCGAAGTCGATCTGGCCGCAGGCGATATCAAAGGGGCGGCCGTCCAGCGACAGGCTTTTGGTGAGGCCGGTGATTGCCGCCTTGGTGGCTGCATAAGGCGCTGAATGGGGCCGCGGCACATGCGCGGCAATGGAACCGTTGTTGATGATCCGCCCGCCCTGCGGCGACTGCTGCCGCATCTGGCGGAAGGCTGCGCGGGCTGCCAGGTACATGCCGGTGAGGTTCACGTTCACAGACGCGAACCAGTCGTCCAGCGGGATCTCGTCGATAGTGCCCGGCGGCGTAAAGATGCCCGCATTGTTGAACAGCACATCCAGCCGCCCGGCCGCCATGGCAAAGCTGTTCACCGCATGATCCACCGCTGCCGGATCCGAGACATCGGCGGGCAGCACCTGGGCGTTCGCAAAGCCCTGCGCTACCTCCTGCAGCTTCTCTGCCCGGCGCGCCACCAGGCCCACCTGCCAGCCCTCGGCCAGGAACAGCTCCGCCACGGCACGGCCGATGCCGGAGCTGGCGCCAGTGATCAGGATCGAATGGCTCATGCGGGGGTGTCCTCCTGTGCTTCGAGCGTGAGTGCGGCAGCAGGCATGGCTTTGAGATCGTCCACCGGCAACGGGCCAGTGGGCTTGGCGAGGCGGTTGCGGACGACCCAGATCAGCCGCTCCTGCGCGCGGGTGATGGCGACATAGGCCAGCCGCTTCCACAACGGTTGTCCCGCCTCAACCCGGCCCATGCGGGCGGCCGCGTAGATATCCGGGGCAAAGACCTGGGCGGTGTCCCATTGCGAGCCTTGCGCCTTGTGGATGGTCACTGCTGCACCGTGCAGGAAGGTCGCGCCCATGCGGGCCGCGTAGGGGATGAAGGGCTCTTCCTCGTCCGGTTTTTCGATCTTCACGATCGAGGCGGCAGAGACCTGCGGGTCCTCAGCCCCCATCACGTGCAGGCGGGAGAAGCCGGGTTTGCGGCCGGGGCCGAGAAAGATCACCTGCGCCCCTTTGATCAGCCCTCGGGCCTCCAGATCCAGGCGTTTCTTGCGGTGCTTCATCGGCAGTTCGATACCGTCGCAGATCAGCGGCTCGCCCGCGATCAGCTGATCCTCCGGCGCGCCATGCACAGCGCGGAAGGCGTTGATCAGCCGGATGCGGGTGTTGTTGCGCCAGACCAGCACCGGCGAGCGCGCCATCAGATCGACCTCCACCCGCTGCCCCCAAACCACACGGTCGTCGCGGCGGGCGGTGTCCTCCACCATCCGCTCGAAATCCTCGAACCCAAGCTGCGGGTCGGCCAGCGCATGGGCCAGGTCCAGGATCGGGTTGCCTGCCTCCTGCCGGTGGATGCGGTTCAGAACCAGCTGGCGCGGTTCCGGCAGGGTTTCGAACACCATGGAGCCGGACTGGTTCACCGGCGCCAGCTGTGCCGGGTCGCCGAACAGGATCAGGTTGGGAAAGATCTCCTTCAGATCCTCGAACTGGCGGTCGTCCAGCATCGACGCCTCGTCGATAAAGCCGATGTCGAGAGGATCCTCGCGCCGCTTCCAGCCGGTGATGAAATCCGAGCCGCGCAATCCCGCAGCCGCCAGCGCGCCGGGGATCGACTTGTTCTTCTCATAGAAGGCCGCAGCACGGGCCAGCGCCTCCTCGCTCAGGCCTTCGATGTCCGGCTGTTCCCCCTGCCCCGCCAGCCATTCGGCAATACGCTCATACTCCGGGTCATATACCGGGGTATAGAGGATGCGGTGGATGGTGGTGGCGGGCACGCCGCGCAGGCGCAGCACGCTGGCGGCCTTGTTGGTAGGTGCCAGGATCGCAAGCGTGCGGCGGTCGTCGCTCTTCTTGCGGCTTTCATAGTCGCCGGAGACGATCTCAACCCCGGCCTGTTCCAGCGCCTTGTACAGCTCAGCCAGCAGCAGCGTCTTGCCCGATCCGGCCTTGCCGATCACCGCCATCACCCCGGCATCGCCGCGGGGCGGGTGCAGCAGCCCGTCATCAAGATCCACCCCCGCGTTGCGCAGGAGTTCGGTCACGCTGTCATAAGCGGCGGCCTGGTCATCGGAGAACTGTACGGGCAGAGCTGTCATGGCGCGACCCTACAGCCGCGGCGCCGGGTCCGCCAGAGGATCCGGCCCCGGTTTGCGCAATGTTCAGGCGCTGAGCGCCACCGGGCCGGACGCGCCGGCACCGCCGAAGGAGCGGTCGAACCACAGCTGCGACAGCTCCGGCGGGATGCCCGCCTTGCGCGACACGCTGTGATAGGTGTCTTCGGCATATTCCCAGAAGCCCATGCAGATGGGATTGCGCCCCCCGCCCTGGGTGCCGGTGATTTCAGGCGCGAAGCCCAGGTTGCGGAACGCGCGGGCCGTGTGGCGGTAGAACACCCCCGTGTAATGGGGAACGTCGAAGTTGCGCATGATTTCCAGGCTGCCAAGCATCAGTCCTGCCGCGATCCTGCCCTGCGCCTTGCGCGACAGGCAGAACCGGGTGCATTCCCAGATCAGCGGGCTGCAGATGGGGACGCCGCCGCAGAGATCCAGGAAGATTTCATTCACCATCACCCGGCCGGTGGTCGGCAGAAACCGCATGGAGCCGCCGTGGCTGCCGTCGGGCATTTCCCAGATCATGTAGAGCGGGTCCAGTTCGTCGTACTGATCCCGCTCCTCGCCGTTGGCATTCACCTGCACATCCCAGCCAAGCCGCGTTTTGAACTGATCGGCCCGGTCCAGGAACATTGAATGAGCCAGGTCCGCATGGTTGTGAAGATCGTGGCCGTATACGTAGCGCAGCATGGTGTATTCCCCTTTTGGTAGAAAATCAGGGGAAGGATACGACCATTAGGATCGGCGTCGGAGAAAATTTACACCTTAAGAGGTAGCGATACCGTTAAACCACAATCAAACCGAGACTTACGGCCCGGGCAATGGCATGTGTGGTGTTGATCGCGCCCAGTTTGAAGCGGGCGCTTTCGATATAGACCCGCAGGGTATGCTCTGAGATGGCCAGGGTTTGAGCCACTTGTGCCCGGCTGTAGCCGATCGCCAGAAGCGTGAGCGCGTCAACTTCCCGCGGCGACAGCGGCTGCGCTTGTTCTGCACTGCGGGAGGGTTCCAGCTCCAGCACTTTGCGGTTGAAATAATGCGCCACCAGAATGAAATCGCGGTTGTATTTCGCGATCAGCTTTTCCCAGGCGGCGTCGTCGCAATTGTGGCTGAGCGTGAAGAGCGCGAACTGGCCGTTCGGCCCCCTGATGGGAATGGCATAGCCCTGATTGCCCACGCCATGCTCCCGCGCGTCTTTCAGGAACTCGCGGGCCGGTTTGGGGTTCCAGTCCAGACGCTTCCAGTCCACCGGGTGAAAGCGCTGGTAGCAGCCCACCACAACCGGATCGACCCGCGAGTAGGCCTTGTCCAGATAGCGTTCTGTCCAGGCCTTGGAATAGGTGCCGAAATAATAGTGGTTTCCGGCGGTTTCGACCCAGAGGTACATTGCATGATCGACGCCGAACACCTCGCAGACCTGCTCAACGATCAGCTGAAGGCCTTCCAAGGTTTCAGTGGCGTCAAGCGCCTCCAGAATGCGGTCGAGTTCTGCTTTGTATGCCATGAATTACGTGCTGCTGCCCTTTAGGTCCGGCCCCGTTCTGAGGGAGGCCCGTAGCAGAATGTGCTGCCGCGGGGCTGGCCGGTCGTTCCTGTTCTTTTGCAGTGGGGAGCTCCTGGAGGTCAATGCGAAGGTTCCGCTTTCGTTCATTTTGAGTGAACAGTTGTGCGATGCTCAAAAAAAACGCCGCAAAAACCGGAGCGTAGAGAGTCACCTTTTTTGCCGGCGCCTCTCGCCTCCCCTGAAATAGCGAGACCTCAGCAGGCAACCGACTGAAATCCTTCGCTGAAACATGTCATATATTAAAAAGCCCGCGAACCAAGGATATGATTCGCGGGCTTGTCGCAAGTTTGAAAACGCCTCAGGCTGCCGGATCAGGCCTCCAGCACGTCCTGCAGGGTGCGCAGGCCGGTTTTCGGCGCCTGCACCAGCACCGACATGTTGCCGGGCAGATGCTCGTTGCGCAGCATCTTCATGTGCGCTTCCGGCAGGTCGTTCCAGGTGAAGACCTCGGACATGCAGGGGTCCAGGCGGCGCTCCACCATCAGCTTGTTGGCGGAGGCAGCCTGCTTCAGATGGGCGAAGTGCGAGCCCTGCAGGCGCTTCTGGTGCATCCACATGTAGCGGACGTCAAAGGTCAGGTTATAGCCGGTGGTGCCGGCGCAGATTACGACCATGCCGCCCTTTTTCACAACGAAAGTGGAGACCGGGAAGGTTGCTTCGCCCGGGTGCTCGAACACCATGTCGACGTTCACGCCCTTGCCGGTGATGTCCCAGATCGCCTTGCCGAACTTGCGCGCCTCTTTGAACCACTCGGCATATTCCGGGGTGTTGACCGTGGGCAGCTGGCCCCAGCAGTTGAAGTCCTTGCGGTTCAGAACGCCCTTGGCGCCCAGACCCATGACAAAGTCGCGCTTGCTTTCGTCGGAGATCACGCCGATGGCGTTGGCGCCGGCGGTGTTGATCAGCTGGATCGCATAGGAGCCGAGGCCGCCCGAGGCGCCCCAGACCAGCACGTTCTGGCCCGGCTTCAGGTCGTGCGGCTCATGGCCGAACAGCATCCGGTAGGCGGTGGCGAGCGTCAGCGTGTAGCAGGCGCTTTCCTCCCAGGTCAGGTGCTTGGGGCGCGGCATCAGCTGCTGGGCCTGCACGTTGGTGAACTGGGCAAACGATCCGTCCGGGGTTTCATAGCCCCAGATGCGCTGGCTGGGCGAATACATCGGGTCGCCGCCGTTGCATTCCTCGTCGTCGCCATCGTCCTGGTTGCAGTGGATGACCACCTCGTCGCCGACTTTCCAGCGGGTGACCTTGGAGCCAACCGCCCAGACGATGCCCGAGGCATCGGAGCCGGCAATGTGATACGGCGCCTTGTGGCCGTCAAACGGCGAGATCGGCTTGCCCAGGGAGGCCCAGACGCCGTTGTAGTTGACGCCGGCTGCCATAACCAGGACCAGCACCTCGTGGCTGTCCAGCTCCGGCACGTCGACAACCTCCTGCACCATCGCGGTATCGGGGTTGCCGTGACGCTCCTTGCGGATCGCCCATGCGTACATCTTCTTGGGCACATAGCCCATCGGGGGAATTTCCCCCATTTCATAGAGATCCTTTTCGGGCGCCTCGTACGACATGACGTCAGTCTGGGTATCCAATGCCATGATGGCCTCCTTTGTATCCTGTCCTTTTGCCGCGGTGCAGAATCGCAGCGGTTATCTGAGGGATAGGATTGGCAGAGTAATATTGCAACCACTTTTGCGGCGTTTGGGTAATTTTATGACCTTGCGGATGCAGCATTGAGGTTAGCAGGTGCAGAAAGATCACGGTCCCCGTCCGGCTGCGCGCCGTCTTGGGGCAGCAGGTGGCGGATGGAATTGGCATAGAACGCCAGCAGATCGCGGCGGTCTTCGACCGGGGCAAACCGGCCCTCGGATTCGGCGACCAGCCCGCGCCGCAGCAGCTGCCGCAGGCCGGTCCCGGCTGCATAGGACAGATTCTCCCGCGGCATATGGACATGCGCCAGCGGCATCGCCGCGATCAGATCCTCCAGCCGGTGCTCCAGGGCGGCCCGGCTGAGGGCGCCGTGCCGCAGAAGCAGGGCGGCGATCAGCGGCACCGGCAGCACTGGAACAATGGCGCTGATCCGTTGCATCAGCTCCCGCGCCAGCGGCTTGGTGATGTCGCCCTCGCGCCCGGCCCCGAACCCGGCCAGACTGAGCGGGCGGCCGAAATTCACCCCGGCATAGCCGGAGCGGTGATAGCGCCCGGTCATCCACAGCCACAGCTGCCGCAAGAGCCGCAGCGCCACGAGCCCGATGCGGGCGCGGAACCGGCGCTCGCCCGCCTTGGCGGCAGAGGTCAGGATCCGGTCCTCCAGCACCCGGTCATAGTTCAGCGCCACTGGCACAAAGACCACGTCGCGCCCGTCCGGATCATAGCCCTCGACGATGTATTTCAGCAGCCCCAGCCTGGGCGGGGCCAATGCGCCGTCCAGGCTCAGGCCGCCCTCGGGGAACATCGCCTGGGTGGAGCCGCCGCGGGTGGCGAGGCGCACATAGGCGGCCAGCACCTTGCGGTAGAGATCATTGCGTGAGCGGCGGCGGATGAAATAGGCGCCCATCGCCCGGATCAGACGGCTGAGCGGCCAGACCCGCGCCCACTCCCCCACCGCATAAGACAGTGCCGAACGTTCTGCCGCCAGATAGGTGACCAGCACGTAATCCATGTTGGAGCGGTGGTTCATTACGAAAACCACGGTGGACTTGGGGTCGATGGCGCGCAGCGCCTCCTCATCCTGATGTCCCAGCCGCACCCGGTACACCGCGTTGGACAGGAGACGTGCCGCGCGGATGGCGAGGCCGAAATAGGCGAAGGCAGAGAACCCGGGCACGATCTCGCGCGCGTAGCGGCGCACCTGCTCAGACGCCACATTTTCCGGGATGCCTTCCGCTGCCGCGTGATCCGCCGCCGCCTGCGCCACCTGCGGATCGTGGATCAGCCGCTGGATCATGTCATGGCGGCGGGCCAGCTTGAACGGCTCGATCGGGCGCTCCAGCCGCTGGTTCAGCCGCGCCACCGCGCGCTCCAGCCGCCGCCGGAAGAACCAGCGCACCGAGGGAAACAGGAAATGCGACGCGAACGTCACCGCGGCGAAAGCCACGATCAGCACAAAAAGCCACAGCGGCAGTTCCACGGTCTGCGTCATCCCGCAAAGCCTTGCCCAAGCCTGCCCGGTTTACAAGCCTTTTGCCGCGGCTTCCGGCCCTGGTGCAAGCTGCATCTCCCCGCCGCGGTCAGCGCGGCGCTCAAGAAAGGACCGGACGGCCTGCTGCGCCGGCAGTTCGACCAATTGGTGAACAGCGTTCGACAGCAGCAAAATACCCCCCAGAACCAGGCCCGCGGCCAGCACATAGACCGCGCCTGACAGCCCCGCCGGCAGCAAGGACAGCAGGGTCACGCCGATGTAATTGTGCAGCAGATAAACCGGATAGCTGATCACTCCCAGCCCCGCCAGCGGCCGCCACGCCAGCAGCCTGGCCGCCCCCATGCGCAGGGCGCACGCAGCAACCGCCAGGAAGATCAGCGCCAGGAATGCCGTTTCCCAGCCGTCTTCGGCGCGGTAAATTGCGACCGAGAAACTCCAGAAGATCAGCGCCGCCTGCCGCTTGCCGCGCGCCCCGGTAAAAACCGCGGCAAAGGTGATGCCCGCCGCGAACAGATGCGCATAGGCCAGAAAAAGTGTCTCGATCAGCACCTGCGGCACCAGCCCCGGGACCGCGAACTGGACCGCTGCAAACAGGGACTGCATCAGCAGCAGCACCAATGGCGCCACCGCCGCAAAGCGTCCGGCGGGCGCCAGCCAGCAAATCACCGCCGCCAGCAAGTAGAAGCGGACTTCAATGGCGAGGGTCCAATACACCACATCGACATAGCCATCGAACCCGAAGGCGCTGTGCCAGAAGCGCTGCGACGTGAAGGTCCAGGAGGCGGCAAAGCCGCTCAGCCCGCCCTGCACCTCCCGGCTGAAGCCGCTGTCAAAGTTGTGCACAAAGGCAAAGGTCAGGATGGAGCAAACCGCCATCGCCGACCAAAGCCGCACCAGACGCTTCAGTGCAAACTGCCACGGCCCGGGCTGGCCGGCTAGCGACAGCGTGATGACAAAGCCGGAAATCACGAAAAACAGCGCGACACCCAAATCGCCGTATTTCGCCAAGGGCAGCAGCCCCGCGCCATAGGGATAGTGCTGAGGGTAGGCCTGAAAGTAGTGGTACAGCACAACCGCCAGAACGGCGACGGCGCGCAGACCGTCTATCTCGGCAAGGCGCCGCCCGGTTAAAGAGTTCTTCAAAACAAAATTCTTCTAAAAATAGATTCAACTTAAAGGACTTTAGTCCGCATTCAGCTCCACCTCAACCGCGCGCTTGCTGATGGTTAACCGCGGAAACGGGTGTCGGCGCGGCAAATGCCGCAACGCAGCGAATTGACACAGGTTGAAAATTGCAGTTTACATCAGCGTGGCGAAATAAAATTACCGACACTCTGACTCGCGAGGCCCGACATGCCGCAGATGCAAAAAGACCGCCCCTGGCTGATCCGCACCTACGCCGGCCACTCCACGGCCAAGGCGTCCAACGCGCTTTACCGCGCCAACCTGGCCAAGGGGCAGACCGGCCTCAGCGTCGCCTTCGACCTGCCGACCCAGACCGGTTATGACAGCGACCACGTGCTGGCGCGCGGCGAAGTGGGCAAGGTCGGCGTACCGGTCTGCCACCTGGGCGACATGCGGGCGCTGTTCGACCAGATCCCGCTGGAGCAGATGAACACCTCGATGACCATCAACGCCACAGCGCCCTGGCTGCTGGCGCTGTATATCGCGGTGGCCGAGGAACAGGGCGCAGATGTCTCCAAGCTGCAAGGCACGGTTCAGAACGACCTGATCAAGGAGTACCTGAGCCGCGGCACCTATGTCTGCCCGCCCAAGCCGAGCCTCAAGATGATCGCGGATGTGGCGGAGTACTGCTATACCAACGTGCCCAAATGGAACCCGATGAACGTGTGTTCCTACCACCTGCAGGAGGCCGGCGCGACGCCGGAGCAGGAGCTGGCCTTTGCCCTGGCGACCGCGCAGGCGGTGCTGGATGAGCTGAAACCGCGCATCGCGCCGGAGGACTTCCCGGCGATGGTCGGGCGCATCTCCTTCTTCGTGAACGCGGGCATCCGGTTCGTCACCGAGATGTGCAAGATGCGCGCCTTTGTTGACCTGTGGGACGAGATCTGCCGCGACCGCTATGGCGTGGAGGATCCCAAGTTCCGCCGCTTCCGCTATGGCGTGCAGGTGAACTCGCTGGGCCTGACAGAACAGCAGCCTGAGAACAATGTCTACCGCATCCTGATCGAGATGCTTGCGGTGACGCTGTCGAAAAAGGCCCGCGCCCGCGCGGTGCAGCTGCCGGCCTGGAACGAAGCGCTTGGCCTGCCCCGACCCTGGGACCAGCAGTGGTCAATGCGGATGCAGCAGATCCTGGCCTATGAAACCGACCTGTTGGAATACGGCGACCTGTTCGACGGCAACCCGGCGGTCGATGCCAAGGTCGAAGAGCTGAAGGAAGGCGCCCGCGCCGAGCTGGCGAACCTGGAATCCATGGGCGGCGCGGTGGCCTCGATCGAATACATGAAGGGCCGGCTGGTCGATTCCAACGCCGAACGCCTGAACCGGATCGAGAAGAACGAGACCGTGGTGGTCGGCGTCAACAAATGGACCGAGGGCGAGCCCTCGCCGCTGCAGACCGAGGACGGCGGCATCATGGTGGTCGACCCGGCAGTAGAGCAGGAGCAGATCGAACGGCTGAACGCCTGGCGCGGCGAGCGTGACAATGACGCAGTGCAATCGGCCCTGGCCGCGCTGCGCGCCGCGGCGCAAAGCGGCGCGAATGTTATGGAGCCGTCAATTGCTGCCGCCAAGGCCGGCGTCACCACCGGCGAATGGGCCGAGGAAATGCGCAAGGTCTACGGCACCTACCGCGGCCCGACCGGCGTGTCGGCCTCTGTGTCGAACAAGACCGAGGGGCTGGACGACCTGCGCGATGCGGTGAACGCGGTCAGCGACGTGCTGGGCCGCCGCATCAAGTTCGTGGTCGGCAAGCCGGGCCTGGACGGCCATTCCAACGGTGCCGAACAGATCGCCTTCCGCGCCCGCGACTGCGGCATGGACATCACCTATGACGGCATCCGCATGACACCGGCGGAACTGGTGGAAGCGGCGCAAAATGATGATGCCCATGTGGTGGGCCTGTCGATCCTGTCGGGCAGCCATTTGCCGCTGGTCGAGGAAATGATGCAGCGCATGCGCGACGCCGGCCTGGACCATGTGCCGGTGATTGTCGGCGGCATTATCCCGGACGAGGACGCGCAAAAGCTGAAATCAATGGGTGTCGCTCGCGTATATACGCCCAAGGATTTCGAACTCAATTCAATTATGAGCGACATTGTCGACCTGGCAAGGCCACCGGAAATTGCAGTGAATTGACTTTTTACCGGCAGTTTTCTGCGAACCGATAAAAAAGATGCTGAAATGCGTCTGGTATTCAGTCCATAAGGAATGACATACCGGTTTTTCCGGTATGTCATTTTATATATGGAGTTCAGAATGACCTTCGACCTTTCGGCAATGAGCAGAAAAGAGCTTCTGCAGCTTCAAAGCGATGTTGATAAAGCCCTGCAGGAAGCAGAACTGCGCGAACGCCAGGAAGCCCTGAAAGCCGCCGAGGAGGCTGCCGCAAAATACGGTTTCTCGCTGGATGAGATCGCGACTGCGTCGCGCCAGGGCGTAAAGAAAACCAAGGCCGCTCCGAAATACCGGAACCCGGAAAACCCCGAAGAAACCTGGACCGGCCGGGGCCGCAAACCGCATTGGGTCCATGCCGCGCTGACCGCCGGCAAGGATATTTCCGATCTGGAAATCTGAGCTGGCTGGAGCTGAGCGATGACCATTCATATCGGCGCCGCCAAGGGCGACATGGCAGAAACCGTTCTGATGCCCGGCGACCCCTACCGGGCCAAATGGGCGGCTGAGACCTTTCTGAAAGATGCCAAGCTGGTCAATGAGGTGCGCGGCATGCTGGGCTACACCGGCACGTGGAACGGCCACCGGGTGAGCATTCAGGGCAGCGGTATGGGGATGCCCTCGCTGTCGATCTATGCCAACGAGCTGATCCGGGACTATGGCGCCAAGACGCTGATCCGCATCGGCTCTTGCGGTGGCATGCAGGACAAGGTCAAGCTCCGGGACGTGATCCTGGCAATGACGGCCACAACCCTCAACAGCCCGTCCAGCGGTATCTTCCGGGAGCTGAACTTTGCCCCCTGCGCCGACTGGGGCCTGTTGCAGGCGGCGGCCCAGGCGGCTGCCAAGCGCGGCGCGGGAACCCATATCGGCGGCATCTACTCCTCGGATGTGTTCTATGACGAACGCCCGGACCTGAACGAGCAGATGGTGCGCCATGGCATTCTTGGCGTGGAGATGGAAGCGGCAGAGCTGTACACGCTAGCGGCCCGCCACGGCTGCCGGGCGCTGGCAGTGCTGACCGTGTCCGATCACCTGGGCACCGGCGAGGCGCTGCCCTCTGATCAGCGCGAGCGCAGCTTTGGCGATATGGTGGAAATTGCACTTGAGGCCGCGTTCGGCTGAAAGTTTTCATTTTGATAATCAGTAAGGGCAGCGGCTTTCGCCCTGCCCTTTTTTACGGCCTGAAAGACCTGGCTTCATTTTCTGCACGTGGAAAACACGTGCCTAATGGTGTTTTCGGTCACGGCAATTAATCATCTTGCCTGCTTCCATGAAGATATTGCGCCAATTTTGTCCTCTTGCCGGAAAGCTAAGCCAATATTGCCGGCTCAGCCAAGGCCGTGGCTGCGGTCATACCCATTTCGCGGCGGGCTTTTCCAATCGCCTAGCGCGCCATTGGCCGGCGCAAAGATTTCGACCAGCAGCGGATAGCAGGCCGCCGTATCGCTGGAATGCTCAGCCGAACAATCCCCGCCCGGGCAGGCGCTGAGCGCCCCCAGCAAGTCGATCTCGGCAAAGAACTCCAGGTAATCACCGGGCCGCACCGGGCTTGCCTTCATGAAATACTGGCCGGTATCGCGGGTAAAACCGGTGCACATAAAGACATTCAGCACGTCATGCACATGCGGTTCCGCCTCCTCCGGCGGCAGCCCCAGGTGACCGGCCAGCGCCCTGGTCAGGTTGGAATGGCAGCAATGGTGGTACTGGCTGCCCGCCAGCAGGTTGCCGGTGTAGGGGTCGCAGCGGGTGCCGATCACGTCATGCACCGCCCCGCCGTACTGGTCGATCCCGTACCAGCCCAGTGTGTCCTCAGTGATGGTCGCCATCGGGCGCAGATGCGGAAAGCTGGTCCACATCCGCTCTCCCTTGGTAAGATGGGTGCCGTGCAGGGCGCGGGTCTTGCCCGAGTAGAACCGCTCGCTAAGGTCGGCCCTGTTCCACAGGTTCAAATCGCCCACCTGCGGCCCCTCCACCGAGGTGATCCTGAAGAAATGCCCGGCGGGCACCTCGAAACAGGCGGCATCGCGGGGCTGCACCAGCACCTCCCCGGTTTTCACCGCCCCTTGCCGCGCCTGCCGGTACAGCGGCAGATCCGGAACCGGCAGAGTGTCATTGGGGTAGCAGATCACCGGCTTGACCGCGCGGCGGGCGTCCGCGTCGGCGGGGGCTTCGGGGGGGATTGTCATGGGGCAAACCTTCTTGTGCGTTTGTCCCATCAAGACGGCAACGCCGCAGGGTTTCAAGCCCTGCGGCGGGCCGTACAGATCACAAGCGCCGGAGGGCGGAGGTCAGATCACCACCACGTCCAGCGGCGGGAAGCCGTTGAAGCCGACCGAGGCATAGGTCGAAGTATAGGCGCCGCAGGAGTGGATCACCACGCGGTCGCCCGCTTTCAGGCCCAGCGGCAGCTGCACCAGCTGCTTTTCATACAGCACATCAGCGCTGTCGCAGGAGGGGCCGGCCAGCACGCAGGGGCCGGTCGGTTCGTGGTCGCGGCTGGTGGAGATCCGGTAGCGGATCGCCTCATCCATGGTTTCAGCCAGGCCGGAGAATTTGCCGATGTCCAGATAGACCCAGCGGAACATGTCATCGGCATGCTTGCGGGAGACCAGCAGCACCTCGGCCGCAATTGCGCCGGCTTCGGCCACCAGGCCGCGGCCCGGCTCCGCCATCACTTCGGCAGCATCGGGGAAGCGGGCATTGACCTGCTCCATCACCGCGCGGGCATAGTCCTCGGCGCCCATCACTTCGGCCTTGTAAGAAGCCGGGAAGCCGCCGCCGATGTTCACCAGCTTCAGGTCATGGCCGGCCGCGCGGCCCGCGGTCCAGACCTCTGCCACCTGATCCAGCACCGGCGCCCACATCAGCGGATCGCGGGTCTGCGAGCCCACGTGGAACGACAGGCCGTGCACGCTGAGGCCAAGCCCGGCGGCGGTGTCCATCAGGCTCAGCGCCATGGCCGCCGACGATCCGAACTTGCGGCTGAGCGGCCAATCGGCGCCCGAGGCCTCGACGATCACCCGCAGGCAAACATGCGCGCCCGGTGCGAATTCGGCTAGCTTTTCCAGCTCTTCCTGGGCGTCGGCGGCAAAATGGGTGATGCCGATGCTATGGGCAAAGGCAATGTCCGAGGGGCGTTTGATGGTGTTGCCGAAGGTGATCTGCTCAGCCCGCGCGCCGGCCGCCAGGCACATCTCGATCTCGGCGCGGCTGGCCGCGTCAAAGTTGGAACCAAGGCGGACCAGGGTTTCCAGCACTTCCGGCGCCGGGTTTGCCTTGACGGCATAGTGGATGCGCGCCCGGCCCAGGCCGCGGTCCAGCGCCTGATACTGGCGGGCCACCGCCTGGCTGTCGACAACCAGGGTCGGCCGGTCGAAGCGGGATTGCGCAATGTACTGCAGGTGACGGGATACAGATACGGAATCGCGAGCAGTTTGCCCGGCTACGTGTACGTTCATGGTCATCTCCAAAAGACCCGGCCATATATGACCGCTCAGTTCTGTCAGAGACGTTACCGTCGCTACGTAACCTTAGGGGAGTAAAACCCCTTTCGACAGAGGCGCGTGCGTTGGCGTCTTGTCAGCCCATATCGGGCAAAGAGGTGAGTCTTTCAAGCATTATTTTTTGCGGGTCTGCCATGCACGGGCCGAGAGGCTCCCGCCTGCTCCGGCGCCTTATGAAAAGGCGTCTCGCCGTTGGGCCCTGCACAGAAGGCGTTCCGGCGCAGCCGGGGCGCCTGCGGGCGCGGGAGCTCATCGCTGCAGGCTGCAAAGTGCGGTTATCACGTGCGGCGCGGATCGCGGCAGATGCGCGGGGCGGCATCCCCCGGTTCCGCAGCGCCGCAATAGCTGCAGCGCCACTGGCCCTGGGCGCGCTGCTGGCGCCAGCGGCAGTTGCGGGTCAGGCTGGTGGCGTGGCGGCGCCACAGGAAATAGGCGAACACGCCCGCCATAAGGACAAGCAGCAGAACAGGCATTCCCCTGTCTACGCCGCAGCCGCCGCCGGCTCAACCGGAATGCCCCGCAAAGCGGTCACGCCGCGCCGCACCTCAGGCCGCCTGGTAGTATTCGACCACGCCATCCACAGCTTCGACCTCGGCCGCCGCGGGCAGCGGTTCCGGGGTGTAATAGGCAAACGCCTGCTCCAAGGCCTCCAGCGCGGCCTGACGGGCCTTATCCTTCGGGTCCTGCTGCAAATTCACCGGGTTCATCGGGTTGCCTCCATAGTCTGGCACGATCCTCCCTCAAGGGCCAAACTACCCCCTGCACGCCCGGGGTGCAGCCGCCGTTTCTGCAAAGGCGCCATGCACTTGCTGCATTGCAGCAGGCCAAGGGTCAGCATTACACCGTCAGCAGGTGCCCGGCCAGCCCCAGGGCAAAGCCTGCAACCGCGCCCAGTGCAGGCACGCTGCTGCGGTTTGAATGGGCCTTGGGCGCGATGTCCTGAAACAGCAGATAGAGAATGCCGCCCGCTGCAAAAACCATGATTGCCCCCAGCACCGCGTGCGCCTCTGCCAGCCAGACGAGCCCAGTCAGGGCGCAGACCGGCCCCAGCGCCGCCAGCCCCACGAAGGCCAGCAGCACGTGCCAGGCCGGGCTGTCACCGCTCCAGACCTCGCGGAAGGCGGCAAAGCCCTCCGGCAGGTTTTGCAGAAAGATCATCAGCGCCAGCAGCCAGGCGGTGGCGGCATCCGCCACCAGCATCGCCCCCAGCGCCATCGCCTCGGGCACGTAATCCAGCAGCATCGCCAGCAGAAGGGCGCCGCTGCCGCCGTGCTTTTGCAGCACGGTGTCGGCCAGGTAGAACACGCCTCCGCCCGCCGCAAACAACAGCACAGCAAGAACGGCTGGCAGCGCCTGCGCCCCCTCCGGCACCAGCACCAGCGCTACCGCAGAGGTGAGCGCACCGCCGCCAAAGGCTGCGATGGCGTGCAGCACCTCGTCGCGCAGGACCGGGTTTCGGATATGCTCGCACCAGGCAAGAAACCCGCCCAGCGGCATCGAAAGACCGGCCAGGCCGGCGAGAAGAATGGCGTAGAAATGCGGTTGCATTCCGGCACCTTAGGGCGGCTGCCGCCGCCGCTCAACCGATTTGGATCAGGTGTTGATACAGGAGGTCGCCTGTGCCGCCTGCGCCTCGGTCACGTTGACCCCCGGCTGGACCGTGCGCAGCACCGTTGTCCCTGCCCCATGGCCTAGAAACGCCGTGCGCACCCGGTATTGCCCGGTGATACCCGCGGCCGCGATACAGCCGGGGATCTTGGCATCCGTCGCTGCCAGCTGGCCTCCAATACGGTCGTGGTCGGTGGCTGTCATGCAGCCCGCCAGCACGCTCAGCGCGCCCGCGGCAAGTACCATCAGTTTCATGCCCGAATTCCAATGCCAGCTAAAGAACATGCCCCCGGTTTCGCAGGAAACCGGGGGCCATGCAAATTTCATCGTACGGGGCGGCGGATCCTTGCGGATCAGCCCTGCCGCGCTCAGACGGTGCGCTCGACCATCATCTTCTTGATATGCGCAATCGCCTTGGCCGGGTTCAGGCCCTTGGGGCAGGTCTTGGCGCAGTTCATGATGGTATGGCAGCGGTACAGCTTGAACGGATCTTCCAGCTGGTCAAGGCGTTCAGGCGTGGCCTCATCCCGGCTGTCGATGATCCAGCGGTAGGCGTGCAGCAGCGCGGCCGGCCCGAGGTAGCGGTCGCCGTTCCACCAGTAGCTCGGGCAGGACGTCGAGCAGCTGGCGCACATAACGCATTCATAGAGGCCATCGAGCTTCTTGCGGTCCTCGATGGACTGCTTCCACTCTTTCGCCGGGCGGTTGGTCTTGGTCTCCAGCCACGGCATGATCGAGGCGTGCTGGGCATAGAAATGCGTGAGGTCGGGAATGAGGTCCTTGACCACAGGCATATGCGGCAGCGGATAGATCGCCACATCGCCCTTGATCTCATCCATGCCATAGATACAGGCCAGCGTGTTGATGCCGTCGATGTTCATCGCACAGGACCCGCAGATCCCCTCGCGGCAGGAGCGGCGGAAGGTCAGGGTCGGGTCGATCTCATTCTTGATCTTGATCAGCGCGTCCAGGACCATCGGGCCGCAGCTGTCCATGTCGACGAAGTAGGTGTCGACCTGCGGGTTTTTGCCGTCATCCGGGTTCCAGCGGTAGATCTTGAACTTGCGCACATTGCTGGCGCCTTCCGGCTTGGGCCAGGTCTTGCCGGTGGTGATCTTGGAGTTCTTCGGGAGGCTGAGTTGAACCATGATCTGTCTCCTTAGAACGTCCGCGCCTTGGGCGCGATTTTCTTGAGGCTGATGCCGCCTTCATCCTCGGTGGTCAGCGGGTCGACCACCACCGGGCGGTAGGACAGATCAACCTTGTTGCCCTCCACGCGGGAGACGGTGTGGACACGCCAGTTCTCGTCGTCGCGGTCGGTGAAGTCCTCATGCGCATGCGCGCCGCGGCTTTCCTTGCGGGCTTCGGCGCCGATAATGGTGGCCAGCGCGTTCGGCATCAGGTTGGTCAGCTCCAGCGTCTCCATCAGGTCGGAGTTCCAGACCAGCGAGCGGTCGGTCACCTTCAGGTCATCGAGCTTGGCCGCAATCGCGGTCATCTTCTCGACGCCTTCCGCCATGGTCTTGGAGGTGCGGAACACGGCTGCGTCGGCCTGCATGCACTTCTGCATCTCCAGCCGCAGGTCAGCGGTCGGGATGCCGCCATTGGCATTGCGCAGGGTGTCGAAACGGTCGAATGCCATGTCGACAGAGGCCTGGTTCAGCACCGGGTTCGATGTCTCCGGATCAACAACCTTGCCCGCGCGGATGGCGGAGGCGCGGCCAAAGACCACCAGGTCAATGAGCGAGTTGGAGCCGAGACGATTGGCGCCATGCACCGAGGCACAGCCTGCCTCGCCCACGGCCATCAGGCCCGGGACTACCGCGGTCGGATCATCTTCGGTCGGGTTCAGAACCTCGCCCCAATAGTTGGTCGGAATACCGCCCATGTTGTAATGCACGGTGGGCAGAACCGGAATCGGCTCCTTGGTCACGTCCACGCCGGCAAAGATCTTTGCGCTTTCCGAAATGCCCGGCAGCCGCTCCGCCAGCGCCTCGGCCGGCAGGTGGGAGAGGTTCAGGTGGATATGGTCGCCCTCGGCGCCCACACCGCGGCCTTCGCGAATCTCCATGGTCATCGAGCGGCTGACATAGTCGCGCGGCGCCAGATCCTTGTACTGGGGCGCATAGCGCTCCATAAAGCGTTCGCCCTCGGAGTTGGTCAGGTAGCCGCCCTCGCCCCGCGCGCCCTCGGTGATCAGGCAGCCGGAGCCGTAGATGCCGGTCGGGTGGAACTGCACGAACTCCATGTCCTGCAGCGCCAGGCCAGCACGGGCCACCATGCCGCCGCCGTCGCCGGTGCAGGTATGCGCCGAGGTGGCGGAGAAATACGCACGGCCATAGCCGCCGGTCGCCAGCACCACCATCTTGGCGTTGAAGACATGCATGGTGCCGTCATCCAGCTTCCAGCAGACAACGCCCTGGCACTGCCCGTCGTCGGACATGATCAGGTCGATGGCGAAATACTCGATGTAGAACTCGGCGTTGTTCTTGAGGCTCTGGCCATAGAGCGTGTGCAGGATCGCGTGGCCGGTCCGGTCAGCCGCCGCACAGGTGCGCTGCACCGCGGGGCCTTCGCCGAACTCAGTCGTGTGGCCGCCGAACGGGCGCTGATAAATCTTGCCTTCCTCGGTGCGCGAGAACGGCACGCCGTAATGCTCCAGCTCGTAAACCGCCTTGGGCGCCTCGCGGGCGAGGTATTCCATCGCGTCGGTGTCACCCAGCCAGTCGGAGCCCTTGACGGTGTCATACATGTGCCACTGCCAGCTGTCCGGGCCCATGTTGCCCAGGGACGCGGCGATGCCGCCCTGCGCCGCCACGGTGTGGGAGCGGGTCGGGAACACTTTGGTCACACAGGCCGTGCGCAGCCCCTGCTCCGCCATGCCCAGCGTCGCGCGGAGGCCAGCCCCGCCGGCGCCAACCACGACCACGTCATATTCATGTGTTTCGTATTCGTAAGCAGCCATTGATGGAAACCTCGGAGCGTTACAGGGCCAGGCGGATCAGCGCATAGGCACTGGTCGCGGCGACGGCGTAGGACAGGCATTTGACCAGAATGATCGCCAGGCGGCCTTTCAGGCCATGGACATAGTCCTCGATCATGATCTGGGCGCCGGATTTGAAGTGCATCATGCCGACCCAGATTGTCAGCACGGCCACCAGTGCAGGAAACGGGCGGGAGTAATAGGCGGTGATCTCCTCGTAAGAGCCGCCCAGCGCAGAGCCGAAGGTGAAAACGAACAGCGGCACCAGGATCAGCAGCGCCACAGCGCTCACCTGCATCGACCAGTGGTGCGCGGTTCCGGATTTTGCAGCGCCCATGCCAACGGCGCGTTTGCGGTCAGTCAGATATCGCATCGCGTGTGTCCTTTGAGCTTAGACGATGATAATGGTGAGTACGGTCAGGACGGCAGAGCCGATCACCACGCCCCAGCCCAGCTTCTCGGCCTGCTCCAGCTCCAGCATATAGCCGTTGTCCCAGATCAGGTGCCGGATGCCGGCCAGCGTGTGATACCACAGGCCCAGCACCGACAGCGTCATCACCAGATCGCCGAACCAGCTGGTCAGCAGGCCGTTGGCGGTGGCAAAATAGTCGGCAGAGGTAGCGGCGGCCAGGAACCACCAGGCGATCAGCAGCGCCGAGACGATCAGCGCGTTGCCGGTGATCCGCGTCAGGATCGACGTCACAGAGGTCAGCTGCGGCCGGTAGACCTGCAAATGCGGCGAAAGCGGGCGGTTGCCCCGATTGACATCGGCCATGTTGGCTCCTTTTCAGGTTGGCTGACGACGTTTTAGCCGATTTTTACGGCGTGTCACCCAACCGAACGGTTAAAAACGGCAGGTTTCCGTGCTGTTGGCGCTAAAAGGCCACGTGTTGTGATCACAGCAAATATTTAGTGATCACAAAACCGCTCATTGAAAATCTTTTGCAGAATCAGAGCCCCTTCTGCAAATCACTGCAAAGCCGCCACCGCTTTGCCGCCCTGCTGCGGACCCAAGGCCGTCTGGCGCGCGACCTCCCGCACCAGTTTCTTGCGGATGCGCGACGGGTAATCGGCAAAGCTGGCGGCCGTGACCACAAAGGCCCCATCGCCGCGGATCACGTTCTCAAAAAAATAGGCGGTCAGGTCCGGCTCGCTCTGCTCAATCGCGATAGCGTTCACGGTCACGCCCAGGGCAGACAGCGCGCCATGCGCCTCGCGCGGCTCGACGCCTTCGTTGGAAAACCCGTCGCCGGAAATGTCGATCACCCTGCGCGTGCACTCCGCCACCTCGGTAAACTGCTCCACCGCCAGAAACAGTGCCTCGCCCACGGCAGTGGAGTAATTGCGCCAGGGCCGCGGTGCCTGTTCGATCCGCTGCGCCAGCGCCTCGACATCACTGAAACTGCGCACCTCAGCCCAGGGCAGCGTCACCTCCTGGCGTGATTGGCCGGACCATTGCAGCAGCAGCACCCGGGCGCGCGCCTTGACCAGCGCCTCAGAGACAACCCCGTCGCGCAGGCCGGCCGCCAAACCGTCCATCTGAATGCGGTATTCCTCGGCATCGACGGACCCGGAAACATCCACCGCAAGCACCAATGCCAGATCGCAGGCCGCTGCGCGCAGCGGCCAGAGGGAGAACATGGAGAAAACCAGAAGCTGCAAGACCCGCATGAAACCAGCTTAAGCGGCAACCGCGCTAAGGGTCATCACATTTCTGCCAGCTTCCCCTGTTCACCTGGCGGAAAATATCCTGGGGGTGAGCGCCAGCGGCGCGAGGGGGCAACGCCCCCTGCCCGGTCACTTCGGCATCAGGGCCCAGTAATCCAGATCCAGCAGCACATCCGGCAGGTACTTGCCGTCCTCGCCCTTCAGCTCGAACGGCGCGCCTCCCTTGGCGGCCACCAGCCGCAGCCGGATCGCGCCAACGCCCGGCGCCGCGGTGTCGGCCTTGTCCAGCACCTCAGACCAGGCCCGCACGGTCAGGCCCGACAGGCAGGGGTTGGCGTGCGCGCCGCCATTGAGGCCGACGATCATCTGCGCATTCGCCAGCCCGTTGAACGACAGCGTCCGCGCCATCGAGATCACATGGCCGCCATAAATCAGCCGGGTGCCATCGGGGCGCGCGGTCGTGTCGAAATGCACCTTGGCGGTGTTCTGCCACAGCCGGGTCGCCATCATGTGCTCGGCTTCCTCGATGGTGACGCCATCCACATGGTCGATGGTCTCGCCCACCTCATAGTCGCCCCAGCGATGCGGCTCGCCTGCCAGGGTGAAATCGTAATTGGAGAAATCCAGCCCCGCCGGGACCGCCAGCTGGTCTGCCGGGATCACCTTGTTCAGCTCCGGGATCACCGTCTCCGGTGCCGGGGCGTCCAGGTCGCGTTTGCGCACCATCACCCAGCGCACGTATTCCATCACGCATTCATCGCGCTGGTTCAGCCCGCGGGTGCGCACATAGACCACACCCGACTTGCCGTTGGAGTTCTGCTTGAGCCCGATCACCTCGGATTCAGAGCGCAGCGTGTCGCCGGGGTACACCGGCAGCAGCCAGCGCCCCTCGGCATAGCCGAGGTTCGCCAGCGCATTGAGGGATATGTCCGGCACCGTCTTGCCGAACACCACGTGGAAGGCCGCCAGATCATCCAGCGGCGCCGAGGGCAGACCAGAGGCCCGGGCAAACTCATCCGAAGAAAAAAGCGCATGACGCGCCGGATACAGCGCGTGGTACAGCGCCCGCTCCCCGCCCGACACCGTGCGGGGCACCGCGTGGCGGATCACTTCGCCGACGGTGTAGTCTTCGAAAAACCGGCCCGGATTGGTCTTGGCCATCAGTGTTCTCCCAGTTTGGTCTCAGGGGTGTAGGTTCCGTCCGCCTCTTTCACCACCGCCTGGCCGCAGCGCATGATCCCCTTGACGGGATCAAAGGCCTGGGTCGGGCTGCCATGCAGCTCCCAGCCCTTGTTCAGCGCATCGGTCACCTTGTGGCAGAAGGCAGAGGTGTCGTCCTCGGACAAAAATCGGTACAGTTTCATGGCTTCCTCTCCTGCTCAGGACCTATCCCGGAAACGGCGAAGGCCCGATCAGCCCGTGGACGTAGCCGATCACCGCCAGCAGCACAATCGAGGCCAGGAAGAACATCCCGTCCTTGGCGAGCGTGCCCTTGGGGCCAGGCTGCCAGTCCGGTTCGGAGCGGTTGATCACGATGACCTCAGCCACCGCCCAGGCCAGCAGGCCGCCGAACAGGATGATCGAGGCCAGATCGCCATTGACCAGCAGATGCGCCGCGGCCCACAGCTTGAAGCCCGCCAGCATCGGATGCCGCATGCCGTTCAGCAACGCGCCTTTCTTGGGTGCCGGGCTCATCATATAGATGGCGATCAGCACCAGCAGGTTGTTGATATGCACCATGAAGGACGGCGGCGCCCAGACATGGATGAATTCCGTGCCGCGGTAGCCCAGCACCATCAGCACAATGCCGGCAACCAGCACCAGCGCCACGGCGCCGCGCCCGGCATTGCCCATCGAAGCGCGCATATCCGGCGCCAGCCGTTTGAACAGGTGGCCGCCCCACCACAGCAGAAGTCCCAGGATCAAAAGCGCCATTTCAGCCCCTCTTAGATGTTAAACTTGTTAACACCTATGCGGAAAGCGCGGCGATTGCATCCGCTTTTGCAAGGATCTCACGCGCCGTCGCCACATGCAGGTTCTCGACTATCTTGCCGTCGACCACCGCAACACCCTGGCCTGCGGCCTGCGCCTCTTCAAATGCGGCAATCTGGCGGCGCGATGTTTCGATGTCCCGCTCGGTCGGGGCAAAGGCGGCATTGGCCGTCTCCACCTGCGCCGGGTGGATCAGGGTCTTGCCGTCAAAGCCCATGTCGCGGCCTTGGGCGCATTCGGCGGCCAGCCCTTCGGCGTCCTTGAAGGCATTGTAAACACCATCGACGATGACCAGCCCCTCGGCCTTGGCCGCCAGCAGGCACAGGCCCAGCCCTGCCATCATCGGCAGCCGGTCCGGGCGGTAGCGGGTCTGCAATTCCTTGGCCAGGTCATTGGTGCCCATCACCATGCCTTGCAGCTTGGGGTGCGCGGCGATGGCGGCGGCATTCAGCATCCCGCGCGGCGTCTCCATCATCGCCCACAGCGGGATGTCCCCGGTGATCTCTGCCAGCGCGTCCAGATCGGCAGGGGAGTTCACCTTGGGCAGCAGAATCGCGTCGCAATCCATCTTGGCCGCCGCGATGGCATCCTCGCGGCCCCATTCGGTGTCCAGCCCGTTGATCCGCACGATCTTCATCCGCGCACCAAACCCGCCCGCCTCCAGCGCCTGCGCCAGGGTCGCGCGGGCATTGGGTTTTTCATCGACCGACACCGCGTCTTCCAGATCAAAGATCACCGCGTCCA
Source organism: Leisingera caerulea DSM 24564 (assembly GCF_000473325.1). NCBI lineage: Bacteria > Pseudomonadati > Pseudomonadota > Alphaproteobacteria > Rhodobacterales > Roseobacteraceae > Leisingera > Leisingera caerulea. The sequence continues at coordinate 458,584 of NZ_KI421513.1, forward strand.
CCGGCAGGGTCTTGGCCTTTTCCAGCGCGCGCGGCTTGGAACCGGGAATATATAAAACCGAACGGTAGGGGCGCGCGCGCGGGTCCATGCAAGCTCTCCAAAAGTTATTTTATTGCGTAAAGCGGTACAGATTCGATTGTATACTTTCAAGTACAATTCCGCCGCAGCGCAGCGTAACTTTGCCTGCAATTGCAGCAAGTCCTTGAAAATGCGCGTGCTTTAGCAGCGGCCTCAGGGTTAACCACTTATCAGCACCTGACAGGCACAATTTAAGGTACCACGGCACAGGATCCCCGCCGCCTCTTCAGGCCGCCCCTGCTGCCCGCAGGCATGGGGCCTGCAGCATCAACAGCGTCACACACCGGCCCGCTCAGGGATACGGGGGCTGCCGTCCGGCACCCTGCTCTGTCCGGCCGTTCCGGAAAGGGTAAAACGAGATGAAAAGGACAATATTTGCACTGCCGGCCACCCTGGCCGCCCTCACCCTGGCCGCGGCCCCCGCCGCCGCGCAAAGCCGCAACTGCGCGCCGCGCGACACGGTAGTGAAGCGCCTGGCCGAGAAATACGGCGAAAGCCGCCAGAGCATCGGCATGGGCCAGCAAGGCATGGTGATGGAGACCTTTGCGTCGGACGAAACCGGCAGCTGGACCATCACCGTGACAACCCCCAACGGCATGACCTGCCTGGTCGCCTCCGGCCAGTCCTATGAAGTGCTCGCAGAAGCACTGCCAAACACGGACAGCGACGTCTGAGCAGTTATTGAGGCAGGTTTCCAGGCTGCGGCGACAGCGGCCGGGGACGCCACGGCGGGCTGCGCCTGAAGGGGGCTTCAGGCCAGCCCGTCCCAGATCAGCTTGGTGCCGGTCACCACAAGCAGCACATAGGTCAGCGCAAAGAACCAGCGCTCCGGGATGCTGTGATGCAGCTTCACCCCCAGCCAGGCGCCGAGCAGGGCAAAGGGCGCCAGCATCAGATCAAGCATCAGCGTTTCACGTGTGAACAGCCCCAGCCCGGCATAAGGCACCGCCTTGGCAATGTTGATCGCCCAGAAAATCAGCACCGTGCTGGCCTGGTATTCGGTCTTCCGCAACCTCAGGCTGAGAAGATAGACCGCCGCTGGCGGCCCGCCCGCATGGCTGACAAAACTGGTGAACCCCACCGCCAGCCCGGCGGCAAGGCCCGCAAGGCGCGACAGCGGCCGCGCCGCAACGGCCCGCAGGCCCAGCCGGGCGCGCAGCTGCCACAGCACGAACCCCACCGCCACCGCGCCGATCAGCACCCGCATCGCATCGGCGTCCACTGAGGTGTAAAGCCACGCCCCCAGCGCCACCCCCGGCAGCCCGCCTGCGATCAGCAGCAGCGCCGCGCCCAGGTTCCAGCGCCCCCAATAGGGTTTAAGCGTGGCAACGTCGATCAGCATCAGCAGCGGCAGCATCAGCGCCAGCGCCATACCCGGCTCCAGCACCAGCGCCAGAATCGCCGCCGAGGCAAAGGCGGCGCCGGACCCGAAACCGCCCTTGGAGACGCCCGCAAAAACGACCGCAGGAATGGCAAAAACGAAAAACATCGCATCAAATGCCGCCATAGCCCGCCCCTGAAAGCCCTGAATTAAAGACCGTTTAGCGGTATCACTTCGGCATACGCAAGTATACCGCACCCTATGCCGCAGCGCAGAACCCTTGCACGGCCCGGGTTTACGCCGTAGGCATCAGGAAATTTCAACCGGACCGGAGACATTTACCAATGGCACGACCCAAAATCGCCCTCATCGGCGCAGGTCAGATCGGCGGCACCCTCGCGCACCTCGCAGCCCTCAAGGAACTGGGCGACGTTGTTCTCTTTGACATCGCCGAAGGCATCCCCGAAGGCAAGGCGCTGGACATTGCAGAATCCGGTCCGTCCGAGGGCTTCGACGCGTCCCTCAAGGGCACCCAGTCCTATGAGGACATCGCAGGCGCCGACGTCTGCATCGTCACCGCCGGCGTGCCGCGCAAGCCGGGCATGAGCCGCGACGACCTGCTGGGCATCAACCTGAAGGTGATGAAATCCGTGGGCGAAGGCATCCGCGACCACGCGCCGGACGCTTTTGTCATCTGCATCACCAACCCGCTGGACGCGATGGTCTGGGCGCTGCGCGAGTTTTCCGGCCTGCCCCACAACAAGGTCTGCGGCATGGCCGGCGTGCTGGACTCCGCACGCTTCCGCCACTTCCTGGCCGAGGAATTCGGCGTCTCCATGAAAGACGTCACCGCATTCGTGCTGGGCGGCCATGGCGACACCATGGTGCCGTCCGTGCGCTACTCCACCGTGGCCGGCATCCCGCTGCCCGACCTGGTCAAGATGGGCTGGACCACCCAGGACAAGCTCGACGCCATCGTGCAGCGCACCCGTGACGGCGGCGCCGAGATTGTCGGCCTGCTGAAAACCGGCTCCGCCTTCTATGCGCCGGCGACCTCCGCCATTGAAATGGCCGAGGCCTATCTGAAAGACCAGAAGCGCGTGCTGCCCTGCGCCGCCTATTGCACCGGCGAAATCGGCGTCAGCGACATGTACGTGGGCGTGCCCACCGTGATCGGCGCCGGCGGCATCGAGAAGATCGTCGACATCCAGCTGACCGAAGAAGAACAGACCATGTTCGACAACTCGGTCAACGCCGTGAAGGGCCTGGTTGAGGCCTGCAAGGGCATCGACAGCTCGCTGGCCTAAGCGCCGCACCTTGCCGCTATTCAAAGGGCCCGCGTCTGGCGGGCCCTTTTCTTTTGCCGCAGCGTCCCGGTCCGGCGGCTGACGCTTTTGGCCCATGATGCGGCGGCGGCGGCCTTCCGGCCAAGGCTCGAATCACCGCCGTTAAGCCTCCGGTAAATTGTGATCACACCCCCAAAACCTGTGATCACAAAACCTGAAAATCTTCACCATTTCCCCGTCTCCCGTCAAATAAGCCTTTAACACTTGGCTTTAACACGGCCTATTGAACAGCAGACAATTGCAGCCAGACGGGACAGTTTCAGATGAACATCCACGAATATCAGGCCAAAGCCCTTCTTCGCAGCTACGGCGCGCCGGTGTCCGACGGACGCGTGGTGCTGCGGGCCGAGGAAGCCAAAACCGCCGCCGGTGAGCTCGACGGACCGCTGTGGGTCGTGAAGGCACAGATCCACGCAGGCGGCCGTGGCAAAGGCTCCTTTAAAGAAGCGGATGCCGGCGAAAAGGGCGGCGTGCGCCTGACCAAATCGGTGGAGGAAGCTGCCGAAGAAGCCAAGAAGATGCTGGGACGCACCCTGGTCACCCATCAGACCGGCCCGGCGGGCAAGCAGGTGAACCGCATCTACATCGAAGCCGGCTCCGGCATCAAGCGTGAGCTGTACCTGGCCCTGCTGGTGGACCGCCAGACTTCGCGCATCTCCTTTGTCTGCTCCACCGAGGGCGGCATGGACATCGAGGAAGTGGCCGCCGCCACCCCGGAAAAGATCCTGTCCTTCTCCGTTGATCCGGCCACCGGCTACCAGGCCTACCACGGCCGCCGCATCGCGTTCTCGCTGGGCCTTGAAGGCCAGCAGGTCAAGCAGTGCGTCAAGCTGATGGGCCAGCTCTACAAAGCCTTCGTCGAGAAGGACATGGAGATGCTGGAAATCAACCCGCTGATCGTCAGCGACGACGGCAACCTCAAGGTGCTGGACGCCAAGGTCGGCTTTGACGGCAACGCGGTCTACCGCCACGCCGACGTGGCAGAGCTGCGCGACACCACCGAGGAAGACCCGAAAGAACTGGAAGCTTCCAAATACGACCTGAACTACATTGCGCTGGACGGTGAGATCGGCTGCATGGTGAACGGTGCAGGTTTGGCGATGGCCACCATGGACATCATCAAGCTCTACGGCGCGGAGCCTGCCAACTTCCTCGACGTCGGCGGCGGCGCCACCAAGGAGAAGGTGACCGAGGCGTTCAAGATCATCACCTCCGACGAAAACGTCAAAGGCATCCTGGTCAACATCTTCGGCGGCATTATGCGCTGCGACGTTATCGCCGAGGGCGTGGTCGCCGCAGTGAAGGAAGTCGGCCTGAAGGTGCCGCTGGTGGTCCGTCTTGAGGGCACCAACGTCGAGAAGGGCAAGGAGATCATCAACACCTCCGGCCTCGACGTGATCGCTGCGGACGACCTGAAAGACGGCGCCGAGAAGATCGTGAAGGCAGTTAAGGGCTAAGGGCCTGATCCGGTGAAGGCGGCTGTCTACCTCATAGGCTTGCGGCAGGCTACAGGCCGGGCGGCGCTGATGCAGCGGGAGCTGGATCAGGCCGGGCTTGCGGCCACGCGGGTTGACGCGGTGGACAGCACTGCCGTCAGCCGCGAGGAGATGCTCAAGCAGTGCGCACCTGAGGGCAACTGGGGCTATTTCCAGACCAAGGACATGGCCTGCACCCTGAGCCATGCCAAGGCCTGGGAGGCCTTCCTGGCGTCAGACGCCGATGTGGCGCTGATCCTGGAGGATGACGTCTTCCTGTCACCCGACACCGGCGCCTGGCTGGCGGACCTTTCCTGGTGGCCTGCGGATGCCGGCATCGTCAAGTTCGAGCGCTGGCGCAGCCGCAAGCTGCAGGTGGCGCTTGGCAAGGGCGGCGCCACCCATCTGGGCCGCGAGGTGCGCCAGCTGCTGTCCCGCCACGCCGGCGGTGCGGCCTATGTGATCTCCCGGCAAGCGGCGCAACACCTGCTGGACAGCCGCCCGTTCTGCATCACGCTGGACAACCTGCTGTTCAACTTTGACGCCTCAACGGCTGCGCGCGGCATCAAGGTCTACCAGATCCAGCCGGCGCTTGCTGAACAAGGCAACGACGCGCCGGACGAACACGCCATCGGACCAGCGCGCCACCGGCCCAAGGGCTGGCCGCTGTTCCGCCAGAAATTCCGCCGCGGGATTTATGAATTCCGCGGCGGCTTCCGAATACTTCCCAGTGTGGTCTTGGGGCGGGCCACTCTCGAAAAAATCCGCTTCGACGGCCGTTCTCTGGCCACCCCGCAGACCCAACACACTCATACCGCTTGAAGGAACCAAAAACATGGCAGTCCTCATCGACGAAAACACCAAGGTCATCTGTCAGGGCTTCACCGGCTCGCAGGGCACTTTCCACTCCGAACAGGCCATCGCCTACGGCACCAAGATGGTCGGCGGCGTGACCCCCGGCAAGGGCGGCCAGACCCACCTGAACCTGCCGGTCTTCAACTCCGTGCATGAAGCCAAGGCGAAAACCGAAGCCAACGCCTCTGTCATCTACGTGCCGCCGCCGTTTGCCGCGGATTCGATCCTGGAAGCCATCGACGCCGAAATGGAAGTGATCGTGGCGATCACCGAAGGCATCCCGGTGCTGGACATGATGAAGGTGAAACGCGCCCTGGAAAACTCCAAGTCGGTTCTGATCGGCCCCAACTGCCCCGGCGTGATCACCCCGGACGCCTGCAAGATTGGCATCATGCCCGGCCACATCCACAAGCGCGGCACCGTCGGCGTTGTGTCCCGCTCCGGCACCTTGACCTATGAGGCGGTGAAGCAGACCACCGATGTGGGCCTGGGCCAGTCGACCTGCGTGGGCATCGGCGGCGACCCGATCAAGGGCACCGAGCATATCGACGTGCTGGAGTGGTTCCTGGCCGATGACGAGACCGAGAGCATCATCATGATCGGTGAAATCGGCGGCTCCGCCGAGGAAGAGGCCGCGCAGTTCCTGGCCGATGAGGCCAAGAAGGGCCGCAAGAAGCCGGTTGCAGGCTTTATCGCCGGCCGCACCGCCCCTCCGGGCCGCCGCATGGGCCACGCGGGCGCAATTGTCGCCGGCGGCAAGGGCGGCGCCGAGGACAAGATCGAAGCGATGAAATCCGCAGGCATCGTGGTCGCCGAAAGCCCGGCGGGCTTGGGCGAAGCGGTTCTGAAAGCGATCGGCAAGTAATGCCCGTGTCCGCTTTGCATACCTCAAAGCGGAAAATGCCCGGCGGTCTTCGCCGGGCATACCCTACTCCCAAGGCAGCTCTTTCTTTGAGGGACCTCGCCGCCAAGACGGTTTGCCATACCGGATTGGCCGCAAGGTTCTGCGGCACATTCATCCATTTGAAACTCCTGCGCACCACCCTGCCGGGAGTGGCCTAAGGCCAGAACAAATACGGTCCCAACCCGCAAGAGGCACCAAAATGACCGATCAAAGCCCCAACGACCTCTTCCGCGCCTCCTCCTTCATGCAGGGGCACAATGCGGAGTATCTGGAGCAGCTTTATGCCCAATACGCCAATGACCCGAACGCGGTGGATGCCGCCTGGGCCGAGTTTTTCCGCCAGATGGGCGATGCCGAACTTGACGTGAAGGCCGAGGCCACCGGCCCCTCCTGGGCGCGGAATGACTGGCCGCCGATGCCCGCCGATGACCTGACCGGCGCGCTGACCGGCGACTGGCCCGCCCCGGTTGAGGCCAAGGCAGCCGGCAAGAAGATCCGCGACAAGGCCGCTGCCAAGGGCGTTAAGCTGACGGACGATCAGGTGCAGCGCGCAGTGCTGGACTCGATCCGCGCCCTGATGCTGATCCGCGCCTACCGGATCCGCGGCCATCTGGCCGCCGACCTCGACCCGCTGGGCATGCGCGCCGCCACCCCGCACCCGGAGCTGGACCCCAAGACCTATGGCTTCACCGATGCCGACATGGACCGCCCCGTGTTCATCGACAATGTGCTGGGCCTGCAGGTCGCGACCATGCGCCAGATCGTGGAGATCGTGAAGCGCACCTACTGCGGCACCTTTGCGCTGCAATACATGCACATCTCCGACCCCGAGCAGTCCGCCTGGCTGAAGGAGCGGATCGAGGGCTACGACAAGGAAATCCGCTTCACCCGCGAAGGCCGCAAGGCGATCCTCAACAAGATGGTCGAGGCCGAGGGCTTCGAGAAGTTCCTGCACGTCAAATACACCGGCACCAAGCGGTTCGGCCTCGATGGCGGCGAAAGCCTGATCCCGGCGATGGAGCAGATCATCAAGCGCGGCGGCGCGCTGGGGGTCAAGGACATCGTGATCGGCATGCCGCACCGCGGCCGCCTCAACATCCTCGCCAATGTGATGCAGAAGCCCTACCGGGCGATCTTCAACGAATTCCAGGGCGGCAGCTTCAAACCCGAAGACGTGGATGGCTCCGGCGACGTGAAATACCACCTCGGCGCCTCCTCCGACCGGGAATTCGACGGCAACAGCGTGCACCTTTCCCTGACCGCCAACCCCTCCCACCTGGAGGCGGTGAACCCGGTGGTGCTGGGCAAGGTCCGCGCCAAGCAGGACCAGCTGGGCGACAGCGACCGCACCGAGGTGCTGCCGATCCTGCTGCACGGCGATGCCGCCTTTGCCGGCCAGGGCGTTGTTGCGGAATGCTTCGCGCTCTCCGGCCTGCGCGGCCACCGCACCGGCGGCACCATGCACATCGTGGTGAACAACCAGATCGGCTTCACCACCGCGCCGCATTTCTCGCGCTCCTCCCCCTACCCCACCGACAACGCACTGGTGGTTGAGGCGCCGATCTTCCACGTCAACGGCGATGACCCGGAGGCGGTGGTCCACGCCGCTAAGGTGGCAACCGAATTCCGCCAGAAGTTCCACAAGGACGTGGTCATCGACATCTTCTGCTACCGCCGCTTCGGTCACAACGAAGGCGATGAGCCGATGTTCACCAACCCCTTGATGTACAAGAAGATCAAGGGCCACAAGACGACTCTGACTCTGTACACTGACCGGCTGGTCAAGGATGGCCTCATCCCCGAGGGCGAGATCGAGGACATGAAGGCCGCCTTCCAGGCGCATCTGAACGAAGAGTTCGAGACCGGCAAGGACTACAAGCCCAACAAGGCCGACTGGCTGGACGGGCGCTGGTCGCATCTGGACAAAAAAGATGCCGACTATCAGCGCGGCCGCACCGCCATCGCGCCAGAGACCATGGCGGAGATCGGCAAAGCGCTGAGCCAAGTGCCGGACGGCTTCCCGCTGCACCGCACCGTTGGCCGCTTTCTGGATGCCCGCGGCAAAATGTTCGAAGCCGGCAAGGGCTTTGACTGGGCCACCGGCGAAGCGCTGGCCTTCGGCTCGCTGCTGCTGGAAGGCTACCCGGTGCGCCTGGCGGGCCAGGACGCCACCCGCGGCACCTTCTCGCAGCGCCATTCCGGCATCGTCAACCAGGAGACCGAGGAGCGCTACTACCCGCTCAACAACATCCGCGCGGGCCAGTCCCAGTACGAGGTGATCGACTCGGCGCTGAGCGAATACGCGGTGCTGGGGTTTGAGTACGGCTACTCGCTGGCCGAACCCAATGCGCTGACGCTGTGGGAGGCCCAGTTCGGCGACTTCGCCAACGGCGCCCAGATCATGTTCGACCAGTTCATCTCTTCGGGCGAGAGCAAATGGCTGCGGATGTCGGGCCTTGTCTGCCTGCTGCCGCACGGGTTCGAGGGCCAGGGGCCGGAGCACTCCTCCGCCCGCCTGGAACGCTTCCTGCAGATGTGCGGCCAGGACAATTGGATCGTGGCCAACTGCACGACGCCCGCGAACTACTTCCACATCCTGCGCCGTCAGCTGCACCGCACCTTCCGCAAGCCGCTGATCATGATGACCCCGAAATCGCTGCTGCGCCACAAGCTGGCGGTCAGCAACGCCGAGGACTTCACCACCGGCTCCAGCTTCCACCGGGTGCTGTGGGATGACGCCCAGAAGGGCAACTCAGACACCCAGCTGGCCGCCGACGACAAAATCAAGCGCGTCGTCATGTGCTCGGGCAAGGTCTATTACGACCTGCTGGAGGAACGCGACGCCCGCGGCATCGACGACGTCTATCTGATGCGGATTGAGCAGTTCTACCCGTTCCCCGCGATCTCCATGGTGAAGGAGCTGGAGCGCTTCAAGCAGGCGGAAATGGTCTGGTGCCAGGAAGAGCCCAAGAACCAGGGCGCCTGGACCTTTATCGAACCCAACATCGAATGGGTGCTGACCCGGATCGGCGCCAAGCACACCCGGCCGCTTTATGCCGGCCGCGCCACTTCGGCCTCGCCCGCAACCGGCCTGGCCAGCGAACACAAAGCCCAACAAGCAGCCCTCGTGAACGAAGCGCTGAGCATCTGAGGATAAAGAGACATGACAACCGAAGTCCGCGTACCCACCCTGGGCGAATCCGTGACCGAGGCCACCGTGGCCACCTGGTTCAAGAAACCCGGCGACAGCGTCAATGCCGATGAAATGCTCTGCGAGCTGGAAACCGACAAGGTGACGGTTGAGGTGCCCTCGCCCGCGGCAGGCACCCTGGGCGAGATCGTGGCCGGCGAAGGCGAAACCGTCGGCGTCGACGCGCTGCTGGCCACCCTGACCGAGGCCAACGGCACCGCCGCAGCCCCGGCCGCTTCTGACAGCAAATCTTCGGCAGCACCGGCTCCGTCCGATGCGTCCTCCGGCGGCGACGGCGCCCCGGTGCCGGTCATGGTCCCCGCGCTTGGCGAGTCGGTGTCCGAGGCGACCGTTTCCTCCTGGTTCAAGAAGGTGGGCGACAGCGTCGCGCAGGACGAGATGCTGTGCGAGCTGGAAACCGACAAAGTGTCCGTCGAAGTGCCCGCGGCCGCGGCCGGCGTGCTGACCGAAATCCTGGCCGAAGAAGGCGCGACCGTTAACGCGGGCGGCAAGCTGGCGGTCATGTCGGCGGGAGACGCCGCCGCTGCGGGCGGCACCGATGCCGGACCCGCCGCAGATGCTGCCCGCGGCACTGGCACCGGGCCGGGCGCTGGCGTCAAAAACGCCCCCTCGGCGGAGAAGGCAATGGCAGAAGCCGGCATCGACGCCAGCCAGGTCAAGGGAACCGGGCGCGACGGGCGCATCATGAAGGAAGACGTCGCGGCTGCCCTGGCCGCTGCCAAATCCGCACCTGCATCCGCCCCGGCCCCCGCCCAGGTGCGCGGCCCGGTCACAGCCGACGATGCGGCACGCGAGGAGCGGGTGAAGATGACCCGCCTGCGCCAGACCATCGCCAAGCGCCTGAAGGACGCCCAGAACACCGCCGCGATCCTGACCACCTACAACGAGGTGGACATGACCGAGGTGATGGCGCTGCGCAATCAGTACAAGGACCAGTTCGAGAAGAAGCACGGCGTGCGCCTGGGCTTCATGTCGTTCTTCACCAAGGCCTGCTGCCACGCGCTGAAGGAAGTGCCTGAGGTCAACGCCGAGATCGACGGCACCGACATCGTCTACAAGAACTTCGTGCACATGGGCGTTGCCGCGGGCACCCCGCAGGGCCTGGTGGTGCCGGTGATCCGCGACGCCGACCGGATGTCCTTTGCCGAGATCGAAAAGGCGATCTCCGAGAAGGGCAAGCGCGCCCGTGACGGCAAGCTGTCGATGGCGGAAATGCAGGGCGGCACCTTCACCATCTCCAACGGCGGCGTCTACGGCTCGCTGATGTCCTCGCCGATCCTGAACCCGCCGCAGTCCGGCATCCTGGGCATGCACAAGATCCAGGACCGCCCGATGGTGGTGAACGGCGAAATCAAGATCCGCCCGATGATGTACCTCGCGCTGTCATATGACCACCGCATCGTCGACGGCAAAGGCGCCGTGACCTTCCTGGTCCGCGTCAAGGAAGCGCTGGAAGACCCGCGCCGCCTGCTGATGGATCTGTAATCCATTGAGGGGAAAGCCTAGCCAGCCCTACAAAATCAGCGCGCCCAAAATTGGTGAAAGACCCAGCTATTGGGCGCGCTGGTGCGGGATAAAGTGCCCCGATTGCGGGCGCATTCAGTCAACGCTGGCTATGATGCGGACCAACCCTTGGAGGGGTGTGAACAAGACCGATTTTCACCTTTGCGGAACCTGCGGCACACACCTCTTTCTGACCGGAAAATCCCGCCATTGGAGTTTCTTCCTAGTAGTCGTACCCATATTTTTCTCTGTAATGGTGCTCACCTCAATCGCATTTAACTGGTTGGGTTGGGTGACAGCTGAGGGGCCGAACAAAGGCGAACCAACATTTGGTGCCGGGCTTTTGATGGGAATAGCTATTTTCAGCATCATAAGTGCTGTCAATGGACGCCGGGAAGAAGTCAAGAGTGTCAAACTTGAATGCAGTTCAACCCAATGACCCTCCCGCTCTGGGGCCTTGTCTGCCTCTCGATCCTCGCCCTGATCCACGTGAGCTGCGACAGCTTCCTGCTGAAGCTATCCGTCGGCAACGCATGGACCGCAGGCCCGCGCGACACCACCGTCAGCCGCGGCGCGCTGGCGGGCCGGGCGCAGCGGGCCTTCACCAACTTTCTGGAAACCGCCCCGGTCTTCATCAGCTTGGCGCTGGTGGCGGAACTGGCGAGTCTGCACAGCGCGCTGATCTCCGCCGGGATCTACACCTATCTTGGGGGCCGCGCCCTCTACCTGCCTGCCTACCTCAGCGGCTTGCCCTATCTGCGCACCGCCATCTGGCTCATCGCCACCAGCGGCTTAGCCGCGATGCTCGCGGGGGTGCTCCTCGCATGAGCTTTCACCTTTACAAAAATACTCCGGGGGGTGAGGCCCGTCTTGGAAACCGCCTGGGGGGCGGTTTCAGGGCCGAACGGGGCGGAGCCCCACTGCGCATGGGCCGGGGGCAGCGCCCCCATTCGGAAGGTAATGCCTCAAGCCCCCCGTCAGTTGAGTGGAATCAAAGCGCTCCCCGCCCCATCCGGTGCATCCTGCTTCCAGAACGGAAAAAGGAGTAACACCGATGGCAACTCATGTTCTCTGGCAGGCCGATGTGGCCGATTTCAACGCCTGGCTGACCGTGTTCCGGCAGGACAAGCGCAACCGGCAGGCCTCTGGCATCACCGACATGAACGTCTGGAGCGATCCGGACCGCAAGAACCACGCTGTGGCGCTGTTCGCCATCAACGACCTGGAAAAGGCACGCGCCTTCTTCGGCTCGGAGGAACTTGCCATGCACCTTGAACGCGACGGGGTCACCAATATCTCGATCAAGATGTTGACCCCGGTCTGATCATAAAACAACTATCCCCTAGCTTGTTCCGGCAAACGGAACCGGGGAGAAAAGAGGAAAACCGACCCATGTCCCAATATGACGTCATCGTAATCGGCGCCGGCCCCGGCGGCTATGTCTGCGCCATCCGCTGCGCCCAGCTGGGACTGAAGACAGCTGTTGTCGAGGGCCGCGAGACCCTCGGCGGCACCTGCCTGAACGTGGGCTGCATCCCCTCCAAGGCGCTGCTGCACTCGACCCATCTGCTGCATGAGGCAGAGCACAACTTTGCCCATATGGGCCTCAAGGGCAAAAGCCCCTCGGTCGATTGGGACCAGATGAAGGCCTACAAGGATGAGGTGATCGGCCAGAACACCGGCGGCATCGAGTTTCTGTTCAAGAAGAACAAGATCGACTGGATCAAGGGCTGGGCCTCGATCCCGGCGGCCGGCAAGGTGCAGGTCGGCGACGACGTGCATGAGGCCAAGAACATCGTGATCGCCTCTGGCTCGGTGCCTGCCTCCATTCCGGGCGTCGAGATCGACGAGAAGATCGTGGTCTCCTCCACCGGCGCGCTGGAGCTGCCGAAGATCCCCAAGAAACTGGCGGTGATCGGCGCCGGCGTGATCGGGCTGGAGCTTGGCTCTGTATACGCCCGTCTCGGCTCCGAGGTGACCGTGGTGGAATACATGGACGCGGTCTGCCCCGGCATGGACAAAGACGTGCAGCGTTCCTTCAAGCGGATCCTGGAGAAGCAGGGCCTCAAAATCATCCTGGGCGCCGCGGTGCAGGGGGTGGAAACCTCCAAGACCAAGGCCAAGGTCAAGTACCAGCCCAAGAAGGGCGGCGATGAGGAGACGCTGGACGCCGATGTGGTGCTGGTGGCCACCGGCCGCAAACCCTATGCCGAAGGGCTGGGGCTGGACGATCTTGGCATCAAGATGACCAAGCGCGGCCAGATTGCCACCGACAACCACTGGGCCACCAACATCAAGGGCATCTATGCCATCGGCGACGTGATCGAAGGCCCGATGCTGGCGCACAAGGCCGAGGATGAGGGCATGGCGGTCGCCGAGGTGATCGCGGGCAAGCACGGCCACGTGAACTATGGCGTCATTCCGGGCGTCGTCTACACCACGCCGGAAGTGGCCACAGTGGGCGCGACCGAGGACGAACTGAAGGCCGAGGGCAAGAAGATCAAGGTCGGCAAGTTCATGTTCATGGGCAACGCCCGCGCCAAGGCCGTGCACCAGGCCGAGGGCGGCTTCGTCAAGATCATCGCTGACAAGGAAACCGACCGCATCCTGGGCGCCGCGATCATCGGCCCCGCGGCCGGCGACCTGATCCATGAGCTGTGCGTGGCGATGGAGTTCGGCGCCTCTGCCGAAGATGTGGCGCTGACCTGCCACGCGCACCCGACCTACTCCGAAGCGGTCCGCGAAGCGGCGCTGGCCTGCGGTGACGGGCCGATCCACAGCTAATTGTTACAGCCCGGCCCCCTAAAATGGGGCCGGGTCCATTTCAGGACTATTGCTTGAAACTCAAGATTTTACTGCCAATATGCGCAGCAGGTCTCGCAGCGGGCTTGCTCCTTTCCAGGGTGATGCTCGGCGAGCCCAACCGCGTTGAACGCACTGTTCAGCTTTTTACACAAGCCTGTGTTCCCTACTACTTGGGTGGACTGGATACCCCGCCTGCAGACCTGGGTCTGATCAAGACGGATATGTTTCCGCAGGAGAGGCGGTGGGCAGATCCAGTTTCCGCGAGCTTCCTTGTCTTGGGTGAACACTCCTGCACCATATCGACGAACGCTCCGAATGCTCTCACACAAGCCGAAGGCGACGTGCTGGCCTCCGGCATCGAACAGGTCGTAGCCTCTGAATTCCCGGAACTGGCATTCGACCCCAAAGCAACATTGGGCGACGATGTACTGTTTCGAGCATGGATGAAGGGGCAAGTGGCCTCGCCTCAGCGCTGGGGAGTATCTGTTTACGTATTTCCGGACCGGGGCGAGCGCTCGGGGAGTTTGGTCAGCCTTATGATCCCTCGCTCAAGCCAGAAATAGACGCCAAAATACCTTTGGCATTTGACGCCAAACCCCGCTCTACTGCCCCGAAGTGTATAAGCCGCAGGAGACACCTTCATGCCCGTCACGTTGCAAGTCATCTACCCCGTCACAGAGGGAACCAATTTCGACCACGCCTATTATGCGGACACTCATATGAAGATCGTGGACCAGCACATGGGGCCGCATATCAAGACGATCATTGTCACCAAGGGACTGGCAGGCGGGCCGGACAAACCGGCACCGTTTTATGCCATTGCAACGATGACATTTTCCGATCAGGCCGCCATGGACGCCGCGATGAAGGCCGCAGGGCCCGCGCTGGAGGACATTCCGAATTTCACCGATGTGAAGCCGCAGATGCTGATTGGCGAGGTCATCAGCTGACCGGACAGCTCCCAGGCAGCGCAACGGGCAGCCAGGGGGCGCAGCCTCGCTGGCTGCAAAATTCTTCATAGTATTTTGCCAAGGACGTTCGAACGTCCCTCAGCGCCCCGCCGCCTGCTCACCACATGGTTTCGGCGGCGCGGGCGTTCCAGCTCTTGTCGTATCCGGCGCCGCCTTCCTCACCTGCTGTCTGCTCGGCCAGGATGTCGCCCATAGTCGGCAGGCCGGCGCTTTCGTCGGCGCCGCTCCAGGTGCCCGCCCGCAGCATCGCGCGGGCGCATTGGGAATAGATCTCGCCAATCGAAATCACGATCACCGTGGCCGGCAGCTTGCCCTTCTTTTCAAAGCGCGCGCGCAGATCCGGGTCGGCGGTCAGCCGGGCGGTGCCGTTGACACGCACCACGTTGTTCGATCCCGGTACCAGGAACATCAGCGACACCCGCCCGTCCCGCACGATATTGCGCAAGCTGTCCAGCCGGTTGTTGCCGCGCCAGTCGGGCAGCGCCAGGGTGCCCGGGTCCAGCTCCTGCACGACCGGGCCGTCATCGCCGCGCGGGCTGTCGTCGGTGCCTTCCGGGCCGACGGTCGCCAGCATGCACAGTTTTGAGGCCATAATCCACTTGCGGTACAGCGGCGTCATCTGCCGCGCCACCTTACGTAAAGAAGGCGCTCCCGGTTCCCCGTAAAGCGCCTCCAGTTCTTCAATGCTGCTGAGGTATTGCATCTGGTTCAAATCCCGCTTCTCTCATCAATTCGTCCGACCGGCGCTCCACCCGGTTTTCGAGCTGCGCCATAAATTCGTCGCGGTTCATTCCCGGCAGCATCGGCTCCAGGAACTCCACCACCGCCAGGCCCGGTTTACGGTAAATGCCGGTGCGCGGCCAGAACACGCCCACATTGGTGGCGGCCGGGACGCAGGGCTGGCTCAGGCCCTCGTACAGCACCGCGGTGCCGATCTTGTAGGGCTTGCGGGCGCCGGGCGCCACGCGGGTGCCTTGGGAGTAGATGATCAGCTGGCCCGGCTCACGGCTTTGCAGAGCCACGTCCTTGACCATCTTGGCAATCGCCGCGCCGCGCTTGCCGCGGTTGACCGGCACGCAGCCCAGGCGTTTGGCATAAACCCCGATCACCGGCGTCCACATCAGCTCGCGCTTCATGATGAACCGGGCAGAGGGCACCGCGTTGAAGATGATCAGGATGTCCAGGAAACTCTGATGCTTGGCCGCCACGATCACCTCGCCGGACGGAACCACGCCGCGCACCTCGGAGCGGATGCCAACCATCCAGCGCGCGGTCCACAGCACCCAGCGGGCGAAAGACTTGCAGGCCAAGCGCGCGCCCTTGGGCGAGACCGCGGCCCAGGGTGCAAACACCACCCCCAGCACCAGCATCGCCAGGTACATCTGCACCAGAAAGACTGCCGAGCGCAGCCATTGGACCGGGTTCTTCAAGACAGCTCTCCCAAACGTTTGGTGGCGGCGCGGGTGGTGGCAGCAAAGGCGACCAGCGCGCCCAGCGGCGGGATCAGGAGCGGCACCAGCCAGCCCCAGCCCTGAAATCCGAGGCCGGTCAGGAAACCGCCCTCATCCGAGGCTTCCGGCATCAGCCAGACCCCGATCATGCCCAGCACCACACCCGCCGCGGCGCCGGTCAGCGCCCGCAGGGTGAAGCGGCGGATAAAGGCCTGTGCGATATAGCTGTCCAGCGCCCCGACCAGGCGCAGCACCTCGATCACCTGGGCGTTGGCCGCCAGCGCCGCATTGGCCGCCAGGGTGATCATCGCCGCGGTGGCGCCGCCGATCAGCAGGATCGACACCCACGCCAGGCGGCGCAGCGAACGTGCCGCATCCACCAGCGGCTCGCGCCAGCGGGTGTGATCGTCCAGCACCGCACCGGGCACCTCGGCCTGCAACCGCAGCCGCAGCCCCTGGGCGTCATAGCCGGGATCATCCGCGGTCACCTCGATCAGCTGCGGCAGCGGCAGGCTGCCCGCAGGCAGGCTGGAACCGAACCAGGGCGCCAGCAGCGCCGCCTGCTCCTCGCCCGTCAGCGCCCGCGCGGTTGCCACGCCGGGGGTCTGGCGCAGGATCTCCAGCGCGGCGTCGGTCTGCGCCGCGCGCTGCTCTGCCGGGGCGTTGATGCGCAGCGTCGCTGCACGCGCCAGCTCCGACGCCCAGCGGTCCGCCAGGCGGCCGGAGGCCAGGGACAGTGCCAGGGCAAACACCGCCAGGAACGCCATCGCGCCCGCCACAAACAGCGTCAGCTGTGCGGTAAAGCCGGTGGGCGGCACCACCCGGTTGGCCTGAGTGTCGCCCAGCACCAGCTTGCGCAGCTTGCCATCGGTCATAGGTCCGCCCCCGCAAGCTGCAATTGCCGGTTGGAAATCCGCAGCACTCGCGCCTGCACCTGGTTCTTGGCGGCGCGGATCAGCGACAGGTCATGGGTGGCGACCAGGATCGTCTTGCCCATCCGGTTCAGCTCCACCAAGAGCTGCAGCAGCCGCTGCGACATTTCCCAATCAACGTTGCCCGTCGGCTCATCAGCGATGATCACATCGGGCGACAGGATCACCGAGCGCGCCAGCGCCGCCCGCTGGCGCTCGCCGCCCGACAGCTCCGGCGGCAGCGCATGGGCGCGCTCGCTGAGACCGACCCAATTCAACAGCTCGCGCAGGTTGGCCTCCTCGTGGTTCAGTTCGCGGCCCGACACCAGCAGCGGCAGCGCGATATTCTCCATCACCGGCAGATGGTCCAAGAACCGGCAGTCCTGATGCACCACGCCGACGCGGCGGCGCAGATAGGCCATCTGGTCGCGGTCCAGCCCGTGCACATCCATGTTGAAGGCGCGCACCCGGCCCGAGGTCGGTGTCAGCGCGCCGTAGCAGAGTTTCAGCAGCGTGGTTTTACCTGCGCCGGACGGCCCGGTCAGGAAGTGGAAGGAGCCCGGCGCCAGCTGAACCGACACGGCATCCAGCAGCTCGCCGCCGCCGTAATTGTAGCCCACATTTTCCAGCTCGATCACTGCCGCCCCCTGAATGCGCCCCAATTCAGCGCCCCGGTATTTTGCTCCGGTGTTTTGCCCCAAGGGGCCGGATGTTTCAATGGGGGCTCTGTTGCCGTGAAGCCAAGGGCGGGGGCATCGCGCGGATTGTCTCTTTCGCCGGGGCACGCGGCCTCATATAATCCGTTGAAAAACAACCCGCCCGCCTGCAAGGCGGCGGGATGGTGCCGAGGAGAGCATGATGCGCCTGACCTGCCCGAATTGCGCAGCCGAGTACGAAGTGCCGGAGGATGTGATCCCTGCCGAGGGGCGGGATGTGCAATGTTCCAACTGCGGCCAGACCTGGTTCCAGGCGGCCGCCGGGGAAACCGCGGCAGCTCCCCTGGCAGATGACGCCCCCGCCCCGGCTGAGGCAGCGGAGGAGCCGGAACAGGACGCCGCGGACAGCGCCCCGCAGCAGGCCCCCGAGGACGCCGCCGAAAATGCCGCGGAACCTGCCCCAGAGCGCGGCGGCATCGAAGAGGAGGCCGCAGACTTTTTCGCAAACAGCCGCCAGGACGGTCCGGGCGGCTTTGCGCAGGACGCCGCAGAGGACATTCCGCAGCAGCAGGCCGAACTGCAGCCGCAGCGGGCACGCGGCCTGGATCCTGCCCTGACGGATATCCTGCGCGAGGAGGCGGAGCGCGAAGCCTCGCTGCGGGCGGCGGAAAGCCAAAGCCTGGAGACCCAGCCCGACCTGGGGCTGGAGGAGGCCACCGCCCCCGAAGACGAGGCCGCCCGCCGCAGCCGCCAGGCGCGCGACCGGATGGCCCGGATGCGCGGCGAGGACCCGCGCCAGCTGGCCGCCGCCGAGAGCGGCTCCCGCAAGGAGCTGCTGCCGGACATCGAAGAGATCAACTCCACTCTGCGCTCTGGCGGCAGCGCGGCGCCTGCCCCTCAGGCCGCTGCGGAAGCGCCGCCGGTGCGGCGCAAGAACAATTTTGCCCGCGGCTTTTCGCTCTCGCTGATTGCAGCGCTGGCGATGGTGATGATCTATGACAATGCGGCGCTGATTGCTGAAAAGGTGCCGCTGGCAGAGTCCGCCCTCAGCAGCTATGTCAGCTGGGTGGATCAGATGCGGCTGTGGCTGGATGCGCAGGCGAAAACGCTGATCAGCGCGCAGTAACGCGCTTCGCGTCCTTTCCGGACTTTCAGGCTGACAGAGCGTCCGGGGCGCTGGCTGCTGGCGCTCAGAACCGGTCCAGCAGCCGCTGCAGATAGCTGCGTTCGCGCTCGCTGCGTTCACGCTCGCCGGCCCGGCGGCGGATATCCTCCAGCAAATCCCAGGCCCGGCGGTAGGCATTGCCCTCGCCGACCTTGCCGCCGTCATTCACCGAACCGTTGCTGCGGCCCAGCGGGTCCAGCCGTTCGCCCTGCGCCGTGGCCGATGGCTGGCCCTGGCCGTTGCGCTGGCCGTCATCACGCTGCGCCAGCGCCTCGCCCAAGCTGCGCATCCCTTCGCGCAGCGCCTCCATGGCATCCGACTGGCGGTCGATAGCCTCGGCGTTGTCGCCGCCGCGCAAGGCATCCTCGGCCCCTTCCATGGCGCGGCCTGCGCGGTCCAGCGCCTCACGCGCCGCTTCGCCCGCCTCGCCGCTCAGATAAGGCAGCCCGTCGCGCTGCTGCTGCAGCTGCTGGCGCAGGGCCTGCTGGCGGTCCGCCAGAGAGCCGCCCTGCCCCGGCTGTTCGCGGCCATTGCCGCCCTGTCCGCCCTGTCCATCCGGGTTGCGGCTGTCGGCCCCTTCGCCGCCTTCGCCTGCGCCGCTGTCGCCGCCCTGGCCGCCCTGATGGCTCTGGCCGCGGCCCAGACCGCCGTCGCGGCCCTCATTGCCCTGGCTCTCGCCGCTGCGGGCGCCGGGGTTGAACTGTTCCTGCAGGTCGCGGAACGCCTGGTCCGACAGCCCCTGCTGCTCGCGCAGGGTCTCCGCCAGCCCCTCCATCGCCTCGCGGCCCTCGTCACCCTGTCCCTGGCCCTGCTGCGAGCGGGTCATCCGCATATTTTCCATCATCTGCTGGAACTCGCGCAGCGCCTGTTCGGCCTCGGCCATGCGGCCCTGCTCCATCAGCTCCTGGATGCGGTCCATCATCGCCTGCAGGTCATCCTGGCTGAGCGTCATCATGTCCTCGGGCATGTCGCCCGGATCCATCATCTCGCCCTCTGCCTCGGCCATCCGGCTCAGCTGGCGCAGATAATCCTGGGTTGCCTCGCGCAGTTCCTGCATCAGGCGGGCGATCTCCTGCTCGCTGGCACCGTCGCGCATCGCCTGGCTCAGCCGCTCCTGCGCCCGCCGCATCCGCTCCAGCGCATCGCCCACGTCGCCCTCCTCCAGCTGGATCGCCAGATCCCACAGCGCGGCGGCAATCTCCTCCTGCCGCGGTTCAGCGACGGAGCCGCTCACGGTGTAGCTTTCCAGCCGCCGCAGAATGGTGCGCAGCCGCAGATAGTCGCCATAGTCGCGGAACAGCCCGTCCGGGCGGTGCGACAGGGTGCGCAGGATCTGCGCCACTCGCGGCGCGTTGGCGCGCGCCCACAACAGGTCGCGGCGCTGTTCGATCACCGCCGCCGCCAGCGGGTCGAAGAAGCGGCGGGTGACCATATCCGCACCAAAGCCCGCCGCCGCGGCAGACTGGCCGGCTTCGTCCATTGCGGAGAAGGTGAAGACAACCGGCATATTGGCCCAGGGGTGACGGGCGAAATCCTCGATCAGCTTTTCAGTGAATTCCTCGCGGGATCCGGAAAGCGGCAGCGGCAGGTCCAGCACCAGCGCCTCGCGCGGGTCGGGATCAGCGGCCAGCCCGTGCTGCCGCTCCACCGCGGCCAGATCCAGGGTGACCCGCACCTGCCCGCCGGCGACGCCGTAATCATCCCGGGCGCTGAACGCCAGCGAGGTGTAACCGTCGTTTTCCAGCTCCGGCTGGCCCGCCACCGCGATGCCTGGAGGATGGTCCGGGATCACCTCCACCTGCCAGCTGCGCCCACCGCTGCCTTCGATGGCAAAGCCGCCGTTGCGGGTCACGTCAAAGGCCACTGCACCTTCGGGCGCCGACGGCTGATCCCCGGCAGGGCCCGAGACACTCTCCGACAGGGTCAGCGCTCCGACCTCGCCATAAAAGCGCAGGGTGACACGGCTGCCCTCCGGCAGTTTCAGCGCCCCTTCAGGCTGGTCGTTCAGATAGAGCACCGGCAGGCGGGTATAGGCGGGCGGCTCTGCCCAGCCCTCCCAGGCGGGGCCGCTCAGCGCAGCCGGTCCGCCGGTGCCCAGATCCTTGACCGAGGCCACCTGCCAGATCGAGCCGAACAACAGCGCAACCGCCATAAACAGCCCCGCGACATAGCGCAGCGCATAGGGGTCGGCGGAGGCGACGTTCAGATCAGGCGCGGGGGCGCGGGCATGGGCCGCGGCCTCGGCCATCCGGCGCTGGTGCGCCTGCCACAGGGCGATGGAAGCGGCATCTTCCGCGCCGATGGCCTGGGTGTCCAGCAAGGCGCTGACGGGGCGGCCGGGCAAAGTTTGGTCCAGCCGCTCCAGCGCCGCCTCCCGGGACGGCCAGCGGAACCGCCAGGCGCCCCAGCCAACGGCCGTTGCGGCGGCAAGCACTGCCGCAAGGGCGCTGATCCAGACCACGGTGTCCGGCAGCAGCTGGTGCAGCCCCAGCATCAGCGCCGCCAGCGCCGCCATCAGCACCGAGGCCAGCGGCCAGAAGGCGCGCATGGCGCGTTCGGCCACGAGTCCCGCCCGCGTCAGAGCCACAGGCCAGCGCAGGCGTTTCAGGACAGGATCGGCACGTCTGTCAAAGGGCATTCGGGCCTCGTTTCAGGATGGCCCGCGCCGGATCGCGCCCGGATCGCTTCAGAGCCACTCCGGGATGGTATCGCGGTTTATCATCTCTTCATAGTCCGGGCGCCGGCGAATAACCGCGAATTGATCCCCATGGACAAGCACTTCGGGGATCAGCGGGCGGGAGTTGTACTCGCTCGCCATCACTGCGCCATAGGCACCCGCACTGCGGAAGGCGACCAGATCGCCCGCCGCCAGGGGCGGCAGGCCGCGCTGCTTGGCAAAGGTATCGCCGGTCTCGCAGACCGGGCCGACGATGTCATAGGTCTGGCTCTCGGTGCCCGCCGCAGGCTCACTGACCGGGATGATGTCGTGGTGCGCCTCATACATCGCCGGGCGGATCAGGTCGTTCATCGCCGCATCCAGGATCAGGAAATCGCGCCCCTCGCCCGATTTCACATAGATCACCTTGCTGACCAGCTGGCCCGCGTTGCCCGCGATCAGCCGCCCCGGCTCAATCTCGATCTCGCAGCCGAGGTGGCCGAGGGTTTCCTTGACCATTTGGCCGTATTCCACCGGCAAGGGCGGCGCGCTGTTGGAGCGCTCGTAGGGGATGCCAAGACCGCCGCCCAGATCCAAGCGGCGGATGTTGTGGCCCTCGGCGCGCAGGGTTTCCGTCAGCTCCGCCACCTTCTGGTAGGCCAGCCGGAAGGGGTCCAGATCGGTCAGCTGGGAGCCGATGTGGACGTCGATCCCCACCACCTCCAGCCCCGGCAGGGCGGCGGCGCGGGCATAGACCTCCTTGGCGCGGGCAATCGGGATGCCGAATTTGTTCTCGGATTTGCCGGTGGCGATCTTGGCGTGGGTCTTGGCGTCTACGTCCGGGTTCACCCGGATGGTGATCGGGGCCTTGGTGCCCAGTTCCTGCGCCACCGCGCTGATCACCTCCATCTCCGGCTCGGATTCCACGTTGAACTGGCGGATACCGCCGGTCAAAGCCACGCGGATTTCCTCTGCCGTCTTGCCGACGCCGGAAAAGACGATCCTGTCGCCGGGAACGCCCGCAGCCTTGGCGCGCAGGTATTCGCCCTGGCTGACCACATCCATGCCTGCGCCCGCCTGTGCCAGCGTCTTCAGGATCGCCTGATTGCTTGCCGCCTTCATCGCAAAGCAGACCAGGTGATCGGTGCCCTCCAGCGCCTCGTCGAACAGGCGGAAATGGCGCAGCAGGGTCGCGGTGGAATAGACATAGAACGGAGTGCCCACCGCCGCGGCGATCTCGGAGATGGGAACGTCTTCGGCGAAAAGCGCGCCGTCGCGGTAGAGAAAATGGTCCATAACCCCGCGTTTAGGGCAAAACGGGCAGATGGATCAAATGATTCCGCCCGCGGGCGACCAGCGGAAACAAAGACGCTCTCCCGCCCGCCGCAGACGCATCAAAGATGCGCCCGCGCCCGTTGGGCCCGGCGCCGCGCTGGCGCGCGGCGGACCGTTTCACCTTCCGCCCGTTTCGCTCCTGGCTTGCGGCTGCGTTCAAGTACTTGGGAAAGATGAAAACACCGGGCCTGCGCCTTCATCTTTCCCAAAACACTCACTGCGCAACAGCAGCGGCGAGCGCAACGCCGGGGGTGTTGCGCTTCAGGCGCACGCCCCTGTCACAGCACCTTAAGCCCAGTTTGGCATAGTACCCCCTGATCGCGGTCACTGCCGGGCCTGACACCCCCGGCACCATGGAACAGGGCCCCTTGGCACGGGCACGCACAAACGACGTTTCGCGTGCGGGAGAAATCCTCCCGTCCCGCCTCCGCCCTTTGGCGGCGCCGCCATTCCTTACCGCTGACAGCTGCTGACACGGCAGCACATCAGGACAGGCAGAACAGCAACGCAGCAGAGAGCAACCGCCCGGGCCGGCTGGCCGGACGGTGAAAACCCATGCTGCTGAAAACCGTCTTCCTAGAAAGTATGAGACACCCCGACCCGCGCCGAGCCGGACACCTTCACACCGGGTTTGGCGGTGTCGTGCTGTTGCGGCCGGTTCGCTGCCGGCGCCCCGGTCTCGCAGGCTGCAAGTCCAAGCACTGCCAGAAACAAGACAACAGATTTCATCGCAATATCCTCAAACGGAAACCGCCCCGGCATCGCAGCGGGACGGTCAACAGATGGCGGCTGAACGGCAGCGCATCAAGGGCGCGGGGCCGCTAAAAGCCCAGGTAAACGCTGACCGGCCCCTTGTGCAGCCCGACCGCGCCGCCGACATGGACGCCGCTGTCACCGACGCCAACGCCGGCATTCAGCGTCGGTTGCACCGGCTCGCCGTCGACGCCGCAGGCGGCCAGCACCGCCAGCCCGATCAAGGCAAAGATCACATTGCGCATTGTCTGACTCCTTGCAGCAGCCCCGCCCGGACGGCCTCAGCCGTCCAGAACCTCTTTCCATCGGGCGATCTGCGCGCGCACCTGGGCGGGTGCGGTCCCGCCATAAGACATGCGCGAGTTTACCGAGTTTTCGACGCCAAGCACAGTGAAGATGTCGTCGGTGATCCCGTCATGCACGCCCTGCATATCCGCAAGCGAAAGATCCGGCAGGTCGCAGCCGCGGCTTTCGGCCATGGCGACCAGGGTGCCGGTCACATGGTGGGCATCGCGGAACGGCACCTTCAGCACCCGCACCAGCCAGTCGGCCAGATCGGTGGCGGTGGAGAAGCCCGAGCCCGCAGCCGCCGCCAGCGACTCGCGGTTTCCGGTCATGTCCTTGACCATGCCTTCCATCGCCGCCAGCGCCAGCATCCAGTTGTCGGCGGCATCAAAGACTTGTTCCTTGTCTTCCTGCATGTCCTTGGAATAGGCCAGCGGCAGCCCTTTCATCACCATCATCAGCGCGGTGTTGGCGCCAAAGATCCGGCCCACCTTGGCGCGGATCAGCTCTGCCGCGTCGGGGTTCTTCTTCTGCGGCATGATCGACGAGCCGGTGGAGAAGCGGTCGCTGAGGGTGACAAAACGGAACTGGGCAGAGGACCAGATCACCAGCTCCTCAGCAAAGCGGCTGAGGTGCACGGCGCTGATCGAGGCGCAGGAGAGAAACTCCAGCGCGAAATCGCGGTCGGAAACCGCGTCCAGCGAGTTGGCTGCCGGGCGGTCGAAACCCAGCGCCTTGGCCGTCATCTCCCGGTCGATCGGGAAGGAGGTGCCCGCCAGCGCCGCCGCGCCCAGCGGCGATTCGTTCATCCGGGCACGCGCATCGCGCACGCGGGACAGATCGCGGCCGAACATCTCCACATAGGCCATCATGTGGTGGCCCCAAGTCACCGGCTGCGCGGTCTGCAGGTGGGTGAAGCCCGGCATTACCCAATCGGCGCCCGCCTCAGCCTGCGACAGAAGCGCGCGGATCAGCGCCAAGAGGCCGCTTTCGGCTGCGTCCAGCTGGTCGCGCACCCACAGTTTGAAATCGGTCGCCACCTGGTCATTGCGGCTGCGGCCCGTGTGCAGGCGGCCCGCAGGCTCGCCGATGATTTCCTTCAGGCGGGCCTCCACGTTCATGTGGATGTCTTCCAGTGCTGTGGAAAACTGGAAGGTTCCGCCCTCGATCTCTGACAAAACGGTGAGCAGCCCTTCCCGAATGGCCTCGGCATCATTATCCGTAATGACGCCTGTGGCGGCCAACATCGCCGCATGGGCCCTGGAGCCGGCAATGTCCTGCGCCGCCATCCGCTTGTCGAACCCGATCGAGGCGTTGATTGCCTCCATGATCGCGTCCGGGCCAGCGGCAAAGCGGCCGCCCCACATCTGGTTCGAGGATTGATCTGTCATGGTGTGGAACCCCGGAGATAATATGCGTCTGTTTCGTCAGCTTTCCCTTTATATGGCCCTCGCCTTGGGTGCAAATGCCGCGGCTGCGGCGGATCAGGCGCAGTTGGAGGCCCTGCGCGACGGCTCGATGAAGAAGCTGGTCGTGCATGCCGAGCCGCGCGATGTGTCCGCCGCCGCGTTCGACCTGGCCGACGGCGCAGGCACCGCGACCCTGGCCGACTATCAGGGCAAGATCGTGCTCTTGAACTTCTGGGCCACCTGGTGCGCCCCCTGCCGCAAGGAGATGCCGCAGCTGGAAGAGCTGCAGCAGGAATTCGGCGGCGAGGATTTTCAGGTGCTGACCATCGCCACGGGACGCAACTCGCCCGCGGGCATACAAAAGTTCTTTGACGAGAACGGCATCAACAGCCTGCCCCGCCACCAGGACCCGAAACAGGCGCTGGCCCGCGAAATGGCGGTGATCGGCCTGCCGATCACGGTGCTCCTGGGCCGCGATGGCAAGGAGGTTGCGCGGCTGCTGGGCGATGCCGAGTGGAACTCGGACAGCGCCAAGCAGATCATCGCGGCAATGATAGGCGAAGACACTGCAGCCGCCTCAGCCGCGGATTGAATAAAACGGGCTGATCTGACACATTCTCCCGGTGTTCTGTTAACAAGTATACCGGGAGGGATCTCATGAAATTCCTGCGTTTGACAGCCTGTGCCCTGGCGCTCAGCGTGATAGCCGCCGCACCAGCCGGCGCCGGAGCCATCAAGAAAGAAAAGGATTTCATGGCCGCTGTCGCCGGCAAGAAACTTGTAGCTGGCGATCATTGGGTCATCGCCAGCGCAGACGGAAAACTGACCGGTGTTTCCCCCAGGGGGGAGAAAATCGTGGGCGCCTGGGTTTGGAACCGGCGCTTCTTCTGCCGCAACGTCTATATCGATCAAAAGCAGCTGCCCGAAAATTGCTTATCCGTTTCAGTGGACGGCAGCAGGGTGACCTTCACCCGCGACAAGGGCAAAGGCAGGTCAATCACCTATTCCTTCTGACCTGGAAGCCGCTACCTGACCCGGCAAAAATTCGCACTATTTCACTCTTGAGGGACGTCCCGATAAGGCGCCCGCGTGTAGGGTGGAGAGTGAAATGAAACCTGTTGTGTTACTGATCGGCAAGCTGCCGAATGTCATTGGCAATGTTGCAGAGCAGCTTGACCATCTTCCGATTCAATGGCTGGGCGCGCACGACCAGCCCGAAGTGGTGCGCCAGCTGGAAACCGAGCCGCGCATTGAATGCGTTATCATGGGCGCCGGGCTGGATGACCAGACCCGCGGCGACCTGATCGGCATCATCGCCGCCCTCAGGCCGGACGTCTGCATCCACCTCAAGGACCGCAGCTCCGGGCCGGAGGGGCTGGTGCCCTTTGTCGAGCGCGTGGTGCAGATGCAAGTGCTGGCGCCGCGCCAGAGCACGGTGGCGGCGGTGTAGACCACAGGGCCATTGGCCCGCAGCCCGCCTGCGCTCCGCCCCCGGGAGCGGCGGCGGCGCTTGACCCCACGCCACCTTTGACAGGCTTCCGGCGGGCCGCCAGTCTGCCCGCGGGAGGACGCGATGCCGCTGGAACTGCTGCTGGCCCTGGTTGCGGGCGGAATAACCGCTATTGCCGTGCTGCTGCATGTGACCGGGCGGTCGCGGCAGGCGGTTCTGACGGCTGAAAGCAGCCGCGCCGCCTGGCTGCGCCAGTATCCTCAGGACAGGGTCCAAAACGTGCTTCCCGCCGCCAGCGGCCATGCTGCGCTGATTGCCGCGGACAGCGGTCCGGGCCTGGTCTGGGCGTTCGGCGCAGATTCCGTGGCGCGGCACTTGGGCGGCGCTGCCATCGCCGAATCTGCCGGGGGTTTGCGCATCAGTTTCAAAGACTTCAGCGCACCTGGCGTGTCCGTCGCCCTGACGCGGGCAGAACGCGCCCGGTGGCAGGCGGTGATTGCGTCCGGCGGGGAGACAGCATGAGCGGCGACCTCACCTATCCCGACGCGACCCAGCTGGCGGTGCCGTTTTTCATTGCCGCCATCCTGGCCGAATTCCTGTGGATCGCCCTGAGGAAACGCGGCGGCCGGTACGAGACCCGCGATGCAGTCACCTCCTTGATCATGGGCGCGGGCAGCGTCGCCGAGGGGCTGCTTCTGGGCTTTATCGCCTGGGGCTTCTTGATGACGCTGTGGCAGATCACGCCGCTGGACATGGGCACCTCGCTGTGGGCGGTGGTGGCGTGCTTTGTGCTGGATGACCTGCGTTATTACTGGGTGCACCGTTTTGGCCACCGCATCCGATGGGTCTGGGCGTCGCACGTGAACCACCATTCCAGCCAGCACTACAACCTCACTACCGCGCTGCGGCAGACCTGGACCGGGACCTTCACCTTTATGATGGTGGTGAAGGCGCCGATGGTTCTTCTGGGGTTCCACCCGGCGCTGGTGCTGTTTTGCGGCGGGTTGAACCTGATCTATCAGTTCTGGATCCATACCGAGGCGATTGACCGCCTGCCGCGCTGGTTCGAGGCGGTGATGAACACCCCCAGCCATCACCGTGCCCATCACGGCAGGAACCCGCGCTATCTGGATTGCAACTATGCCGGCGTCTTCATCATCTGGGACAAGCTGTTCGGCACCTTCGTACCGGAACAGGACCACGACCGGCCTGATTTCGGCCTGGTGCACAACATTGCCACCTTCAACCCGCTGCGCGTGGCCTTTCATGAATGGATCGGCATTTTCAAGGACATGGCCCAGCCCGGGCTGACCTGGAAACAGCGGCTGCTCTATGCCTTTGCGCCGCCCGGCTACAGCCACGACGGCAGCCGCGAGACCTCTGCCGGGATCAAAGCCGCCCATCTGAAGCGCCACCCCGAAGATACAGGCACGCCGGGCTTTGGCGGCTGAGGCCAGCCGGGGCAGGCGGATCCGTCAAATTTGAACTTTAATCCCGGCTCAACCCTTTTGCGCGACGCTGCCCGGAGCATCATATTGTGTCACATCATTGCCGGAACAGGGCCGCAGCAGCACATGAACAGACGAAACGCGATGGCAGATCTGCCCGAGGGCTCCGAAAACCCGCTGAGCGCGGCAGTGGCCGGCCGCGACCGGTCCACGCTGGATATGGTTGCCGAAGCGGTTAAGCACGGCCAGACCGTATTGGCCTATCAGCCCGTCATGCAGGCCATGGCGCCGCATGGCGTCGCCTTTTACGAAGGCTATATCCGGGTGCTGGACCCGACCGGCCGGGTGATTCCCGCCCGGGAATTCATGCATGTGGTCGAGGACAAAGAAATCGGCCGCGAGATGGACTGCCTGGCGCTGCAGCACGGCCTGCAGGTGCTGGAGAAGTTCCCGCAGATCCGCCTGTCCATCAACATGTCCGCCCGTTCCATCGGCTATCAGCGCTGGACCCAGGTGCTGCAGCGGTGTCTGAAAGGCGATGCCACGCTGGGCGAACGCCTGGTGCTGGAACTCACCGAGGCTTCGGTCATGGCCGCGCCGGAGCTTGTGCTGGATTTCATGGGCCGGATGCAGCAGCACGGGATTTCCTTCGCGCTCGACAATTTCGGCGCTGGCACAACGGCGATCGGCCATTTCCGCCAGTTCTTCTTTGACGCGGTCAAGATCGACGGCCAGTTCGTCCGCGGCATTCACGCCAGCCATGACAATCAGTCGGTTGTGCGGGCCCTGATCGGCATTGCCAAGCAGTTCGACATGTTCATCGTCGCCGAGTCGGTGGAAAACCAGGAAGACGCGGCCTTTCTGGTGGAAAACGGGGTGGATTGCCTGCAGGGCTACCTGTACGGCGCGCCGTCGGTGTCGCCGCCCTGGATCGAAGACATGAAGCAGCGCCAGCAAGCCGGATAGGGGCTGGGTTTTCCGCAGCACCCGCCCCCCCCTGCAAGCCGGAGGCGCCTTGCGGCGCCTGCCGCCGGTACCGCCGCCGCCCGCTGACGCGGGCACTGCCCCCTGCCCCGTCCTCTACAGCCTTGTCTTTGCAGCGGCTTTCAAAGCCGCCCCCTGCCCCGTCCCGGCGCCTGCGTCCGCTGCCCTGCAGCACCCCGTGCCAGTACTGACGGAAATCCTGCGGCGGAGGACGTTTCTGGCGGTTGACTCTTGCGCGCCGGCTGGGACACCCTGTCAATTGCTGCACGTGCAGCAATAGATTATGCCGGTACCCGGAGGATACGGGAAAGATTGTTGCGCAGCCGCGGCTCGAACGGTTGCGCGGCGCTTTTCCGGTAGACCAAAATGATGGCAGAGGACCAGAAATCAATGACCAATGTTGTAATCGCATCGGCCGCGCGCACCGCCGTCGGCTCCTTTGGCGGCGCGTTCGCCAATACCCCTGCCCATGATCTGGGCGCCGCGGTGCTGGAAGCCGTGGTGGAGCGGGCCGGTGTCGACAAATCCGAAGTGTCGGAAACCATTCTGGGCCAGGTGCTGACCGCCGCCCAGGGCCAGAACCCGGCCCGCCAGGCGCACATCAATGCGGGCCTGCCCAAGGAAAGCGCCGCCTGGGGCATCAACCAGGTCTGCGGCTCCGGCCTGCGCGCCGTTGCGCTGGGTGCGCAGCACATCCAGCTGGGCGATGCTTCCATCGTTGCCGCCGGCGGCCAGGAGAACATGACCCTGTCCCCCCATGCCGCGCATTTGCGTGCGGGCCACAAAATGGGCGACATGAAATACATCGACACGATGATCCGCGACGGCCTGTGGGATGCGTTCAACGGCTACCACATGGGCCAGACCGCCGAGAACGTTGCCGAGCAGTGGCAGATCTCCCGCGACATGCAGGATGAATTTGCCGTCGCCTCGCAGAACAAGGCGGAAGCGGCACAGAAAGCGGGCAAGTTCGCGGACGAGATCGCGGCCTTCACCGTCAAACACCGCAAGGGCGAGACCGTGGTGGACCAGGATGAATACATCCGCCACGGCGCCACTATGGAAGCGATGCAGAAGCTGCGCCCGGCCTTCACCAAGGACGGGTCTGTCACCGCGGCCAACGCCTCTGGCCTGAACGACGGCGCCGCCGCCACCCTGCTGATGAGCGCCGATGAGGCCGAGCGCCGCGGCATCGAGCCCCTGGCTCGCATCGCGTCTTATGCAACCGCCGGCCTGGACCCGTCGATCATGGGCGTCGGCCCGGTCTATGCCTCCCGCAAGGCGCTGGAAAAGGCCGGCTGGTCGGTCAACGACCTGGATCTGGTCGAAGCCAACGAAGCCTTTGCCGCCCAGGCCTGCGCAGTGAACAGGGACATGGGCTGGGATCCGTCGATCGTGAACGTGAACGGCGGCGCCATCGCCATCGGCCACCCGATCGGCGCGTCGGGCTGCCGGGTGCTGAACACCCTCTTGTTCGAAATGAAGCGCCGCGGCGCCAAGAAAGGCCTGGCCACGCTGTGCATCGGCGGCGGCATGGGCGTTGCTATGTGCGTGGAGCGCCCATAATACCGGCAACTGACCGTAAAATGAGGAGGACGCCCCCGCGGCGTCCTTTTTCTTTTACAATCCTGGCCTATACTGCACCTGCAAAAAAGCTCACGCGGCGGGTGCGACAATTTTTACGCGGCACCGCAGAAAATACCCGCGCAATAATGTTGCTCTCCCAGTGTGAAAACTGTAGCAAGATTACCAAGTGACCAATACTGGAGGATTCTCGAATGGCACGTACTGCACTCGTCACAGGCGGCTCCCGCGGCATCGGCGCAGCAATTTCCCAGGCGCTGAAGGCGCAGGGCTGCAACGTTGCGGCAACCTATGCCGGCAATGACGAAGCCGCGGCGAAATTCACCGACGAGACCGGCATCAAGACCTATAAGTGGAATGTTGGCAGCTACGAGGAAAGCGCCGCCGGCATCGCCAAGGTCGAAGAGGAAATGGGCCCGATCGACATCGTTGTGGCCAATGCCGGCATCACCCGCGACGCGCCGTTCCACAAGATGACGCCGCAGCAGTGGCAGGAGGTGATCGACACCAACCTGACCGGCGTGTTCAACACCGTGCACCCGATCTGGCCCGGCATGCGCGAGCGCAAGTTCGGCCGCGTCATCGTGATCTCCTCGATCAACGGTCAGAAAGGCCAGTTCGCGCAGGTGAACTATGCCGCGACCAAGGCAGGCGACCTGGGCATCGTGAAATCGCTGGCCCAGGAAGGCGCCCGCGCCGGCATCACTGCCAACGCGGTCTGCCCCGGCTATATCGCCACCGAGATGGTGATGGCAGTGCCGGAGAAGGTGCGCGAATCGATCATCTCCCAGATCCCGGCCGGCCGCCTGGGCGAGCCGGAAGAGATCGCCCGCTGCGTGGCCTTCCTGGCGTCTGACGAGTCGGGCTTCATCAACGGCTCGACCATCTCTGCCAACGGTGCGCAGTTCTTCGTCTAAGCTGTTTCTTCAGCAGTAACGGCAAGGGCCGGTCCAGATGGACCGGCCCTTTTCCTATCCCGTAAGTGCCTATTCTCGAATCAGAGCGCGCTCAGGCCCAGCGGGAAACCTTGGGGCGGAGGGCTGGCACCGGCCTCTTGCTGAGCAACCACGTCCAGGCCAGCTTAAGCACTTGGCCGCGTTCGGCGTGGGCGCGGGCCATCGCGGACTTCACGGCGGCATCAGCAGAATATTCCAGCATTTCAGGCCTCCTTTCGGATCAGTATCCTTTACCTGCACCTAATATGAGGACCCAACGTAAAACGCACAAACGAGACTTTGCAGACGTTCAGTTAAGGTATACTTATCTGAGCATGACTGACCGCCTGCCTCCCCTTACCGCTTTGCGCGCCTTTGACGCTGCTGCCCGCCACATGTCCTTTGCCAAGGCGGCGGAAGAGCTGAACGTGACCCCTGCCGCGCTGTCCTTTCAGATCAAATCGCTGGAGGAGCATCTGGGCCAGCCGCTGTTCCGGCGCCTGAACCGGGCGGTGGAGCTGACCGAGGCGGGCGAGACGCTGGCCCCCGGCGCCGATGAAGGCTTCCGCATCCTGGGACAGGCCTGGCAAACCACCCGGCGGCTGCTGGATGAAACCACGCTGACGGTGACGGCAGGGCCTGCGCTGACAGCGAAATGGCTGGCGCCGCGGCTGTTCGAATTTGCCCGCACCCACCCGGAGATCGAACTGCGGCTGTCCGCCTCGCTCAAGGTGGTGGATCTGCGCCGCGGCGATGTCGATGTGGCGATCCGCTTTGGTGTCTCGGACGACGTGGGGCTGGCGTCCTACGGCACCCGGCCCGACTGGCTGACGCCCGTTATGACGCCGGAGCTGTTCGAGCAGTTCCCGACCCCGGAAGCACTGCGCGATGCGCCGCTGATCTTTGACGATTCCCTCAGCATCGTTGCGCCAGGCTGCGACTGGCCGACCTGGCTGCGCGCGGCGGGTGTCGGTTTTACCCCCGGAAGCGGCACCCATTTTTCGGCCCCCGATCATGCCATCGACGCGGCCTGTGCCGGACTGGGCGTGGCGCTGGGGCGTCGGCCGCTGATCATCAAGGACGTGCGGGAGGGGCGGCTGGTTGCCCCCTTCAAACTGGCGATCCAGACAGAGGCGCGGTTCCGGTTCCTGTGCCTGCCGGAAGCCAAGGACCGGCCGCAGATTGCGGCTTTCCGCGATTGGTACTTTGCAGAGATCGAGAAAACCGCACATATGTGGGACGACTTTGAAATCGTGCCCGTGAAGGACCTTTGACATCCATGACCCGCACCCGCGCGACCGCCATTGGCTTTATCGCTGTTCTGCTTTGGGCGCTGCTTGCGCTGCTGACCGTCGGGTCGGAGCCAGCGCCGCCACTGCTGCTGAATGCGCTGTGTTTCACCATCGGCGGCACTCTGGGGATGATTTGGACCGTGGCGGCGGGCAAGCTGGCACAGCTGCGCCATGTGCCGTGGCGGGTATACGTTTTCGGCACGCTGGGGCTGTTTGGCTATCACGCGCTGTATTTCTCCGCCCTGCGGCTGGCCCCGGCGGCAGAGGCCGGGCTGATCGCATACCTGTGGCCCTTGCTGATCGTGCTGTTCTCCGGCCTGCTGCCCGGCGAGAGGCTGAAGGCGGGGCATCTGATCGGTGCTGTGCTGGGGTTTGCCGGGGCGGCCACCATTATTTCCGGCGGCGGCGGCGGGTTTGAGGCGCAGTACCTGCCGGGCTACGGGCTGGCGCTGCTGTGCGCGCTGACCTGGTCCGGCTATTCGGTGCTGTCGCGGCTGGTGGGCGGGGCGCCGACCAGTTCGGTTGCGGTGTTCTGCCTGGCCACTGCCGCGGCCTCCTGGGGCTTGCATTTCGCACTGGAGGAAACCGTTTGGCCCGCGGGCACGCTGGGCTGGGTGTCTACCCTGCTACTGGGCCTCGGGCCCGTCGGGCTGGCGTTTTATGTGTGGGACATCGGCGTCAAGCAGGGAGATATCCAGATGCTTGGCACCAGTTCTTATGCGGCCCCCCTGCTGTCGACACTGATCCTGGTGCTGGCGGGGATTGCCGCGGCCTCCTGGGGGCTGGCACTGGCGGCGGCGCTGATCACGGGCGGGGCGCTGATTGCTGCCCGGGCCAGCACCGGCGCCGCATAGCGGCCGCCCGAACAAGAGGCCTCCCAAATAAAAAAGAGGGCCGCCGCACCGGGCTGGCCCTCCCCATCGTCTGCCGGGCTAGGCCCCGGCAAGAACCCTCAGACCGCTTCGGCGGTCAGGCGCTCAATCTCTTCCTTCAGTTTGAGCTTTTGTTTCTTCATCGCTGCAATTTGCAGCCCGTCGGTACTGGGCGACCGTTGGGCCTGTTCCACTTCCATGCTCAGGTGCTCGTGCTTCTTCTTAAGTTCGGTCAGATGCGAGCTGAGGCTCATGGCAACCCTCCTTCTTTGAGCTAGATGTGTAAGACATAAAGAGTGGAGCATAAGTTCCCGCATCTGTCACGCTGCAGCCGCAGTATTTTTGTCATGAAATTTTCATATCGGCTATGCGCCGCGCATTTTGCCGCAGGCGGCGGCGCATTCTAGCAGAAACCGGCTGGGTTGGATTCGCTAAAGGTTGAAACCGGCCGGCCCCGCTCCTAAGTTTGCGCCGCTGGAAAACCGCGCCTCAGGCGGGCCAGGGCAACGCTGCGCCATCGCGCAGAATGGCGCGTATTTCCGGCCGGTAGCTTTCGCCGTCGCGTTCGTGCCGGTCGCCTTCATGCAGAATCAGCGGCGCATGCAGACGGAAGCCTGCCCGCCCGCCCTTGCGCGCGCGCAGGATCACCAATTCCGCCGCGCGGCCCTGGCGCGGGGCCAGCGGCAGCACCTCCAGCGACCCCAGAACACCATCGCAAGCCGCCAGCATATCGGGCAGCCGGTCGGCGCGCTGGATCATGTGCAGGCGGCCCTTGGCCGCAAGACGGCGGGCGGCGGCGGCAATCCAGTCCGCCAGCGGCGTGCCCTCTCCTAAGGCGACCTTGCGGCCCGCGTCGCGCGCCTGACTGTGCGCGCCTGCTTTGTAATAGGGCGGATTGGCGATGACGTGATGAAACTGGCGCTGCTTCAGCGCCTCTGGCAGGGCGGACAGGTCGGCCTCATGGACATCAATAGCCTGGCCGTTGGCGGCAGCATTGCGGCGGGCGAGGTCCGCGTAAGGCGCCTGCAGCTCGACCCCCGCCAGGGCCAGCCCCGGCACCCGCGCCCCAAGGCACAGCAGCGCCTGGCCGGCACCGCAGCCCAGCTCCAGCACCGCTTCCCCTGCCCGCGAAGGTACCGCCGCCGCCAGCAGAACCGGGTCCACCCCGGCGCGGTAGCCGCGTGCGGGCTGCCACAGCTGCACCCTGCCGTCGAGAAAGCCGTTGCGGGTCAGCTCATCTTCGCGGAAGCCGCTCATCGTCCCAGCGGGATTTCATTGTCGCGCATCACCACCAGCGCGTCGTCGTAATCATCGGCGCGAACCATCAGACGGCGCGGGAAAATTCCGATCCCGCCTTCCAGGACGCTCATATTTACGTCCATTTGAAAGCAGTCTATATCCTCACCCTCAAGAAGGGCGGAGGCAAAGGCGATGATCGTCGGATCGGTGCTGCGCAAAAGCTCTTTCATGGATTTGGATCTAAGGGCAAGGCCTGCGCCTTGTCGAGCCTTGCGAGCGGGAAAGTGATGGACCAAGTGATGACCCGGAAGCCGCATGAGATGCTGGCCGCCACGCTGAGCCAGGAGCTGGAGGCGGTGAATGTGCTGATCCGCACCCGGATGGCCTCCGAACACGCCCCGCGCATCCCCGAGGTGACCGCGCATCTGGTCGAAGCGGGGGGCAAGCGGCTGCGGCCGATGCTGACGCTGGCGGCGGCGCGGATGTGCGGCTACGAGGGCGACCACCACGTGAAACTGGCCGCCACAGTAGAGTTCATCCACACCGCCACCCTGCTGCATGACGATGTGGTGGACGAAAGCGCCCAGCGGCGCGGGCGGCCCACCGCGAACCTGCTGTGGGACAACAAGAGCTCTGTCCTGGTGGGCGACTACCTGTTTGCCCGCAGCTTCCAGCTGATGGTCGAGACGGAGAGCCTGCGGGTGCTGGACATCCTGGCCAATGCCTCGGCGACCATTGCCGAGGGCGAGGTGCTGCAGATGACCGCAGCGTCGAACCTGAAGACCGATGAGGGCATCTATCTGCAGGTGGTGCGCGGCAAGACCGCGGCGCTGTTCTCGGCCGCGACCGAGGTGGGCGGGGTGATTGCCGGGGCTTCGGAGGCGCAGGTGAAGGCGCTGTTTGAATATGGTGACGCGCTGGGGATTGCGTTCCAGATTGCCGATGACCTGCTGGATTACCAGGGCGACAGCAAGGCGACCGGCAAGAACGTGGGCGACGACTTCCGCGAGCGCAAGCTGACGCTGCCGGTGATCAAGGCGGTGGCGCAGGCGACGGCTGAGGAGCGCGCCTTCTGGACCCGCACGATTGAAAAAGGCAAGCAGCAGGATGGCGACCTGGAAGAGGCGCTGGCGCTGATGGCGAAATACGGCACGCTAGAGGCCACGCGGCAGGATGCGCTGGCCTGGGCAGGCAAGGCGCGCGCGGCGCTGGAGGTGCTGCCCGATCACGAGATCCGCACCATGCTCAGCGATCTGGCCGATTACGTGGTGGCGCGGCTGAACTGACCGTGGGAAGGGGGCGCTGCCCCCTCGGCCTGACGGCCTCACCCCAGGAGTATTTTCACAAAGGTGAAGGGGCGCGTCGCGCCGGGCGCAAGCCCGGCGCCAGGCCCAACGGCGGGCAAGCATCTTTGATGCGCTGTCCCGCGGGCGGGAGATCCCTGTTTGCGGGGCTGCGGATCAGGTCAACGTGACGGCGCTGCACCACCAACCGGGATGCTCTGCCCCAACCTCATAGGCCGCCATGTGGGCGGCCTTTTTCGTGGGGTAGAGCGCAAAACAGGTGGCGCCTGACCCCGACATGCGGGCGAGCAAAGCCTGGCGGGAGCTGCGCAGATCTGAAAGGACCCGCCCGATGTCCGGCGCGGCGGTGATCGCCGGGGCTTCCAGATCGTTGCGCTGTTCTGCGAGCCAGGCAGCGCAATCCCCGGCGGAGGTGAAGGAAGGAATGCCCTCCGGCATCGGCGGGTTGTCGCGCGCGGCCAGCGCGGAGAAGACCGTGCCTGTCGGCACATGCACGCCCGGATTGACCAGCAGCGCGTTCAGCTCCGGCAGTTCGGCCGGCGTGACCTGCTCGCCGATGCCCTGCATCCGGGACGCGCGGGCCGCCATGCAGACCGGCACATCGGCGCCAAGCGACAGTGGCAGGTCTTGGGGGATGCCGGCGCCCTGCCCGGCCAGCGCGCGCAGGACAGCGGCGGCGTCGGAGGAGCCGCCGCCGATGCCGGCGCCATGGGGCAATTGCTTGTCCAGGCTGATGCGCCCGGTCCAGCCCGCCCCGGAGGCGGCCTTCCAAACCAGGTTGCGCTGATCCGCGGGCACCCCGTCCGCAAACAGGCCGTAGACCTCCAGCGCCATCTCCGGGCCGGGCTCCAGCAGCAGCCGGTCGCCGGTGTCCGCAAATACCACCAGGGAATCCAGCAGGTGATAGCCGTCGTCCCGGCGGCCGGTCACATGCAGGGTCAGGTTGATCTTGGCGGGCGCAAAGACCTCAGCCGCCATTGGCGACCTTCAGGGGTTTCGCGCCCTCTTCGGCCAGCACCGCGTCCAGGCCGATGTCCAGCTTGCGGCGGATGCGATCGGGGTCCGCCTCGCCGTCAGTGTCTTCCGGGTCGATGAAGGAGAGTGCGCGCTTCCACTGGAACTCCGCCTCACGCGCACGGCCCACGGCCCAGTACACGTCGCCCAAGTGGTCATTAACCACCGGATCCACCGGCATCAGCTCCACCGCGCGCTCCATATGCGCCACCGCCTCGTCAAAGCGGCCCATGCGGTACAGCACCCAGCCAAGAGAATCGACGATATAGCCGGAATCCGGCCGCGCCGCGACGGCGCGCTCGATCATGCTCAGCGCCTCATCCAGCTTGCTGCTCTTCTCCACCAGCGAATAGCCCAGGTAGTTCAGCACCTGCGGCCGGTCCGGCTCCAGCGCCAGGGAGGCGCGGAAGTCCGCTTCGGCCTGCTCCCACTGGTTCAGCCGCTCATGGCAGATGCCGCGGGCGTAAAGCAGGAACCAGCGGCTGCCGGAGTCCTCCGGCGAGTTGGCCAAAGCCTTGTCATAGGCCCGGGCTGCCGCGGCATAGTCCTCCTGCTGGCGCAGGAGGTCGCCGAGGCTGACATACACGCCGGGCTGGTCCGGAAATTCACGTGTCAGCTGTTCCAGCACTTCGATCGCCGCATCCGGCTTGGCGGCGCGGCGCAGCGCCTCGGCGCGGCCCAGCTCGGCGGCGTGGTAATCCGGATGGCTGCGCGGCACCTGCTTGTAGGTCGCCACCGACAGCTCATAGCGGCCCAGCTGGTCCAGCAGGCTGGCGCTGAGCAGGATGGCGTCCACATGGTCCGGGCGCAGCGAGGCCGCCATGCGGGCGTACATCAGCACGTAGTCATTGGCAGTATCGCCGTTCAGCGCCGCCCCCAGGGTAAAGAAGACCTCGGCAATCCCCTCGCGCGGGCCAGGTGCAATGGTATAAGCAAGGGTTTCACCGTCCTGCAGCTGCGCATCCAGCACTTCCAGCCCTGGGTCGAGGCGGCTGCCAAAGGCTGCCTGCAGCGTCTCGCGGGCTTCCTCGTTGCGGCCCAGCTGCGACAGGATCTGGACCCGCGCCACCGCGGCACGGCGGCTGAGGCTGGCCAAGCGTCCGTCCTCGGCGGCAAAAAGCTCCTCCGCACCGCCGTAATCGCCGGCAGAGGCCAGCGCCAGCGCCCGGTGATAGAGCACAAACGGCTTCAGGCTGCTGTCCTTGGCCATCCGGTCAAACGTCTTGAGCGCGCTGGACACCGAGCCGGTGCCGATATGCGCCCAGCCTTCCAGCAGCCCGTCGACCAGCGGGTGGATCGCCTCCCGTTCAAGATCGCGGTCCAGCAGCGCTTGGAAATTCCCGTCGGCCGCATGGCCGCCGGCAATAACGATACTGGCCACCTGGCTGCGCGCGCCAGTCTGGCGCAGGCGTTCGGCGACCGGCACGGCGAGTTCCGCCTTGCCCATGGCGAGCTGGGCGAAGACCACGTTTTCCATCAGCAGCGGGTTCTGCGGGTCACGTGCCAGCGCCTGGGTGTAATACAGCGCCGCAGCGGCAAAATCGCTGTCATAGGTCGCGGCGCGTCCGGCCAGGTAGGATCCGGCCAGCCCCTCTGCCTGCACGGCGGGGGCGGCGGCGGCCATCAGGGCCGCACAGGTCAAGCTGCGAAGAATGGATACGGGCACGCGGGGACCCCCTTACGATTTACTGCTCTTGCTCTTCTAAGAAAGGGTAGTGCGGCGCCCGTCAACACGCAATGGGGCGGCCCAAGGGCCGCCCCATAAAATCCGGCGAAAGCGCGCCGAAAATTTAAACTTCCCGTTACATGTTGGGGTAGTTCGGGCCGTCACCGCCCTGGGGGGTGGTCCAGGTGATGTTCTGGGACGGGTCCTTGATGTCGCAGGTCTTGCAGTGGACGCAGTTTTGGAAGTTGATCACGAACTCCGGCTGGCCGTCTTTTTCCACCACTTCGTAGACACCGGCCGGGCAATAGCGCTGCGCCGGTTCGGCGAATTTCGGCAGGTTGACCCGGACCGGGGTGTCTTCATTACCCAGGCGCAGATGGCAGGGCTGGCTTTCCTCGTGGTTGGTCATCGAGAAGCTGACGTTGGTCAGGCGGTCGAAGGACAGCACGCCATCGGGCTTGGGATAGTCGATGGGCTTGTGCTTGGAGGCTTCCTCGGTCGCCTCGGCGTCGTTCTTGCCGTGGCCAAGGGTGCCGAAGAAGGAGAAGCCCAGCAGGTTGTTGGTCCACATGTCCAGGCCGCCCAGTGCCAGCGAGGCGGTGAGGCCCCACTTGGACCACATCGGCTTGACGTTGCGGACCATCTTGAGGTCCTTGCCGATGGCGCCGTCGCGCACGTCGGTTTCATAAGCCGCCAGCTCGTCGCCGGACCGCTCTGCCTTGATCGCCTCGTAAGCGGCTTCGGCCGCGGCTTTGCCCGACAGCATCGCATTGTGGTTGCCCTTAATGCGCGGCACGTTGACCATGCCCGCGGAGCAGCCCAAGAGCGCCACGCCCGGCGCCACCAGTTTCGGCATCGACTGCCAGCCGCCCTCGGTAATCGCACGGGCGCCGTAGGCCACGCGCTTGCCGCCCTTCAGCAGCTCAGCCACCACCGGGTGGTGCTTGAAGCGCTGGAATTCCATGTAGGGGAACAGGTGCGGGTTCTTGTAGTTCAGGTGCACCACGAAGCCCACGTAAACCTGGTTGTTGTCCAGGTGGTAGATGAACGACCCGCCGCCAGCGTTGGAACCCAGCGGCCAGCCCATGGTGTGGGTGACGGTGCCTTCCTTGTGCTTAGCCGGGTCGATCTCCCAGATCTCTTTCATGCCGACGCCGTATTTCTGCGGCTCCTTGCCGTCAGACAGGCCGAACTTGGCGATCACTTCCTTGGACAGCGAACCGCGCACGCCTTCGCCCAGGAAGACGTATTTGCCGTGCAGCTCCATGCCGGGTTCATAGGCCGGGCCGGGGGTGCCGTCGGGGTTCTTGCCGAATTCGCCGGCAACCACGCCCTTCACTTCGCCTTTATCGCCATAGACCAGTTCCGAGCACGCCATGCCCGGGAAGATCTCGACGCCCATTTCCTCGGCCTGCTCTGCCATCCAGCGGCAGACGTTGCCCATGGAGACGATGTAGTTGCCGTGGTTATTCATCAGCGGCGGCATCGGGAAGTTGGGGATGCGGACATGGCCGGCTTCGCCCAGCATGTAGAAGTTGTCTTCCTTGACTTCCACATTCAGCGGCGCGCCTTTTTCCTTCCAGTCGGGGATCAGCGCGTTCAGGCCGCAGGGGTCCAGCACCGCGCCCGACAGGATGTGCGCGCCCACTTCGGAGCCCTTTTCCAGGACCACGACCTGCAGGTCGGCGTCCAGCTGTTTCAGGCGGATGGCCGCGGACAGACCGGCAGGGCCGGCCCCGACGATCACCACGTCGTATTCCATCGCTTCGCGTTCAATCTCGGCCATCTGCGGCGCTCCTTGGCTTTCTATTCGCTACCGGCCCCACCGGGCGCAATTTTGTGTCGCGGCTGCTTAGCGGTTGCCAGCCCTGCTGGTCAATCCAAACTCTGCGTCAGGCCCCTGTAAAACAGGCAACTGAGACAATAAGTGCGTCCATTTTCGTCACTCAAGCTCCATTTTCCGCCTCAGCCTCTGTCTCGGGCCGGTCTCCCATCAGGTAACGGGGTCCCTGCCCCTTCTGTGCCGCCCGGTCTTCGGGGTTGTAAAGTTTGCAATTCGGAAGCGACAGGCAGCCGCAGCCTATGCAGCTGTCCAAATTGTCGCGCAATTTCACCAGGGTTTCGATTCGCTGGTCCAGGTGGCTGCGGAAGGTGTCCGAAATGCGCGCCCAGTCCGCTTTGGTGGGGGTGCGGCTGCCCGGCAGGCTTTTGAGGAAGCCGCGGATTTCCGGCAGGGAAAAACCGAACTGCTGGGCGATCATGACAAAGCTGAGCCGACGGATGTCGGCCCGGTGAAACCGCCGCTGGCCGCCTGCATTGCGCCAGGGTTCCACCAGGCCTTGCGCCTCGTAGTAGCGGATGGCGGACACCGCAAGACCGGTGCGCTCGGCCAGGTACCCGATGGAAATGCCGGCGGATGCGGGCATGGCAAACTCCCTGAAGAAATTTCTTGAGCTAAAGTTAGGTTTAGGAATTACGGTGAGTCGCATCAACAGGTTTGCTCAGGCAAAAAGGAGAATTCCGATGAGCGCAGTACTGGAACATGCAAATGTCACCGTCGTGGACCCCCATGGCACAGCAGCCTGGATGGAAAAGGTATTCGGCTGGCATGTGCGCTGGCAGGGCGAGGCCAAGAATGGCGGCTACTCCGTGCATGTGGGCGAGGAGACCAGCTATCTGGCGCTCTACACCCCGCGCACCCCGGCCGGCAAAGCGCCCGAAAGCTATGGCATCGTGGGCGGGCTGAACCACTTGGCGGTGATCGTCGATGATCTGGACGCCACCGAGGCCGCCGTGAAGGCGGCCGGGTTCACGCCGATGAACCACGGCGACTATGAACCGGGCCGCCGGTTCTATTTCCACGATGAAAACGGCATCGAATACGAGGCGGTGCAATATGATTGACATCCTCTGGCAAGCGGGGCTTCCCCGGCTGCCCGCGCATGGCGTTTTCTTGCGCATTCCTGTGGAAAAGCCGGCCAAAGCACGCGGTTAGGCGGATTTGCACGCCGGCAGCCCCCGCGCCCACTTGAAATCGGGCACAGGATTGGGTCAGGTATTCGTCAACCGGACCGGACGCCCCGCGGCTTATGCTGCGGGGCTCCGGCTTTCGTAGTGACAAGAACAAAACAATAGAGCGACCTGGACCAACCACATGGAAAAGATCCCGATGACCCCGGCGGGTCACGCCGCGCTGGAAAGCGAACTGAAGAACCTGAAATCCGTCGAACGCCCGGCCATCATCCAGGCGATCGCCGAAGCGCGCGAGCTGGGCGACCTGTCGGAAAACGCCGAATACCACTCGGCACGCGAAAAACAGTCCTTCATCGAGGGCCGCATCAAAGAGCTGGAAGGCATCCTGTCGCTGGCCGATGTGATCAACCCGGCCAAGCTGAACGGTGCGATCAAGTTCGGCGCCAAGGTGACCGTGGTTGACGAGGACACCGACGAGGAAAAGACCTGGCAGATCGTCGGCGAGCATGAGGCCAACATCGAAGCTGGCCTGCTGAATATCAAATCGCCCATCGCGCGCGCCCTGATCGGCAAGGACGAAGGCGACAGTGTCGAAGTTCGCACGCCCGGCGGCGAACGCTCCTATGAGATTCTCAAGATCGTCTATTCCTGATCTGCAAGGCGGTGAATGGCCATGACAGGCTCCAGCAACAGCCCGGGCTCCAGCCCGACCTCCGCAGGCGGACGTCCGCTGCGCAGCCTTGAGGCGCCCGCGGGCAACGGGCTGGGCGGGGCCGAGCTGGTGGCCATCGGGCTGGGGGCGCTGTGGCTGCTAGCGGCAGTTGCGTTCTACGTCTTTGCTCCGGAAGGCGCGGGCCTGTCGCAATGGACCGATCTGATCACCGGCTTGCTGGCGGTGGTGCTGCCGCTGGCGATGCTGTGGGTTGCGGCCTCTGCCGCGCGCTCGGCCCGGGTGATGCGGGAGGAAAGCGAACAGCTGCAGGCCGCCATCGACGGGCTGCGGCAGACCTATCTGGCCCAGGCCCAGCAGCATGCCGCGGTGGCGGAGCCGTCGATGGCCAAGCGGCTGGAGGAAATCGCCGAGGCGACCCGCAAGACTGAGACCGCGCTGGCCACCTTCCACACCAGCCGCCGCGCCAATCCGGTGCGCCCGGCAATCCCCGCCGAGGCCGCCGAGATGACCGCCGCCGGGCAAGGCTCGCTGGCGCTTGGCACCCAGGCCGAGGACACCGCGCCGCCGCTGCCCGCGGAACAG
The DNA here is from genome assembly GCF_000473325.1 of Leisingera caerulea DSM 24564. Lineage (NCBI taxonomy): Bacteria > Pseudomonadati > Pseudomonadota > Alphaproteobacteria > Rhodobacterales > Roseobacteraceae > Leisingera > Leisingera caerulea. The sequence continues at coordinate 501,690 of NZ_KI421513.1, forward strand.
TTCATCCGCGCCCTGAACTTCCCGGAAACCGCCGAGGATGAAGACGGCTTTGCCGCCCTGCGCGCGGCGCTGCGCGACCGCAAGGCGGCGCAGGTGATCCAGGCGGCGCAGGATGTGCTGACGCTGCTCAGCCAGGACGGCATCTACATGGATGACTTGCGGCCGGACATGGCCCGCCCCGAGATCTGGCGCCAGTTCGGCCAGGGCGCCCGCGGCCGCGCGGTGGCGGCGCTTGGCGGCGTGCGCGACCGCACCTCGCTGGCGCTGACCGCGGCACGGATGAAGCAGGACCCGATCTTCCGCGACGCCGCGCATCATTTCCTGCGCCGGTTCGACCAGATGTTTGCGGAATTTGAAACGGACGCGACCGATGGCGAGATTTCCGCGCTCGGCAACACCCGCACCGCGCGCGCCTTCATGCTGCTGGGCCGGGTGGCCGGGACTTTCGACTGACGGAGCAGCCCCGACGGGCCTTTGCCTCCGGCAATCGGTTTATTCAGTTCAGAAAAAAGCCGCGGGCGGCAGCGCGCCGTGCGCCAGCGCGGCGCCCGGCCCAACGGCGGGCAAGCATCAGTGATGCGCCAGGCTGCGGGCGGGAGTGCTCCGCTTACATCGAAAAGCTGCCGTAAGGGATGAAGCGGACCGGATCGCCGGGTTTGATGTCTGCGGCGCCATCGCCGAGTTCCACCAGCCCTTCGGCCCAGCTCAGCCCGCTGATACGACCGGAACCTTCGGACTTGAACACTTCCGCCTTGCCGTCCCGCATCCGCGCCCGCAGGTATTCGCGGCGGCCCGGTTTCTTGCGCTTCTCAAAGGCGGCGGGGACCTCGAATGCCTGCGGCGCCTGCCAGCCTGCGCCTGCCATCAGACCCATGGCGGGGCGGGCAAAGATCAGCGTGCAGACAAGTGCCGCCACCGGATTGCCCGGCAGTCCGAAGACCGGCGTGCCCTGCCACATACCCAGCGCCAGCGGGCGGCCCGGCTTCAGCGCAATGCGCCATTCCTGCATGGCACCTGCTTCACGCAGCAGCGCCGACATGTGATCCTCGTCCCCGGCAGAGGCGCCGCCCGAGGTCAGGATCACATCCGTTTGCGCCGCAGCGCCATCAAGATGCGCGCGCAGCGCGGCACGGTCGTCTGCAGCTCTACCAAGATCCACCGGCACAAAACCCAGCTGCCGGATCAGCGCCAGCAGCATAGGCCGGTTGGCATCGAAAATCTGCCCCTTGCCTGCGGCCTCCCCGGGTTCGACCAGTTCATCGCCAGTGGAGAGCACGCCCACCCGCAGCGGCAGCCGCACTGTAAGCTCCGCCAGCCCGGTGGCCGAGGCCAGCGCCAGATCGGCAGGCGTGATAACCCGGCCTGCGGGCAGGATAACTTCGCCTGCGGAAACGTCCTCGCCTGCCTTGCGGGTGTTCGCGCCCTGTTTCAGCGGGCCGTTGAAGGCAATCCGGGTCCCGTCGGTGTTGACGTCTTCCTCCAGGATCACCGTATCGACGCCGTCGGGCAGCGCGGCGCCGGTCAGCACCCGGATGGCACTGCCGGGTGGCACCGCACCGGCATAGGGAACACCGGCTGCGGCACGACCGTCCACCAGAGGCAGCACATGCGGCCCCTCTGCCCGGCCACCTGCAAACCCATAGCCATCCACCGCCGTGTTCGGCAGCGGCGGGTTAGAGCGTTTGGCCACCGCATCCTCTGCCAGCACCCGGCCCAGAGCATCCGCCAGCGGGACCGTCTCAATCCCGGTGACCGGTCCCAGTCTGTCCCTAAGCAAGGCCAGCGCGTCATCCACCGGAGTCCAGTCGACACCCGCAGGCAAGGCAAAACAGTCGTTGCTGAGCGGCGGCGGTGCCAGCCCGCCCGGCTCATCCAGGGCCAGCGCGTTCAAGCGGTCATCGTGTCCCGTGCCCAAAATCCAAGCCTCCTCTTGCGCTTCCTCAGGCACTGCGGCCAGCATTTCTGACAGCTCCTCCGCGGGCAGGCGGCTGAGCGCTTGCGACAACAGCCGCATCTGCACCCGGTCGCGGATTTCTTCCGGGCCGGCAAGAGCCATGGCGGCCTTTACCGCGGATTCGATCAATCCTGGCCAAACTTCTGCAAACACAATTTGCGCAGCAGCAACCTTATCGAACGGCCAGACCGCTGCCTCGTGCCGGCGCCGCAGCCGTTGCAGAACCGGCAGCCCCATCAGGACCTGGCTGCCAACGGTCGGATTGAAGAACAGCTGGAAACAGGAGGAGGCCGCCTTGGCCGCCAGATCCGCACTGCGCCGTTCCGCCACGTCCTCATAGTTTATCCCGGCCTTGCGGTAAGGAATGTCCGGCCAACGCGTCTGATCCGGCTTGCCCCAGAACGGGCCGGCGCCGGCAAACAGCCGGTTCATTTCCGAGGCCACCTCAAACCGGTTGTTGCTGCCGTCATCAGAGTCTTCAATACGCTCTTCCAGCCACTGCCACAGGGCAAATGGATCGTCCGACCCGGTGACCCGGCGCGCAAATCCGCGCGGATAGCCAAATGGAAAGTCGAACACCGCCAGCACCCGCCGCCCCGCGGCTTGCTCTTGCTCCAGAAAGCTGCTGATCCAGGCCTCCGCCTCCTGCCGGCTGCGGCAGTAAATTTGCACTTCCGCGGTGCCGCCGCGCGCCACGCCCAGCCAGATTGCGTCCTTGCTTGGCCGCTGGGGCTTGCGCTTGGCGGCGGACCAGTCGACGGCCAGAACGGTGTCAAAGGGGGTCACAGGTCCAGTTCCGCCTGGATGAAATCCGCAATCGCCGCTGTGCCGTCCAGATCGAACACCGGGCGGTCCAGCTCCAGCGCGGTGTCGCTGGCAACGGCCCGGATGCTGGGATCCTGCGGAGCGATCAGATCCGTGCCTGCTGCCTGCCGGTACGCTTCGATCTTGGGGTGGGGATCGCGCTTGTAGCCTTCCACCAGCACCAGATCCACGGGATTGAGGCGGGCCAGAAGGTCTGCCAGCGGCGGCTCAGCCGCGCCGCGCAGTTCCTGCATAATTGCCACGCGGCCTGCAGAAGCCAGCACCACCTCGGACGCGCCGGCCTGGCGGTGGCGAAAGCTGTCGGTGCCGGGCTGGTCCACGTCCGTTGCGTGGTGGGCGTGTTTGATGGTTGAGACAGTGAAGCCGCGGGCACAGAACTCCGCCACCAACCGCTCCATCAGCCCGGTCTTGCCGTTGTTCTTCCAGCCGGTGACGCCATAGATCTTCATTTCAAGAGCGCCTCGGCCTTGGCCAGATCCTCAGGCGTGTTGATGTTAAAGAAGGGATCAAAAGGATCAGCCTCAAACAGCGCCTCGCGGCCATTATGCTGGTCGGTCCAGAGCACCACTTTGCGCAAGCCACCCTGCAGTGCGGCGCGCAGGTCTTCGCGCAGAGCGACGGGCCAAAGGCCGAAGGCCGGGTGCCGGTTCACTTTGCTCCGCCCGCCGGATTTCAGCGCTTCATCGCCGGTGCGCGGAGTGGTGGCGAGGACCAGCGGCTGATCCATGCCTTCGGCTGCTGCGGTCAGCCGGGCCACTAGGTCCTGCGGAAAGAAGGGCGTGTCGGCGGCGGCGGTGACGATGGTATCCGCGCCCTGCTCTGCCGCCCAATCAAGGCCTGCCAGTACGCCTGCCAGCGGACCAGCAAAGCCTTCAATCGAGTCGGCAATGACCGGCAGGCCCAGATCAGCGAACCGGTCAGGGTCGCCATTGGCGTTGAGCGCCAGGCCCGCAACCTGCGGTGCCAGCCGGTCAATCACGCGGGAGAGGAGGCTCTGGCCGCCGACCTCAAGCCGCCCCTTGTCGCCGCCGCCCATCCGGGTCGCAAGGCCGCCTGCGAGGATTACGCCGAGAGGAGCGCTAGACATGATATCCCTCCAAATCCTTCTGTTCCGCCCGGCAGCACGCCGGGAAGCGCCCGTCCGCCCCCATGGGCGGGCGCTTCGCTTCCGCCCGCGGACGGGCACCGCCCTTAGCGTTCAATACTCCAGCCATTATCCAGCACTCTTCCGCCGGTGCTTCTTGTCTTCCGCCGGCGCGTCCTTGGGATCCATGTCGCGCACCAGCCGTTCCTCGCCCGAGAGGCAGATGAACCGCTGGCCGCGCATCCGGCCGATCAGGGTAAGGCCGACCTCGCGCGCAATCTCCACGCCCCAAGCGGTGAAGCCTGAACGGGACGCCAGCACCGGGATGCCCATCATCGCGGTTTTGATCACCATCTCGGAGGTCAGCCGCCCGGTGGTATAGAGGATCTTGTCTGCGGCCCCGGCCTGCTCTGACAGCATCCAGCCGGCGATCTTGTCCACCGCGTTGTGGCGGCCCACGTCCTCCATGTAGACTAGCGGGCGGTCCTGATGGCAAAGCACGGTGCCGTGGATGGCGCCGGCCTCCAAGTACAGCGAGGGCGTGCGGTTGATCTTGTGGGCCAGCGCATAGAGCCAGGAGGTGCGGACCTCGGCCTCGGGCAGGCGCACGTCCTCCAGTCCCTCCATCATGTCGCCAAAAACGGTGCCGACCGCGCAGCCGGAGGTGCGGGTCTTCTTCTTCAGCTTTTCCTCGTGACTGGTTTCCACCGCGGTGCGCACCACCACGGTTTCCAGATCCTCGTCATAATCGACACGGGTGACTTCATCCTCGTCACGCAGCATCCGCTGATTGCGCAAAAAGCCAAGCGCCAGGTATTCCGGGTAGTCGCCGATGGTCATCGCGGTGACAATTTCCTGCGAATTCAGGAAGATGGTCAGCGGGCGCTCCTCCACCACAGCAATCTCGCTGGCCTCGCCATTCTGGTCGACACCGGTGACCGCGCGTGTCAGCCGCGGGTCGGAGACACCGGGGGCGATCAGATATTCTGCCGTGATATCCATACTCACCAATTGCTTTCCTTCTGCGTCCGGCTTAGGCCGGTTCAACGCAATCTAGGACGCGCAGATGGCAATCACCACCACCAAATCGGCCTTCTGGAAGGGGTTTCGCGACAGCGCGCCCTTTCTCTTCATGGCCTCGCCCTTCGGCTTTCTGTTCGGGGTGCTGGCGGCAGAGGCCGGGCTGATCGTTCCGGAGGCCTTTGCGTTTTCGCTGACGGTCTTTGCTGGCGCCGCCCAATTCACCGCGCTGCAGCTGATGCAGGAGAATGCGCCGCTGATCATCATCCTGATCTCGGCGCTGGCGGTGAACCTGCGGATGGCGATGTATTCAGCTTCGCTGACGCCGTACCTGGGCGGCGCACCGATGTGGCAGCGGGCGATAGCGGCCTATTTCATCGTCGATCAATCCTATGCGCTGTCGATCGTGCAGTTCGAGACCGAACCGGACATGCCTCTGCCGCAGCGGGTGGCGTACTTCTTTGGCACCAATGCGATCATCACCCCGGCCTGGGTGATCGCCACCGCGCTTGGCGCGCTGGTCGGCACCCGCATTCCCGAGAGCTGGGGCGTGGATTTCGTGCTGCCGCTGGCGTTTCTGGCGATGATCGGGCCGATGCTGCGTACGCCTGCGCATGTGGCGGCCTGTTTCGTGGCTGTGGCCACCTCGCTGCCGGCGGCTGCCCTGCCTTATAACCTGGGTCTGATCGTGGCCGGCATTGCGGGCATGGTGGCAGGCGCCCAGGCAGAGTTGTGGCTGGCGCGGAAGAACGCCAAGACGGAGGGCGCGAAATGAGCAGTATTCCGGCACCGCTTTTGTGGGTAGTGATCATCGGACTGGCGCTTGGCAGCTACGCCTTGCGGTTTGCCTTTATCGGCTTCATGGGCGGGCGCGCGATCCCGGAGTGGCTGATGCGGCATCTGCGCTATACGGCGGTCGCGGTCATTCCGGCGCTGGTGGCGCCGCTGGTGGTCTGGCCGGCCCCGTCCGGGGGAGAACCCAGCCTGATGCATTTTGCCGCCGCGGCCGCGACCTTTGCCGCGGGCTACCTGACCAGAAACGTGCTGATTGGCCTGGGCACCGGCGGGCTGTCGCTGCTGCTGTTGTATCTTGCCGCCTAGCGCTGCGCGCCAGGGAAAGCGATCACTCTGAAGCGGCGCTGAGCGCGGCGTCGCTTTTGGCGAGGCCCGCCTGCAAATCGCCACTGTCGTTTTCGTAATAGCGCTCTGTCACCACACCCGGCAGCTGGCCGAACTGCTCTGCCAGTTTTTCCGGGTAGAAGGTGCGGTCCAGGCTTTCGAACCCCGGGACCTGCTGCAGGATGCCAATGGTCGCCTGAGCACAGAAAGCACCCGGCACCCGGCCGTTGCTTTTAGCAAGCTGGTAGGCTTTCTGCGCCTGTTGCGGAGTGACCTCGATACGCTGAACAACGACGTGATAGGTGCTGCGGGCGTGGGCGCCGCGGTATGCCTTCTCCACAGCGGGTGTGATGCCGTGGATGACATCGTCCCGCTCCGGCACCACGGAGGCATAAAACGAGCCTGCGGGATCAAAAATCACCCGCTCGGACGCATTGATCATCAGCGACGTGTGGCCGCCCCGCCCGGTGCGGTTGTTGATCATCGTGTACAGGGTCAGCGCAGGCGGTCCGGGGTGGCGGTAGGCCACCCGGGCCAGGGTTTCAGCATCCGCGTTGGGCTGCTGCGGCGCAGCGCAACCCGCAAGCGCGGCCAGGACCGCGCCAAGGCAGAGCAGATTGCGCATCAAGGAAATCCCCGTTCAGAAAATCAGGACGCGAAAATCGCCAGGAAAATGGCAAAGATGACCAGCGCGATGCTGAAGCGGGTCACAAAGGTCAGGAAGCCGGAATAGGTCTTTTCCTGAACGGTGGTGTCCATGGTGCCGTGCTGATGTTCAGCCATGTGAGTTTTCCCTCAATTCACGTGCATTTTTCCGGTGATTACTGGATTTGCGCCGCTCTGTCACCACGTCAATCGGGCGCATCTGACAGAAATGAGGCGCGAAAGCTGCTGCCGCAGCGGCAATCCGGGCCGCTGCTGCGCTGCGTCCTGGTCCGGCGCCGAATCGGCCCCGGGGCGCGGGCCTCAATCCTGCTGCAGGTCGGACGCCAGGCGGAAGCCGATCCGGTTGGCGGGCGCCTCCTGGCGCGCCTTGGGCACCGCGCGCAGCATCACGTTCAGCTGGCTGACATGCTGCACCAGCTGGGTTCTGGAGCCGCTGCCCTCGCTGCCGTAGAAGGTGATGATGTCGGGATCGAAATAGCCCATGCCCTCGATCCGCAGCACCCCGGCATTGCCGCCGGCGAAGCCCATCGCCACCTCGTGTTCGGCATCCAGCTGTTTCTCGAAGTTCTGGATATACAGGATCAGGCGCTCATAGGCCCAGCGCGCCGGGCTTTTGGCGGCGTCCGGTTTCTGCAGCTTTTCCGGCACCTCGGTCAGCCCGGCACAGGCATCCGGGTCAGAGTGGACCTCATGCACGCACGGCAGCACCGCGGCTTCCGCAGCTTCGGCGCTGGTTGAAATCTCGTCGGTCATGGTTCCCCCTTGTCCGGGGTGCGTCACCCCTTGCGCTGATAGAGCCAGGCGCCGTCTTCGCGCTCCCAGCGCGTCACCTGGCCGGTGTGGTACAGATGATTTACATGGGCCACTGCCTCGACCAGTGCAAGCCCGTACTCGCCTTCGCCGATTGTGCGCTTGAACAGGGGGGCAAAGCAATCGGCGGCGGTGCGCGGCTCTGACAAGTGGTCCATCAGCCGGTCCAGCGCGCCGTGGTGATTGCCGATCAGCTGCTGCATCCGGAGCGGCAGGCGGGTGAACGGCAGCTTGTGGCCGCCCAAGGCCAGGTGATCCGGGCGCGCCAGCTTCGACAGCCGCTCGCAGGCCTCCAGCCACTCCCCCAGCGGATCGGCCATCGGCTCTGTCGCGTAGACGCCGATATTGGGGCTGATGGTCGACAGGATCTGATCGCCGGTGATCACCAGGTTGTCATCGCGGCTCCAGAAGGTTGCGTGCTCCGGCGCGTGGCCGTTGCCGGTGTGCACGTCCCAGTCGCGCCCGCCCATGCGGATCACGTCACCCTGCTTGATCCGGGTGAAGCCCAGCGGCATCGGATGCACTGTGTCGGCAAAGTTGAAGGGCCGGTCATTGACCCGCTTTTCATAAATCTCCTGCGCCATGCCCGCGCTGCGGTAATAGGCCAGGGTTTCTTCCGGCCAGACCTCCTGCACGTCCAGCGTCAGCATCCGGGCAAACAGCCAAGCGGTGCGGGTGGTGACCAGCTCAGCGCCGTGCTGGCTCTGGAACCAGCCGGCCAGGCCGATGTGATCGGGGTGGTGGTGGGTGCCCACAACGCGCCGCACCGGCTTGCCCTGCAAGGGGCCTGCCATCAGGCTGTCCCAGATCGCCCGGCTTTTGCGGGTGTTGAAGCCGGTGTCGATCACCGTCCAGCCGTCGCCGTCATCCAGCGCGTAGATGTTGACGTGGTCCAGCTTCATTGGCAGCGGCTGGCGCATCCACAAGACGCCGTCGGCCACCTCGATCGCTTCGCCCTGCGCAGGCGGCTCCTGCCACGGGGTGCGGGGCGAAACGTCGGGAATATCGGTCACGGCTTCAGCCTGCCAGCTCATCAAGGCTGAGAGCGAAGGTGCCCCCTGCCCCGGCCTGCGCATGCGCCAGAAGCGAGGCATGTTCCGGCAGCATCCGGGTGATGTAGAAACGCGCCAGCTTTTCGCGCGGGCCGCCCTGATCCGCCATCGCCGCGGCCAGGTGGTAATGGCCGCCCAGCACCCGGGCAAAGGCGCGCAGATACGGCACGGCGCCGGCAAAGCGGTCCTGCATGTCGTCTTGCGCAACCAGCCACTCGGTGGCCTCGCGCAGGGATTCGCAGGCCTGCCACACGGATTCGGCCATGTTCGGATGGGTCGCCCGGGCGCGTTCCGCCCGCTCCTCGATCTCGTCGATAAGGGCAAAGGCGGTCTCGCCGCCGTCCATCATCTTGCGCGCTACCAGGTCCATCGACTGGATGCCGTTGGTGCCTTCGTAGATCGCCGTCACCCGCACATCGCGGTAGTATTGCGCGGCGCCGGATTCCTCGATGAAGCCCATGCCGCCATGCACCTGCACCCCGATTTCTGAGATCCGGATGCCGGTGTCGGTGCCAAAGGCCTTGGCAATCGGCGTCAGGAAGGCCGCGCGGGCCGCCCAGTCTTTCTCGCCCGTCGCGGTCTGCATGTCGATCGCCTGGGCACAGGCCAGCAGGATTGCGCGGGAGGCAAAAAGATCCGCCTTCATCTCCATCAGCATCCGCCGCACGTCGGCATGATCCACGATGGAGCCGCTGGCGGTCTTGCCCTGCTTGCGTTCCAGCGCATACGCCAGCGCGTGCTGATAGGCGCCCTCTCCGGCGCCGACGCCCTGCCCGCCCACGCCGAGACGGGCGTTGTTCATCATGGTGAACATGGCTGCCATGCCGCCGTGCTCCTCGCCAACCAGCCAGCCGGTGGCGCCGTCATACTGCATCACGCAGGTGGGAGAGCCGTGCAGGCCCATTTTGTGCTCCAGGCTGACGACCTTCAGGTCGTTGGCCTTGCCAGGTTTGCCATCAGCGTCCGGCAGGAATTTCGGCACCAGGAACAGCGAGATGCCCTTGGTGCCCGGCACCCCGTCCGGCAGCCGCGCCAGCACAAGGTGGCAGACGTTTTCGCAGAAATCATTGTCGCCCCAGGAGATGAAGATCTTCTGGCCGGTGACCGCATAGGTGCCATCGCCGTTCGGCTCCGCCTTGGAGCTGAGCGCGCCCACGTCGGAACCGGCCTGCGGTTCGGTCAGGTTCATGGTGCCCGACCACTCGCCTGAAATCAGCTTGGGCAGGTACAGCTCTTTGATCGCGTCCGAGGCGTGGTGCTCCAGCGCCTCGATCTGGCCCTGGCTCATCAGCGGCGCCAGCTGCAGCGACAGGCAGGCACCTGCCATCATCTCGTTGACCGCGGTGGCAACCGTCAGCGGCAGCGCCATGCCGCCGTATTCCTCCGGCGCGCTCATGCCGATCCAGCCGCCCTCGGAGATGGCTTTGAACCCGTCAGCAAACCCGGGAGAGGTCCGCAGCACGCCGTTCTCCAGGTAGGCAGGTGTCAGGTCGCCGTTGCGCTGCAGGGGCGCCAGCACCTCGTCGCACATCTTGCCCGCCTCGTTGAGGATGGCGCTGACCACGTCCGAGGGGGCCTCGGCAAAGCGGTCTGTGGCGGAAACATCTCCATAGCCGACAACATTGTTCAGCAGAAACTCGTACTCGGAAACGGGGGCACGGAAGGTCATTGGCGTCCTTTGACAGTCTTTCGGGGGCGTCCTGGCGCGGGCAGTCTTGGCTTCCCGGCACGGGCCTATTATGGTCAGTGGCTTGACCGATTACCTAATCGGACGCCTGTTTCAATCAACCAAAACGCCGCGTCACCCGGAATGCCCCAGCAAAGCACCGAAATCCTTGCCGCAACGGAAGCGGGCATTGCCCGCGCCGCGCAGCTTTTGCGGGAGGGCAAGCTGGTCTCGTTCCCGACCGAAACGGTCTACGGGCTTGGCGCCGACGCGCGCCAGGGCGAAGCGGTGGCAGCGATCTATGAGGCGAAGGGGCGGCCGTCCTTCAACCCGCTGATTGCGCATGTGCATTCGGCGGAGGCCGCGCAGCGCTATGTGGTGTGGACCGAAACGGCAGAGACGCTGGCGCAGGCGTTCTGGCCAGGCCCGCTGACGCTGGTGCTGCCGCTGTGCAAGGGCCACGGGATTTCGCCGCTCGTGACGGCCGGTCTGGACACCCTGGGCGTGCGGGTTCCTGCGCACCCGGCCGGTCAGGCGCTGCTCAGGGCGCTGGACGGACCGGTGGCGGCCCCCTCTGCCAACCCTTCCGGCAAGATCAGCCCGACCACTGCCGCGCATGTGAAAGCCGGGCTGGACGGGCGCATCGCCGCCATTCTGGACGATGGCGCCTGCGGGGTCGGGCTGGAGTCGACGATTATCGGCCTGGCAGGGCCGGAGCCGGTTCTGCTGCGCCCCGGCGGCCTGGCGGCAGAGGAGATCGAGGCGGTGCTGGGCCAAAAGCTGGCGGTGCGCAATGTGCACGACCCGCTGACCGCGCCCGGCCAGCTGCTGTCGCACTACGCCCCCGGCGCACCTGTGCGGCTGAACGCTTCGGGCCCCGCAGAGGGTGAACTCTACCTCGGCTTCGGGCCCGGCGCGTGCGACCTGAACCTGTCAGAGCGCGGCGACCTGGCTGAGGCAGCGGCCAATCTCTTTGGCCACCTGCACAAGCTGGACGCGCTCGGCAAGCCGATCGCCGTGGCGCCGATCCCGGAGCGCGGGCTGGGCGAAGCCATCAACGACCGCCTCCGCCGCGCCTCCGCACCGCGGGATTGAGCGGCAGGGTCCAGCAGCCGGCCTGCAGTAATTCAAAAAACCTCCCCGCCCCTTTGAACCCCATCAATAATGACCGGAAAAGGGCGGGAGCGCTCCTCTGCCCGGGACACAGCGGCCTCTCCAGCCGCCCGTGTCAGGCGTGGCCTGCGCTGGCCGAAAGCGTAAGCGGATCGACGCCCAGTGTCTTCAGCGCAGCTTCCCATTTGCTGTCATCGGCAAGGCCAAAGACCAGCTCGGGGCTCGCCTCTGCGGTCAGCCAGCCGTTCATCGCAATCTCCGATTCCAGCTGGCCCGGCCCCCAGCCGGCATAACCCAGCAGCACCAGCAGGTCCTTCGGACCTTCGCCGCTGGCGATATCCTCCAGGATGTCCAGCGTCGCGGTCATCGAAAAGCCGCCCGGAACCTTCAGCGAGCTGACATCCGATTCGTAATCCGGCGTGTGCAGCACGAAGCCGCGCTGGGTCTCCACCGGGCCGCCAAAGCGCACCGGCAAAGCCGCCGCAGCACTGCCTTCGCCGCCCATGTCCAGCTGCTCCAGCAAATCGCCCAGCGCCACGCCGTCGGCGGGCTTGTTGACGATGAGCCCCATCGCCCCCTCCTCGCCGTGCGAGCACAGGAATACCACCGCGTGCTCGAACCGGGGGTCGCCAATTCCAGGCATTGCAATCAAGAGCTTGCCAGTCAGATCCATGAATTTCCGTCTTTCTGCTGCCTCCCCCCACCATGACGCGCAGCCGCCCTGCACGCAAGGGGCGCAAATGCGCCGGGCGGTGAAGCCTCCGGCAAATTTGCCGCAAACACAGGGCGATGAGCGGCAAATGACCGGAACGTGACTTGGCAAACCGCGTTGCCGGGCGCATGTATCTGTGCATGAGGAAGACTTTGACCAAAGCTGCGGCCTGCGCGGCGTCTCTGCTTGCCCTGGCAGCCGGGACACCAGCCCTGTCCGGCGCCGCCGAAGGCGACATCGTGGAAATCGAAGTGCTGGACGGCGGCCTGACCCCGCGCGGCACCTACATGGGCGCACTGCGGGTCAAGCTGCAGCCCGGCTGGAAGACCTACTGGCGTGCGCCCGGCGATGCCGGCATCCCGCCCAGCTTCTCCTGGCGCGGTGCGCGCAATGTGGGGGCGCTGTCGATCACCTGGCCTGCTCCCGAAGTGTTCCTGACCTCCGGCTACCGCACCATCGGCTATCATGACCAACTGGTGCTGCCGGTGGAAATCACCCCAAGGACGGCCGGAAAGCCGGTGCGGCTGAAGGGACGGATGCAGCTGGGTGTCTGTAAAGATGTTTGCGTGCCCGCCGAGCTGAGCTTTGACCATCAGCTGGACAGCGATGCGGGCCGCAACCCGGCGATTGCCGCGGCGCTCGCGAGCCGCCCCTGGTCAGCCAAGGAGGCCGGCGTGCGCCATGCGGCTTGCAGCCTGCGCCCCTCTGAATACGGCATGAAGGTCACCGCCCGCATTTCGATGCCCCCGGCCGGAGGCGAAGAGGTCGCGGTGATCGAACCCGGCGCGCCCAATCTTTATGCCGGAGAGACCACCACCCGGCGCGAGGGCGGTCTGCTGGTTGCGGAAACCGAGTTTCTGCCCGCCGATGGCAGCGCCTATGCCATCGACCGCTCGCAGCTGCGGATCACCGTGCTGGGGCAGAACCACTCCGTCGACATTCAGGGCTGCAGCGCCGGATGAGCTCAACCGACAGCCCGCAGCGCCCGGTGCTTGGCACTATTGCCGTGGTCTGCCGCCATTTCGGCGGCCAGGACCAGGTGATCCTGGTGCAGCGCGGCAAGGAGCCGAACGCGGGCTGGTGGGGCTTTCCCGGCGGCCATGTGGAGATGGGCGAAACCGCCCTGCAAGCCGCCGCGCGCGAGCTGATGGAGGAAACCGGCGTGTCCGCCCGGCCGCTGGAATATCTCACCAATGTGGATGTCCTTGTCCGCGCTGAGGCGGGCGCGGTGCAGCGGCAGTACCTGCTGACCGTTGTCCTGTGCGAGCACGCCAGCGGCGAACCGTTGCCGGATGACGATGCCGAACAGGCCGAATGGATCCCCATCGCAGAGATCGAGAGCCGCGGCCTGCAGCTGCTGGATCAGGTGGGCGAGGTCGCCCGGCTGGCTCAGGCCCGCTGGCGGGCGCTAAACCGGTAAACCGCGCCGCCGGCCAAATAGGCCAGCAGCGCCAGCACCAGCGCCCCGGCGACACAGGCCAGCAGCCCGGCCCGCACCGGCTCCATTGCCGCCAGCACAGGCACTGTCCGCAGCAGCGGATGCAGCGCGCCGGTGGCCATCGCCCAGCCCAGCGTCAGCACCAGCCAAACAAGCTGCGCCAGCGCGGTGCCCAGCACCAGCCAGCGCAAACGCCCTGCCCCGTGCCGCAGGGCCCGGCGCAGGGCTGCCATTGGCCGCGACAAGTCGCTCTGCATCGCCACCAGGGCCGGCACCACCAGCAGCACTAGGAACATGCCAAAGCCCAAGCCGTAGACCAAGGTGATCACCGTCGGCTTGAGGAATTGCGCCTGCTGCGCGCGTTCGAACAACAGCGGCGCCAGTCCCAGAACCGTGGTCATTGTGGTCAGCATCACCGGCCGCAACCGGTCCGCCGCCGCGTCGATAATCGAGGGAATCAGACCGCGGTCCTCGGCATACTGGTCGATGGTTGTCACCAGCACGATGGAATCGTTGATGATGATCCCGGTCATCCCCAAGAGGCCCACCACCGTGAACATGCTGAGCGGCACCTCCCACATGTAGTGGCCCCAGATGGTGCCAACCAGGCCAAAGGGAATGATCGCCATCACCACCAGGGGCCGGGTCCAGCTGGCAAAGATCCAGGCCAGCACCAGGTAGATCCCGGTCAGGCACAGGATCAGGCCGGTGCCCGCCTCCTGCAGGAAGGTCTGCTCCTGCTCCGCCAGTCCCGAAAGGCGCCATTCGACCTGTCGCTTGCTGGCGATCGCCGGCAGGATCTCCTCCTCCAGCGCCTGCATCACCGCTTCGGCGCGGGCCGGATCATCCTCGGAGATATCTCCGGTCACGCTGATCACCCGGATGCCGTTTTCGCGGCGCACGGTGGAGAACCCGGTGCGCTGCGTGACCGAGACGATATCGGCCAGCGGCACATAAATCCCGCTGGGCGCCCGCATCAGGGTGCGCTCCAGGAAATCGGCGGTCAGCTCATTCCGCGGCAGCTCAACCCGGATCGACGCGCTGCGCGGCCCGTCGGGATAAGTAGCCGCCTCAATACCGTTAAGCCGCGCCCGGAGCGCCCGGCCCAGGCTGCCAATAGTGAAATTCAGCGCCTGGCCGTGCGGGGTGAGGTCCAGGATCACCTCCTCCTTGTCGTAGGCCAGGTTATCCTCAACCGCGGACACCTCGGGGAAGCGCAGCAGCGCGGTTTTCAGATCCTCGGAGGCGGCCTTGAGCGTCTGCACGCTGGCGCCCGCGAATTGCACGTCCAGCGCATCGCCGCCCGGGCCGGAGCGCCAGCTGCGGAAGGAAACCGTCTCCGCCATCGGGTGGCGGGCCACCCGTTCCTGCAGTTCCGCCACAAAGGCAAAGCTGGAATAGGGGCGCAGGTCGGCATCTATAAGCTCAATCGAGATGCCGCCCAGCAGATCCGCTTCCTTGCCTTCCACACCGGCCAGTCCGCGGCCCGCATTGCCGCCCGTCTCTGCCATCACAAAATCCAGCGGGTTGCGGCCATAGCGTTCGTCGTATTCGGCGCCCAGCGCCTCTGTTGCGCGCTGCATCTCCCGCATCATCGCAAGGGTATCGGCGCGGGTGGCGCCCTCCGCCATGGCGAAATTGCCGGTGACGGAGCCCCGCTCCGGCGCGTTGAAGAAGCGCCATTGCACATCGCCGTTGATGAACAGCGCCGCCTGGCTGGCCAGGATCGCCAATGCCCCGGCCAGCACCGCATATCGTGCGGTGACGATCAGCCCCATCAGCGGCCGGAACGCGTGGTCGCGCAGCCAGCGGAAGCCGCGGTTCACCATCCGGTTGGGCCAGTCGTACCAGTGCCGCGCCTGCGCATGGGTCAGCGCATGGGCCAAGTGGTTGGGCAGGATCAGGAAGCATTCCACCAGCGAGGCCGCCAGCACCGCGATCACGGTAAAGGGTATATCGCGGATCAGCTCGCCGAACCGCCCGCCCACCAGCGTCAGGCCAAAGAAGGCAATGATTGTGGTCAGCGTTGCCGCAAAGACCGGCATCGCCATCCGCCGGGCGGCATTCTCGGCGGCCTGCACGGGGTTTTCGCCGAGCCGCCGCACCCGGAAGTCGGCGTGTTCCCCCACAACGATGGCGTCATCCACGACAATGCCCAGGGTGATGATCAGGCCGAACAGGCTGACCATATTGAGGGTGATACCGGCGGCATACATCAGCGCCACCGCGGCGAACATCGAGGCCGGAATGCCCACCGCCACCCAGAACGCAATGCGGGTGTTGAGGAACAGGAACAAGAGGCACAGCACCAACGCAAGCCCCATCAGCCCGTTGTCAACCAGCATATTCAGGCGGTCGGTGATGTGTTCGGCGCGGGTGCGGATCAGCTGCGCCGTCACCCCCTGCGGCAGGCTTGCCTGCATTTCCGCGACCACCTCCTGCACCTGGCGCTGCAGGCGGATGGCATTGCCCTGGTCGGAGCGGTCGACCCGGATCGACATCGCCGGGTGTTCCCCGACGAAGTATGATCGGTTGCGGTCCACCCCCTCCACCCGCACCGCGGCCACATCATCAATGGTGAGGACGGAGCCGTCGGGATTGGTGCGCAGGACGATGGCTTCCAGCTCATCCGGCTGGCGTTTCTCGCTGCCGGTGCGCACCCGGGCATTGGCGCCGGTCACGTCGCCGGCGGGATCCGCGTCGACCTCGGCGGCGATGGCCTCGGCAATCTCGCGCATGGTGATGTCATGGGTGATCAGCTTGGCGGTCGGCACCTCGACGATGGTTTCCGGTGCAGCCACCCCGCGGATTGTGGTGCGGGTGACGCCGGCTTCGAACAGCCGGGCGACCAATTCATCAGCAAACAGGCCCAGCTGCCCGGGCCCCACCGGCCCCGTTATCACCACATCGGTCACCCGGTCGCGCCAGGCGCCGCGCCGCACTTCCGGCTCCTCCGCCTCTTCCGGCAGGCTGGTGATGCCGTCCACGGCGCTCTGCACATCATCGGCAGCCTGTCCCATGTCGGAGCCGGGTTCGAACTCCAGCGTCAGCGTTGCCATCCCTTCGCGCGATGTGGAGTAGGTTTCCTCCACCCCGTCCACCGCCAGCAGAACCGGCTCCAGGACCTGCACAATTGCATTGTCCACGTCCTCCGGCCCGGCGCCCTCCCACTCGACGGAGACGGTGACGCGCTCAACGATCACATCGGGAAAGAACTGGGCCCGCATGTTGGGCATCGCAGCGGCCCCAAGCACCAGCATGATCACCAGCAGCAGATTTGCCGCAGTGCGGTGGCGGGTGAAATAGCTGAACAGCCCGCGGGCCGGCCGGGGGAGTTTGCGGACCATGGCCCTCAGCCTCCCATACGGGATTCTATGCGGGAGACCAGCTGCGCCGGTACTCTTGCCTCAGCCAGCTGCTGCAGCATCTCGGCCTTCATCTCGGACGGCATTGCACTGCTGCCCTCGACAAAGGCCACCAGCCGGGCGCGGCGCTCGTCGCTCAACTCGATCAGCTCCGGCAGGGCCTGGACCCCGGCGTCCCGGCGCAACGGGCGCACCTTGATGCCAGCGCCCAGAAGCGGCGTGCGGCCGGTGACGATCTCACGGCCCTCCAGCCCGGCACCGCGGATCAGCACGTCATCGCCCTGGCGGCGCACCAGCTCAACCGGCAGCGCCTGCAGCCGGTTGTCCTCACCCAGCACCAGAACAGAGCCATCGGCTCCCAGCGCCGAGGCGGGCACGCGGGCCACTGCGGCGACCTCGGGCTCTGACACCTTGACGGTGACGAAATCCCCAGGCTCGAAACCTGGCGCGGTTTCCAGGCGCGCATAGACCAGCCGCCCGGTCTGCCCGTCGCCCGCCGCGCCGCTGGCGCGGGAAATGCGTCCGGACGCGCTCAGCCCCGCCCCGTCGGCATCCAGCGTCACCCGCACCGGTGCTCGCAGCAAGTGCCCCTCTGCGTCCAGCAGCCGGGCGTATTGCGCAGTCGAAACCCTGAACGCTACTTCCAGCAGATCCGGATCGACCAGATCCGCGATTTTTTCATTGGCCGATACCAGCCGCCCCTGTACCAGGCTCACCGCCTGCAGGGTACCGTCGAAACGGGCTTTGATCGTTGTGTCGTCGAGATCCCGCTGCGCCTCGTCCAGCGCAATCTGCGCCCGCGCCACCCGTGTGGCGGCCTGATCGGCCCGTGCCTCCGCCTGACTCACCGCCTGACGGCGCGAGATCACCGCCTGGCGCGCCTGCACCGCTGCCAGCTCGGCTGTTTCCACCGCCGCCGCTGTGCCGACACCGCGGCCCGCCAGATCCACCTGCCGCTGAAACGCGCGCTCGCGCAGCTGCGCCTGGTCCTGCGTGGCCTGCAGCTCATCCTGCGCCAGGACCAGCGCCCGGCCCGCATCGCGCTCCTCGGCGCGGGCGTCCATCATGTCCGCTTCGGCCCGGTCCAGCGCCGACTGCGCATCCGCCGGGTCAATCTGCACCAGCACTTCGCCCGCGCGGACGGTTCCGCCTTCCTCAAAATCCTCGGACAGCTGCACGACCCGGCCGCCAACGGCCGTCCGAAGCTCCAGCGTGCGGCGGCTCTCCACACGGCCAAAGGCCGTCAGTTCCGGCGCCACCGTCTGCAGATCCGCCGTCACCACATTGACCGCAAATATCCGCTCGCGCGCCGGGGGCGCTTTCTTCTCCGCGTTCAGCTGCGCCTCGATTGCACTGAAAATCATATGCCCGGCATAAAGCAGCAGTGCCGCCGTGACCGCCACCAGGAAAACCCCTGTCACACTCTGACGCAAAAAGCGCATGTTTCTCCCTTCCGGTGGCGGCAGCTGCCGGGACCACGCACGCGGTCTGCCAAAGCGTAAAATGCCTTGTGCCCGGTTGGAAATATATGATTTTCCGCACGGGTTTGCGAGGTTACACGCCGCGGCCGCTCACTTCCGGCGCAGATGTTCCTCCAATCTGGGCATGATTTCCACGAAATTGCAGGGCCGGTGGCGGTAATCGAGCTGTTTTGACAGGATTTCATCCCAGCCGTCCTTACAGGCGCCGGGGCTGCCGGGCAGCGCAAACAGATAGGTGCCGCCCGCGACCCCGCCAGTGGCGCGCGACTGCACCGCGCTGGTGCCGATCTTTTGCATTGAGACCAGAGTGAAGACGGTGCCGAAGGCCTCGATCTCCTTTTCATAGACGTCCCGGTGCGCCTCCACCGTCACGTCCCGGCCCGTCAGGCCGGTGCCGCCGGTCGAGACCACCACATCCACCTCCGGGTCCGCCACCCAGGCGCGCAGCTGCTCGGCAATCTCCGCCCGCTCATCCGGCAGGATTTTGCGGGCGGCCAGCACGTGGCCCGCCTCGCCCAGCCGGTCCACCAGCACCTGGCCCGAGCGGTCGTCCTCCAGCTTGCGGGTATCCGATACCGTCAGCACCGCGATGCGGACCGGGATGAAGTCCATGTTTTCGTCAATCCGGGACATTTCCAGTCGCGTCCTCTCCATAATGGCCGGTCGTACCGCCAGCCCTGCAACAATTCCGGCCCGGAGCCGCCCCTGGCATCCGGTTCAGCGCCGGGGCCGCCGGGACACACGCCGGCAAGGCCGCAACGGCGCTCATGGCTCCACCTCGAACCAGCTTACCCCGGGGCCCAGATTGGCCACCTGCGTCCTGCCTAGGCTGCCGCGGAAGCCCCAGCAATCATGCACATGGCCGCAGAGCAGGAGCTGCGGCTGGATCCGCTCTGCCGCCGCCCTAACTGCAGTGGAGCCGACAGACATCCCGCCGGAGGTGACATCGCCCAGACCCTTTGGAGGTGAATGGCAGATCAGGATATCCGCACGGCCGCAGGCCGCCAGCATCGCCGCCGCCTGCACCTCGCTGAGGTCACAGGACCAGCTGCCGAAGGGCGTTTCCGGCACGCCGTATCCCAGCCCGAACAGGCGCAGGCCTTCGACCTCCACGCCTTCACCATGCAGCACCGTGGTATCCGGGAAGCCTGCGGCACGCAGTTCTTCCGCGCTTTCGCCATTACCGGGCACCGCCACCATCGGCGCCTTCAGACCCGCCAGCATTGCAACTGCCCGGTCCATCCCCTGCCGGCAATTGCAGAAATCGCCGGCGCCGATCACCAGATCCGCTTCGGCGCTGGCCGCCACGATATCCGCCGCGTGGGGGGCTGAAAGGTGCAGGTCGGAGAACGCCAGAATTTTCATGAAACGACCTCAGGATAAACTGGCCAGCCGCGCCTTCAGCTCCAGCAGGTCAGCCCAGGCCAGCCGCTTCTGCGACGGCTGGCGCAGCAGATAGGCGGGGTGGAACATCGGGATCACCGGCTTGGTCCAGGCCTGGTCCCACTTGCCGCGCAGCCGGGTGATGCCGCGCTTGCCCAGCACCGCCTGGCAGCTGATATTGCCCATAAGCACCAGAATATCCGGCTCCGCCAACGCCACATGCCGCTCCAGAAAAGGCGTCAGCATGGCGATCTCGGCGGGCAGCGGATCGCGGTTCTGCGGCGGCCGCCAGGGCAGCACATTGGTAATATAAACACTCTCGGCGCGACTGAGCCCGATCGCCTCCAGCATCTTGTCCAGAAGCTGCCCGGCGCGGCCCACAAACGGCTTGCCCTGCAGATCCTCCTCCCGGCCCGGCGCCTCGCCGATGATCATCACCCGCGCGCCCGGCTGCCCGTCCGAGAACACCAGATTGCGCGCGCCCCGCTTCAGGTCGCAATGGTCGAAGGCTTCCAGCGCATCGCGCAAACCCGGCAGCGATGCAGCTGCTTTGGCGGCCTTCTGCGCCACCTCGACCGGATCCACCTCTTTGGGCTTGGGCGGCGGCGCCGGCGCGGCGCCCGGCTTGGGCTTGGGCGGGGCCTGCTCCAGCGCGTAGCGGTCGACCGGCGCGTCGCACAGCGCTTCGGTGGCGCCAAGCTCCGCCTGCCACTCCAACAGCGCCCGGGCGCTCCAGTAATCCAATGCCGATTCCATGCGCCCAAGCTACTCCGCCCAGCCGGCAAGCGGAACACCTGCGCCCAAAGTATTATTCGGGCCAACCTCTTCTTCTTTGCCGAAAATACTCAGGGGAGCGCGAGGGGCCGGCCCCTCGCCTGCTCTGCCTTGCCGCAACCGCGCACGCCGCCTATAAGAACCGGCAAATCAAGCGGAGCCGCCCCTTATGTCCTTCGAACACCGCCACCTGCTTGGCATCGAACCGCTGAAGCCGCATGAGATCACCGCGATCCTCGATCTGGCCGACGACTATGTGGCGCTGAACCGCCGCCCCGAGAAGCACTCCGACGTGCTGGCCGGCCTCACTCAGATCAACATGTTCTTCGAAAATTCGACCCGCACGCAGGCCTCGTTCGAGCTGGCGGGCAAGCGGCTGGGCGCCGATGTGATGAACATGGCGATGCAGGCTTCGTCGATCAAAAAGGGCGAGACCCTGATCGACACCGCGATGACGCTGAATGCAATGCATCCGGACCTGCTGGTGGTGCGCCACCCGCATTCCGGCGCGGTGGATTTGCTAGCCCAGAAGGTAAACTGCGCGGTGCTGAACGCGGGCGACGGCAAGCATGAACACCCGACCCAGGCCTTGCTGGACGCGCTGACCATCCGCCGCTCCAAGGGCCGCCTGCACCGGCTGAACATCGCCATCTGCGGTGACATCGCCCATTCACGCGTCGCCCGCTCAAACTTGATCCTGCTGGGCAAGATGGAAAACCGCATCCGCCTGATCGGCCCGCCGACGCTGGTGCCCGGCCAGTTCGCCGAGTTTGGCGCCGAGATTTATGACGACATGCGCGAGGGACTGAAGGACGTCGATGTCGTCATGATGCTGCGCCTTCAGAAGGAGCGTATGGACGGCGGCTTCATCCCGTCGGAGCGCGAGTATTACCATCGCTACGGGCTGGACGCTGAGAAACTGGCGCTGGCCAAGCCCGACGCCATCGTCATGCACCCCGGCCCGATGAACCGCGGAGTGGAAATCGACGGCACGCTGGCCGACGACATCAACCGCTCGGTCATTCAGGAGCAGGTCGAGATGGGCGTCGCGGTGCGGATGGCGGCGATGGACCTGCTGGCGCGAAACCTGCGCGCTGAGCGTCAGGCCAAGGCCGGATGAGCGGCATGGACGGTGTGATCCATATCCCGGCAGGCGAGCGTGGTGTGATCCGGCTGTTTGCGCTCGGCATGCGGCCCGAGCAGGCGGCCTTCCTGAAGGAGCCCGGCGCGCTGGCTCAGGTGCTGGGGATCGAGACGCTCGACATGGAGCAGGTGGAAATCTTCCCGGTCTCCGATCTGGAGGACATCGGCCTGACCGGCTACCTGACCGAAGGCTGCGGCGTGCCGCGCGCGCAGGTTGAGGAAGACCGGGAGCTGTTGCAGGCGCAGGAGGGCCATGTGCTGCTGATCCGCTCCCGCGCCTTTGACGGCAAGGAGACGCGGCTGACTCCGGCGGATCAGATCCGACTGATCGGCACCTATGGCGAACGTCAGACCAACTGGAGCGCGCCGCCCGAAACGGCCGAGAGCGCCAAGCCCTATTCCGCACCGAAACTACCGCCGCGCGCGGCGCGGTCCCAGTCCCGCCGCATCGGGGCTGTTCTGTTCACCGTGGTCATGCTGCTGATTGCGCTGCTGGTCTGGGTGCTTGTGACCTGATGGCAGCACGCGAATTCAAACCCGACCGCGGCGCCTATATCCGCGCCCACGCCTGGATGGCGGCCATCGGCATGGGCGGCGCCATGGCGGTGCTGTGGATCATGGGCAGCCCGCACATCTGGACCGGCGCCATCGGCGGTCTTGCGGCCGTCGCCCTGCGCGGCTGGTACATGGCCAGCGAGGAACTGGCGGTGGTCTGGACCTTGACCCGGGAAGCTCTCTCCGGCCCCGCAGGGCGTTCGGTTCCGGTCACGCAAATCGAGGCTGTCAAAACCATGGGCAGCTATGTGCAGGTGGTCACTAAGGACGGCGACAAGCACTTGATCAAATACCAGGCCGACCCGGCCGTGACCCTCAACGCAATTGAAAGAGCCAAGGCATGAGCACTCTCTTCACCAACGCCCGCCTGATCGACCCGGAGCATGGCAGCGACGCACCGGGCATGGTTCTGGTGCAGAACGGGCGGATCGCGGCGGTCGAAAAGAATGGCGCCGATGCCGCGTCGCTGCTGAGCGCCCGTAACATCAGCCAGGACGGCGTGGCCCAGGTGGACTGCGGCGGCAAATGCCTGGCGCCGGGGATCGTCGACATCGGCGTCAAAGTCTGCGAGCCGGGCGAGCGGCACAAGGAAAGCTATAAATCCGCGGGGCTGGCGGCTGCCGCTGGCGGCGTCACCACGATCGTGACCCGCCCGGACACCACGCCCGCGATTGACAGCCCGGAAACGCTGGAATTTGTCACCCGCCGCGCCCAGGCCGACACGCCGGTGAACGTGCTGCCGATGGCGGCGCTGACCAAGGGGCGCGAAGGCCGCGAAATGACCGAGATCGGCTTCCTGATGGATGCCGGCGCCGTGGCCTTTTGTGATTGCGACCACGTGGTGCAGAACACCAAGGTGTTTCAGCGCGCGCTGACCTATGCGCGGTCCTGCGGCGCCCTGGTCATCGCCCACCCGCAAGAGCCGGGGCTCAGCAAAGGCGCGGCCGCCACCAGCGGCAAGTTCGCCGCGCTCTATGGCCTGCCCTCGGTCTCGCCGATGGCAGAGCGGATGGGGCTGGACCGAGACATTGCGCTGCTGGAAATGACCGGCGCGAAATACCACGCCGACCAGATCACCACAGCCCGGGCCCTGCCCGCGCTGGAGCGCGCCAAGAACAACGGGCTCGACATCACCGCGGGTACCTCGGTGCATCATCTGACGCTGAACGAGCTGGACGTGGCAGGCTACCGCAGCTTCTTCAAGGTGAAGCCGCCGCTGCGCTCCGAGGACGACCGGCTGGCGGTGGTGGAGGCCGTGCGGACCGGGCTGATCGACATCATCAGCTCCATGCACACGCCGCAGGATGAGGAAAGCAAACGCTTGCCCTTTGAGGAGGCCGCGGCCGGCGCAGTGGCGCTGGAGACGCTGCTGCCTGCGGCGCTGCGGCTGTACCATGCGGAACTGCTGGACCTGCCAACCCTGTTCCGCGCCATGTCGCTGAACCCGGCGAAACGGCTGGGGCTGGAGAGCGGCCGCCTCGCCGAGGGCGCGCCTGCGGATCTGGTGCTGTTCGACCCGGATGTGCCCTTTGTGCTGGACCGTTTCAAACTGCGCTCGAAGTCGCAGAACACGCCTTACGACGGCCAGCGGATGCAGGGCCGGGTCGAGGCCACTTACGTGGCCGGTGAGCCCGTTTACCGGAGGGATTGATGCCAGTACTTGAAAGCTCTGCCGCCGTTCTGATCCTGTGGGCGGTAATTGGCTACGGCCTCGGTTCCGTGCCGTTCGGGCTGGTTGTGACCAGGGCCTTCGGCCTTGGCAACCTGCGCCAGATCGGGTCGGGCAATATCGGCACCACCAACGTGCTGCGCACCGGCAGCAAGGCCGCCGCGGCACTGACGCTGCTCCTGGATGGCGGCAAGGGCGCGGCGGCTGTGCTGCTGGCCCGTTTTCTGGCCGCCGAGGATGCGGCGCAGATGGCGGGTCTGATGGCCTTCCTCGGGCACTGCTTCCCGGTCTGGCTGGGGTTTAAGGGCGGCAAGGGCGTGGCCACATTCCTGGGCCTGCTGCTGGCACTGGCCTGGCCTGTCGGCATCGCCTGCTGCCTGACCTGGCTGGCGGCGGCGGCGGCCAGCCGCATTTCCTCGATGGCTGCGCTGGTCTCAGCCCTGGCGGCGCCGGTCTGGGCGTTCGGCCTGGGATATCAGCCGGTTATTGCCCTGTCAGTACTGCTGGCGGCAATTGTCCTTGTCCGCCATTCGGCGAATATCGCCCGGCTGCGGGCGGGCACTGAACCCCGGATCGGGCAAAAGTGACCGGCACGGAGCTGCAAGCCTTTCTTGCAGCTTTTGACGCGCTGCCGGCTGGCGCCTTCACCGGTCTTGCCAATGGCCGTAAATACGCAGTCATCCGCCAGGATCTGGCCGCGGGCAAGGCGCAGAAGCTGGTGGCGCACGAACTGGGCGGCAGCGATTACATCAGCCTCAACCTCTACCGGCTGGCCTCAGGCGCGCGGCTGAAGCCCTGCGAGATGCCTGCAGAGGCGGTAATCCGCTTCGTTCTTGATCTGAAAGTTATGGAATAAGACGCTCCAGCGCCCGGCCGTTGGACCAGGTGCCATGTAGCTCGCCGCTGGGCATCCGCACATAGACCACCGGAT
Organism: Leisingera caerulea DSM 24564; assembly: GCF_000473325.1. Taxonomy (NCBI): domain Bacteria; kingdom Pseudomonadati; phylum Pseudomonadota; class Alphaproteobacteria; order Rhodobacterales; family Roseobacteraceae; genus Leisingera; species Leisingera caerulea. The sequence goes on from NZ_KI421513.1 coordinate 526,450, forward strand.
AGGTGTCGCCCCAGTTCACCCAAACCACATCGCCATTGCGGGTGCCGCTGCCGGTATAGGCTTGGGAGCCGACCTGCCATTGCATCTCGACCACACCGCCGTTGTCGCGGATCTGCACGGTGCCGGAATAGCTGCTGCCGTCCGGGTTGCGGCCCTCGGCGCTGTAGCTGCCGGTGATGCCTTGCGCGCTGACCGGCACTGCCGCTGCTATCAGGATCGCGGCCAGCCCGCCGATCAGCGGGCGGCGGGCGGGGAATGGGTATGTCATGGTTGCCTCCGGGTTGCCTGCCCCTACCCTGCCCGCCGTATCGCGGCCTGTCACCCGTTCTGCGCAGGAATGCACATCCCGCTGCCGCCCGGTGCACAGTCAAATTGAGTTGTTTTGAACGTGATCGCCCGGCTCTCCACATCGGTGCCGTGACCCGCAGCATTTAGCGGAGCACATGGTGAAACACCGGCCGGGCAAGCATTTGGAGACGCCGCGGCCAGGATTTGAAAGGACGGGACCATGAACAAAGTAAAAGCACTGATCAGCGGTGTGGCACTGTCGGTTGCGATGGCCACCTCAGCCCTGGCGGCGGGGGTCGAGATCAACGCATCCTCCACCGGTCTGGCGCTGCAGGGCTATGACCCGGTGGCCTATTTCACGGTCGGGGAGCCGACTCCGGGCAACTGGAAAATCACCGCCATGCACAACGATGCGCTGTACCGCTTTGCCTCCGAAGAGAACAAAGCCGAATTTGAAAAGAACCCCGAAGCCTACCTGCCGGAATACGGCGGCTACTGCGCCTTTGGTGCGGCCATGGGCTTCAAGTTCGATGGCGACCCGACCCTGTGGAAGATCGTCGACGACAAACTGTATTTGAACTTGGCAAAAGATATTCAGACCCGCTGGGAAGGCGACATTCCCGGGTTTATCGACAAAGCCGACGCCAATTGGGACGGCATCGCCGACAAGGATCCGGCGGAACTGCAGGCTCAGTAGGGCTCAAGCCACCACTCACAGGCGAGCAGCCGGCGGCAGGACACCCTGCCGCCGGTTTTTCTTTGGCCGTCTGCGGATGATACCACGGGCCTGCCCTGCCCGGGTCCCAATTCCGCCGCAGTTGCCGCGCAACTCCAGGGAGATTATTTCACAGCAGGTTTCCAATGATTTCCCGCATTTCATCCGCCTATGAAAACTTTGCTTTCAAGTTTCTCGACTTTGATGGCCGCGCCACCCGTTTCGAGTACTGGTGCGTAATCCCCCTGATCTGGCTGTTCATTTTCCTGATGCTGCCTGGCGATGCCGCCGAGATCTGGGGGCACCTTCTGCAGCGTGACGTGCCGCCCCTGAACCCCTTCCACTATGGTTCGCTCGCGTTGTTCCTGTTCACCTTTGTCCCGCGCCTGTCGCTGACCGTGCGCAGGCTGCATGATGCCGGGCGCAGCGGAAAATGGGCCAAGCTGCCGTTCACTGCGGTCTCGCTGGGGCTGGTGTTGAGCGTTGGCCTGCTGACAGCAATTCCGATGAGTGATCCAAGCGGCCTTGGCCCCGGTCTGATGGTTGCCGGGGCGGTGACGGCCTCCCTGTCCGGCAGCTTCTGGGAGGCGCTGTTCAATCTTGCAGCTATCGCCAATTCACTGGACTGGGACGCCATTCTGACCACACTGCTGGGCGTTGCCGCGCAGGCCGATCCAGGCGGCGTGCTCGATCAGACCGGCGCACTGACAGCGCACGATCCCCTCCTCGGGTTTCAATTTCTGTTCCAGTTTACGTTAATCGCGCTGGGGCCGTTCATCGCGCTGTTGCTGCATCTCTATTTCATGCTGCTGCCCTCGCAGCGCGGCGAGAACGCCCACGGCACCAGCCCGCTGCCATCCCGCACGCGCAGGTCACGCGGCCGCCCAGAGAATGCGTACGCGGGCTATGCCTATCTGACCAAGCGCACGGAGGAAGAGGAAAGGCAGCTGCACGCCGCCCGCAAGGCGCAGGTCCGGGAGCTGTATCAGCGCCGGGTGCTGGGCAAGCCGGACAGCTGAGCGCAGCTCTGAAAAGCGAAAGGCCGCGTCGTGAACGCGGCCCTTGCAGTCTTAGTAAGCGAATTCGCTGTAAATGCGGCTGAGGTCCCCGTCCCAGGCGCCGTGGTAACGCTCCAACAGCTCATCTGCCGGGACTTTGCCGGTTTCAAGGCTGTCCTTCAGCGCATTGAGGAAATGGGTCTCATCCGGCACAAGGCCGCCTGCGCCTGGCTTGTGACGCGCCTTGAGGCCGCTTTCCGAAATCGCCACCACTTCCCGTGCCAGCTCATGCATTCTGATGCCGTTCACCTTGGCCTGCAGCCCCTGTTCGGAAGCCGCCACGCGCAGCTCTTCGCGGGTCTCGTCGTCCCAGCCCTTGACCAGATCCCAGGCCGCGTCCAGCGCGCTTTGGTCATAGGTGAGGCCGACCCAGAAGGCGGGCAGCGCGCAGAGGCGGCGCCAGGGGCCGCCGTCGGCGCCGCGCATCTCGATGAACTTCTTGATACGGGCCTCGGGGAAAATGGTGGTCAGATGGTCGGCCCAGTCGCTGAGCGTCGGGGTTTCGCCCGGCAGCGCGGGCAGCTCGCCCTTCAGGAAGTCGCGGAAGGACATGCCCAGCGCGTTGATATATTCACCATTCCGGTAGACGAAGTACATCGGTACATCGAGCGCATATTGCACCCAGGCTTCAAACCCGAAGCCTTCCTCGAACACAAATGGCAGCATGCCGGTGCGGTCGGCATCCAGCGAGCGCCAGACGCGGGAGCGCCAGGATTTGTGGCCGTTCGGCTTGCCATCCAGGAAGGGGGAATTGGCAAACAGCGCGGTGGCGACGGGCTGCAGCGCCAGGGCCACCCGCAGCTTCTGCACCATGTCGGCCTCGGAGGAGAAGTCGAGGTTCACCTGAACGGTGCAGGTGCGGCGCATCATGGTGGTGCCCATGGTGCCGACGTCCTGCATGTAGCCGTCCATCAGCTTGTAGCGGCCCTTGGGCATCAGCGGCATGTCTTCGTGTTTCCAGACAGGCGCTGCGCCCAGGCCGATGAAGCCGACGCCGATCTTGTCGGCGATGTCCTTGACGTCGCGCAGGTGGGCATTCACCTCGTCGCAGGTCTCGTGGATGGTTTCCAGCGGTGCGCCGGACAGTTCCAGCTGGCCGCCCGGCTCCAGGCTGATATTGGCGCCGCCTTTTGTCAGGCCGATCAGGTTGCCGCTCTCAATCAGCGGCGCCCAGCCGTGACCATCGCGCAGACCTTCCAGCACCGCCTGGATCGACCGCTCGCCGGCATAGGGAAGCGGTTTCAGCGTATCCTTGCAGTAACCGAATTTCTCGTGCTCGGTGCCAATGCGCCAGGCTTCCTTGGGCTTGCAGCCGTCGGCAAGATACTCGGCAAGCTGCTCATGACGTTCGATCGGCCCGCCGCCGGACTGGGGAATGGACATGCCTGGCACTCCGTCCTGTTAAGTCTGTGTTGAAGGGTCAGTCGTGGGCGGAATCGCCGCCAGTGTCAATGCAGGCGCAGATGTTCGGGCCGGCTGGAATTGCGCTCCCAGATCACGACCTGGTGAGCCCCCTTGCGGCGCAGCTCAGTCAGCATGCGCTCGGTTTTGAGGCCCGGCAGCGCGGCAAAGACGTCAAACAGCGCCTCATAGCCTTCGGCGTTCACCGGGATCGCCAGCGGCGGCTGGCCGGGCTGCTCCAGCAGCCAGTGCGGCGGCTTGCAGGAGTGATCCAGCGCCAGCCGCTCCAGCTCGGAGGCGGCGACGGCACCGCCGGTCAGCGGCCCGAAATAGGCAATCTGCCCCTCATCCACCTGCACCACGCCTGGCCCGCCGGTGCCGCGCCGGAAGCGCATCCGCTGGGCGCCGATCACGGCGGTCACCAGACCGGTGGCGACAAGGGCCCAGCCGGTGATGGCCGTGAACCCGGCCGAGGAAAACGCCCATTTCAGCCCGATCAGAAACATCAGTACCGCGGCCAGGACTTCGCGCCATTGCCACAGGGCAGTGCGGGCTTCGGGGCGGATGAAACTCATGACTTGATCCTTCTACCCTGCCGAACATCGTCGAGATAAGCTTGGATACGGCGGTGTCTCAGCTTCATGCGCCGCACGCGTTTCGTATTTTTGGCATACATTCTGAGAAGTGTCAGTCCGATGAAGAAAACCAGAAATGAATCGCTCTCTGCTTCGAAATCGGTGTCCTGGGCCAGAAACTGCTTCATCTCTTCACTGTCCAAACCGTAAAGCAGCGGACCATCTATGCCCGCGCTCTGAAAGTCTTTGGATACCAGGAAAATGGCTGTTTGGCGGGACCGGAAGAAGGTGCCTCTGCGATGAATGTCGATCGCAGCTACCCCGCCATCCGGGCGCAGGATCAGGTTACGCGGGGCAAAATCGGGGTGCCCGGGCGTCCGCGCCGCTGGCTGGTCCCCGATTAGCTCCAGCAACCGCAGCAGTTCCTTGCCCAGCTCCGTCAGCAGTGCTGCGTCAGGGTGCGGGGCGCAGGTATCGAGAATGGCGTTTATTTCTTCTGCAAACCGGTTCGCAGGCAGGGCGGCCCGGACGACTTTGCCCTGGCTCGCCCAGCTTTGCCAGGCACAGCACTGCCGCAGAATCTGCGGCCGGTTTGCAGCGGGCTGTTTGAGCAGCTTGTTCACCGGTGCGCCGGATTCGAAGCTCACCACCACAAGGCCCAGCTTGCCGGAAGTGGCGAAACACCTGTTTGCAGAGAATTCCGGGTGCGCGCCAAGGCGTTCAAAGCGGCGGAGCGCTTGCACGGTGCCGCCGACATAGCCGCGCCGGGTGCCGGGGTCCCAGAATTTCTTTATCACCACTGGTTCCCTGCCGCGGTAGCCGCGGAACACCGAAGACTCTTCTGAGACTTTCAAAGCACTCTCCAGCTTGACGCCGCCCCCCGGCCATTTCAGCTGTGTCTGGAGCTGCACACGCTCCATCTGGCGGGCAGCGCTGTCTGGACGGGCAAAAAACTGCATTCGCTCAAAACGGCCCAATTACCAGTCCCCCAGCGCTTGCTGCCACAGGGTCATGGCCGCCACCGCTGCGGTATCTGCGCGCAGAATACGGGGGCCAAGGCTGACCACATGGGATTGCGGCAGCGCGTGCAGGCGCTTGCGCTCAGCCTCCGAAAAACCGCCCTCGGGTCCGATCAGGATGGCCCAGGGCGCGCCCTTCTGCGTCTCCGCGGCCAGTTGCAGCGCATTGCCCACCTCAGCCTCGTCGCAGAACATCAGCTGGCGCTCCTGCGGCCATTGGTCCAGCAGGCGGGAGAGTTTTTGCAAATCCGCCACTTCCGGCACATAGGTGCCGCCGCATTGTTCCGCCGCCTCGACCGCATGGGCCTGCAGCCGGTCCTGGCGGATACGCTCCGAGTTGGTGAACTCGGTCTGCACCGGCAGGATGCGCGCAGCACCCATCTCCGCGGCCTTTTCAACGATGAAATCGGTGCGCGCCTTCTTGATCGGGGCAAACAACAGCCACAGGTCCGGCGGCAGCTGCAAGGGCCTGGTCTGCTCCTGGCAGACCAGCGTGCCTCCGCGCTTGCCGGCCTCTGCAACTTTGGCCAGGAACTCGCCGTCCTTGCCGTTGAACAGCGCCACAGGGGCGCCAACGGTCAGCCGCATGACCCCGAACAGGTAATGCGCCTGATCCCGGTCCAAAGGAACCGTTTGCCCTGCCCCCAAGGGGTGCTCTACATACAGTCTGATTTTTGCACTCATGGGGTCCTACATATGCAAGGCCAGAAGCCAGCGCCAGAGGGTCAGGTCGCGGATGCGGTCACCGGAAACTGGGTCGACACTCATGCGCCGGAATGGACGCGGCCCTATCTGCGGCTCTCCCGTGCTGACCGGCCGATTGGTACCTGGCTGTTGCTGATCCCCTGCTGGTGGGGGCTGGCGCTGGCAGTCCTGGCGGATCAAAGCCCGCACTGGCAGGATCTGTGGATCGCCATCGGCTGCGCCGCCGGCGCCTGGCTGATGCGCGGCGCGGGCTGCACCTGGAACGATATCACCGACCGCAACTTCGACGGCCAGGTCGAGCGCACGCGCTCGCGCCCCATTCCGTCGGGCCAGGTGACGGTCAAGGGCGCGCTGGTCTGGATGGGGCTGCAGTGCCTCTTGGGGCTGATGATTCTGCTGACTTTCAACCAGGCGGCCATCGCCATGGGCGTCCTGTCGCTGCTGCCGGTCGCGGTCTATCCCTTTGCCAAGCGGTTCACTTGGTGGCCGCAAGTGTTTCTGGGCCTCGCCTTCAATTGGGGCGCCATGCTGGCCTGGGTGGCGCACACCGGCTCTCTCAGCTGGCCGCCGGTGCTGCTGTATCTGGCCGGCATCGCCTGGACTCTCTTTTATGACACCATCTATGCCCATCAGGACACCGAGGACGACGCTCTGATCGGGGTGAAATCCACCGCCCGGCTGTTCGGGACACAAACGCCGATGTGGCTGCGCCGTTTCATCGTGGCCTTTGTCTGCCTGATGGCAGTGGCGGTGATCGGCGCGATGCTGGAGAGCGCTTCTGTGCTGGCGCTGGTGCTCGCGCTGGCCGCGCCTTGGGCGATGGGCTGGCACATGACTTGGCAGCTGCGCGCCTTTGACGCGGAAAATAATGCTCGGCTGCTGCAGCTGTTCCGGCTCAACCGCGATACCGGCCTGATTCCGCTGATCTTCTTTGTCCTGGCCATGTTCGTGTGATTGAACAGCAGCCCCGTGCGGGGTAAGAGCCTGTAACGCAAACTGGGAATGTGCCGCCATATGCGCTTGTCTAAGCTGATGATCCCGGGCCTGGCCTTTGCCGCCGCAGCCGGGCTGAGCCTTGTTGCCGCCGGCTTTGCCGTGACCGCAGTGGAACGGAGCACCGAAAGCGGGGTGCGCCAGGCACTGGACGGCGGCGGCTATACCTGGGCCGAGGTGACGGCGGACGGGCTGCAGGTGCTGCTGGAAGGCACCGCACCCGATGAGGCCACCCGGTTTTCGGTCAAATCGCTGGTGGGCACAGTTGTCGACGCGGCCCGGATTGTGGACGGGATGGAAGTGCCCCCTGCCGATGGCCTGGCGCCGCCGCGGTTCTCGGCGGAAATCCTGCGCAATGACGGCGGCATTTCCATTATCGGACTGATCCCCGCAGGCTCCGGTCGCGCCGCGCTGGTCCAAGAGCTGGAGGGCCTGGCCGGGCCGGAAAACGTGGCCGACTTCCTGGAAACCGCGAAGTACGGCATTCCCGAAGGGTGGCCGGAGGCAATGGATTTTGCGGTGGAGGCGCTGAAACTGCTGCCGCGCGCCAAGATTTCTGTTGAGGCAGGGGAGGTCTCGGTGACCGCCATCTCCGGCAGCGAGGAAGCCAAGGCGCAACTGGAAGAGCAACTGGGCCGAAGTGCGCCGCCGGGATTGCGGCTGGCGCTGGACATCGCCGCGCCGCGGCCGGTGATCACGCCGTTCACCCTGCGCTTCCTGCTGGACGGCAACAGCGCGGAGTTCGACGCCTGCTCCGCCGAAAGCGAGGACAGCCGCGACCGCATTCTGGCCGCCGCCCGCAAGGCCGGGCTGCAGGGCGAGGCGGACTGCGTGATCGGCATGGGCGTGCCCTCGCCCAACTGGGCCCGCGCGGCAGAGCTGAGCATTGCCGGCCTGGCGGAACTGGGCGGCGGCTCTGTCACCATCGCCAATGCCGATATCACGCTGGTGGCGGCAGAAGGCACACCGGACGCGCGCTTTGATCACGTGGTGGGCGAGCTGGAAGGCGCCCTGCCCCGCGTCTTTGCTTTGCACGCGGTGCTGCCGGTGCCAGAGGCGCAGAATGCCGGCGGCGTGCCGGAATTCACCGCCACCCTCAGCCCCGAGGGCCAGGTGCAGCTGCGCGGACGCCTGTCCGATGCCGCACTGCGCAAGGTTGCGGACAGCTACGCCAAGGCACGCTTCGGCTCCGGCAACGTCCACACCGCTGCGCGGGTGGCCGCCAACCTGCCCGCAGATTGGCCGGTGCGGGTGCTGGCGGGTCTGGAAGCACTGTCCTATCTGCAGCGCGGCGCGGTCACGGTGACTCCCGGGAACGTGGAGCTGCGCGGCATGAGCTACCGCAAGGACGCGCCGGCGGAGATCGCCCGCTTCCTGTCAGCCAAGCTGGGCGAGGCCGAGACCTATGGGCTCGACATCACCTACGAGAAGCCGCCGGAACCCAAGGACAAGCCATTGCCGCCGGAACTGTGCGAGGCGCAGCTGGCCAGCGCGCAGAGCGAAGGCAAGATCACATTCGAGCCCGGCTCTGCCACGATTGCGGCGGACAGCGCCGGAACCATGGACCGGATCGCCGAAATCCTGGGCCGCTGCGGCCCGGTGCGGCTGGAGATCCAGGGCCACACCGACAGCCAGGGCCGAGAAGCGATGAACCAGAACCTCAGCCAGGCGCGGGCCCAATCGGTGCTGAACGAGCTGCGGGCGCGGCGGGTGGTGACCTCGACCTTTGCTGCCAAAGGCTATGGCGAAAGCACCCCGATTGCCGATAACGGCACCGAGGAGGGCCGCGAGGCCAACCGCCGCATCGAATTCAAGCTGATCCGCCCGGCTGCTTCGGCGGAAAGCCCTGGAGGCAGCACCGGTGAAGACCGCACCGGCGAAGAGGCCGCCGACGGCTCAGAGGACGCACAGGAGACTACAGAGCAATGAACAGGACCGAGTTCATCATCACCACCGCGATCATCCTGTTTGCGGCCTTTGCCCTGGGCTGGTTCGCCAACTGGCTGGTGCACCGGTTTACCCGGGTCAGGCAAAGCGATGTAGCCGACCTCGACCGGATGAGTCAGGAGCTGCACGAGGCGGAGGAAACCCGCGACCAGGCGATCACCTATCTGCAGCAGCGCGAGGCGGAGCTGACCAACCAGCTGACCCAGACCGAAGCCGAATTGCGCGCCGCGATGGACGGTCTGCGCGAGGCCCGCCGCGAGGCGGAAGAGCTGCGCGGCCAGATCCCGCACTGAGCGGTCGAACGGGGCACTCCCGCGCCTGCAGGCCGCGCTGACGCGCGGCGTTGGCCGCTTCGCACCGCCGGCGGGTCAAGGAGGCCGCAGGCGCCGCGATGCGCGCTTGTCCCTGACGCGCCATTCTTCAATCAAACTTGGAACAGGCCTGGATAGGCAGACCTGACCGTTCAGGCCCTCTCTGCAGAATGAAAACGCCGCGCGTCAGCGCGGCGCCGGGCCCAACAGACGGAGATCATCTGTGAGGATCGCACAGCTGGAGGGAGCCCCCCCGACACGGTTGCGCAGGTTGCACCGGATACGCGGATCACCAGCGCTTCAAGGCGTCTTCGTCGGCGTCCTTGGCGGCCACCCAGTCCGAGCCGCCGCTGGCCAGGATTTCCTTCTTCCAGAACGGAGCACGGGATTTCAGGTAGTCCATCAGGTACTCCGCCGCCTCAAACGCATCCTTGCGGTGGCGGGCGGCGGTGGCGACCATCATGATGCGCTCACCCGGGGCCAGGCGGCCGTGGCGGTGGATCACCAGCGCATCCGCCAGCGACCAGCGTTTCACAGCTTCTTCAGCGATGGCTGCCAGCGCCTTCTCGGTCATGCCCGGGTAATGCTCGATCTCCATCGCAGCAAGCCCCCCCTGATCGGCATCGCGGACAACGCCGGTGAAAGTCACCACCGCGCCCGCGCCCTCCACACCCGCGGCGAAGGCATCGCTTTCGGCCCCCAGCTCAAACGGCGCTTTCTGGACGGAAATCCGCATCGCGTCAGCCCCCGGTCATCGGCGGAAAAAAGGCCACCTCGCGCACCCCTGCCAGGGGCGCATCGAAATCCGACAATTCCTGGTCCAGCGCCACCCGCAAGGCAGAGAGGTCAGCAAAGGCAGCAGCATAACGCTCTTCCCGCGCGCGCAGTTCCTCGACCAGATCTGCCACCGTGGCGGCAGAGGTCTCCACCTGTTCGCGCGGCAGGCCGATGCGTTCGCGCACCCAAGCGAAATACAGAACGTCCATCAATGTGCCTCCTTCAGATGCGGCATTGCCTTGCGCAGGTAATCCAGCCCGGTGAGCGCGGTCAGCGCTGCCGCAATCCATAGCAGCCACAGCCCGATGCGGCCGGTCCAGAACACCCCGGCCTCCTTCCATCGCAGCCCGAACAGGTCTTCAAGCTCGCCGGCAATGATCTGGCTGTAGATCTGATCATCCATGCCAAAGGACGACATCACCAGGTAATGCTCGAAGATGCCTTGCGAGAACAGCGTGGCGATGGCGAGCATCTGAGCGGTCGTCTTCCACTTGGCCAGCTTGGTGACCTTGAGCGTGCCGGCGGTGTCGCCAAGGTATTCGCGCAAACCCGAGACGAACACCTCGCGGAACAGAATCACCGTGGCGGGCAGCACCAGCCAAGGGGTCCAGTGCTCAGCCGAGTAGCCGACCAGGATCATCAGCGCGATAACCACCATCGCCTTGTCGGCGATAGGGTCCAGCATCGCGCCCATCTTGGTCTCCTGCTTCCAGGCCCGGGCCAGGTAGCCGTCAAACCAGTCTGTCACCGCGGCGGTGATGAACAAAAGCAGAGCGAACCAGTCCGCATATGGCCGCGAAAAGTAGAGGAACATCACCGCTAGGCCGGGCGCAGCGATGAGCCGCAGCAGGGTGAGGATATTTGGCAGGTTCCATTTCATGCGGGCACATTATCCGGCTGGCTGGCGCGTGGGAAGCGGATGGCAGACAAAAATCCGCCCCGCGGGGCCGGATGCCTCCGGCGGGGATATTTTTGGCCAGATGAACAAGGGAAGGTTCCGGTTTTCAAGGGCTTATCTCAACTGCTGGCATGGAAGTGGTCGTAGATGCGTTCGGCCAGCGCCTCGGAGATGCCCTCCACCGCCTTGAGGTCAGCCAAGTTTGCGCGGCTTACCGCCTTGGCGCTGCCGAAATGGGCCAGCAGCGCACGCTTGCGGGAGGCGCCAACCCCGGGGACCTCGTCAAGCGGTGTGGCGCTGACGGCCTTGGCGCGTTTGGCGCGGTGGGTGCCGATGGCGAACCGGTGCGCCTCATCCCGCATCCGCTGGATGAAATAGAGCACCGGATCATTGCGCTGCAGAGCAAAGGCAGGCGCACCGGGGCGGTAGAATTCCTCCTTGCCGTGATCGCGGTCCACGCCTTTGGCGACACCCACCATCGGGATATCCTGCACGCCGTGCTGCTCCATGATTTCTGCCACGGCCGAGACTTGCCCGGCGCCGCCGTCGATCAGCAGGAGATCCGGCCACAGGCCCTTGCCGCGGTCCGGATCCTCTTTCAAGAGACGCGAGAAGCGGCGGTTCAGCACCTCTTTCATCATCCCGAAGTCATCGCCCGGCACCAGATCGTCGCCCTTGATGTTGAACTTGCGGTAGGAGTTTTTAATGAAGCCCTCCGGCCCCATTACGATCATGCCGCCCACCGCATTGGTGCCCTGAATGTGTGAGTTGTCGTAGACCTCGATCCTGTGCGGCGGGCCCTCCAGGCCAAAGGCCTCGGCCAGGCCGCGCAGCAGCTTTGCCTGGGTCGCGCTTTCAGCCATGCGGCGGGCCAGGCTTTCGCGGGCGTTACGCACGGCAAAGGCCACCAGTTCGGTCTTCTCGCCGCGCTGGGGCACCAGCAGCTCGACCTTGCGGTCCGCTGTCTCGCTCAACGCCGCCTCCATCAGGTCGGCGTTCTCAATTGCGTCGGACAGGATCAGCTGCCGCGGCGGCTCCTTGTTGGCATAGAATTGGCCAAGGAAAGCCTCCATGATCTCAGCCGGGCTGTTGTCGGCATCCACCCGCGGATAGAAATCCTGGTTGCCCCAGTTCTGATTGGCGCGGATGAAAAAGACCTGCACGCAAGCCTGGCCGCCGTCCATATGCAGGCCGATCACATCGGCCTCTGCCACACCGCGCGGGTTGATGCCCTGCGAGGTCTGCACCTGGGTCAGCGCCTTGATCCGGTCGCGTAAGGCGGCGGCGCGCTCGAACTCCATCGCCTCGGAGGCGGCCATCATCTGTTCCGCCAGCTCCTCCTGGATTTTAGTGGAGCGCCCGGACAGGAAGCGTTCGGCATCGCGCACGCTGACAGCATAATCCTCTGCCGAAATCAGCCCGGTGCAGGGCGCAGTGCAGCGTTTGATCTGATATTGCAGGCAGGGGCGCGTGCGGGTCTCGAACATGGAATCCGAGCAATTGCGCAGAAGGAACGCCTTTTGCAGCTGGTTCAATGTCCTGTTCACCGCACCTGCGCTGGCAAAGGGGCCGAAGTAGCTGCCCTTTTGCTTGCGGGCGCCGCGGTGCTTCTTGATCTGGGGAAAGGCGTGATCCTTGGCGACCAGAATGTTCGGGAAGCTTTTGTCATCGCGCAAAAGCACGTTGTACTTGGGCTTCAGCTGCTTGATCAGATTCTGCTCCAAGAGCAGCGCCTCGGTCTCTGTCCGGGTGGTCAAGAACATCATCGAGGCGGTGAGCGCGATCATCCGCTCAATCCGCGGGCTGTTTCCGGGCCGGGTATAATTCGACACCCGCGCCTTTAGGTTGCGCGCCTTGCCGACATAGAGCACCCGGCTGTCCGCATCCAGCATCCGGTAAACCCCGGGTGATGCGTCCAGAGTCTTCACGTAATCCTGGATCACAGCATAGCCAGTTCTGGGCTTGCAGGCGGGCGAATCCGGAGGTGTTTCGGCAGGCTGGTCGTTCATGCGCACAGACATATGATTCCCCGCCCTTGGCTGCAATGTTTGCCTGTCCGGATCAAGAGCGGGAAAATCCACGGATCTTGTGGATAACTACGGAGATAAGTTTGGGCTATCCCGCGTTTTTCCTTATTTCCGGCTGGTTTCGGACGGATGCCTATAATTTAGGCACATTGTTAAGGTACTGATTTATTGGTTTATTTTTTACCCGGCCTGTCAAGGTTCTGAAACTAAAGGCACTTTTGTAACGCTTCCGTAACGGCATCTGTACCGGTGCAAAACTTGCGGCAATGAGGAATGATTTACCCCGGTTTGCGTCATTCCAGCCCGTCGCTGTCCGGGGTCTGCCAAGCCAGGTGCTGGCCGCCGTCGACGCAGATCATCTGGCCGGTCACCGCCTTTGCCTGCAGCAAATAGGCCAGCGCCGCGGTGATGTCCTCTTCTCCGGCGCCGCGCTGCAGAATCGTGGCCTGGCGCTGGCGGGCAAATTGCCCTGCGGTTTGCCGCGGCCCCTGCAGGGTCGGACCCGGGCCGATGGCATTGACGCGGATCTGCGGCGCCAATGCCTGGGCCGCGGTGCGGGTCAGCGTCCACAGAGCAGACTTGGCCAGGGTGTAGCTCATGAATTCAGGCGTCAGCTTGCGCACCCGCTGGTCGATCATGTTGACTGCCAGCCCCCAGGCGCGCGGCTCTCCGCCTGGGTCCTGCTCAAGCGGCACATCCTGCGCCGCCATGGCCTGCAGCAGAACGAAGGGGGCCCGCAGGTTGCTGTTCAGGTGGCGGTCCCAGCTGTCCCGTGTGGCACTGGCCAGCGTGTCGTGCTCGAACACAGAGGCGTTGTTGACCAGGCAGGTTACCGGCCCGCCCAATGCCGCCGCCGCCATGGACAGCAGCGCCTGGGCCTGCGCCTCGTCCAAAAGATCCGCCTGCAGCACTGCCGCCTGGCGGCCCAGAGCGCGGATTCCACCGGCAGTCTCCTCGGCATCCTGGGCGGAGGTTGCATAGTGGACGGCAACATCATAGCCGCGCGCCGCCAGCTCCAAAGCCATTGCCCGGCCCAGCCGCCTGCCCGCTCCTGTCACCAATGCCCGCATCTGCGCCTCCCCTGCTGCTGCCGGCATAGAATTAGAACAGGACGGACATATACGCCAGATAGAGCGCGCTGAGGATAATTCCCCAGATCCGCGTGATATCCTGTTTGAAGAACACAAAAGGGATCAGCAGCAGCGAGGCGGAGAGCATCACCCAAAGGTCGAATTGCAGGAACTCAGGGTCGACACTGATCGGGCCGACAAATGTGGCAATGCCAATGATGGCCAGCAGGTTGAACATATTGGAGCCGATCACGTTGCCCAGCGCCACATCCGCCTGACGGCGCAGTGCCGCCATCGTGGTGGTGGCCAGTTCCGGCAGCGAGGTGCCAACCGCCACAAGGGTCAGGCCGATCACGGTTTCGCTGATCCCGTAAAGACGCGCGATGATCGAGGCGTTGTCGACCAGCAGGTCGGCGCCCAGCGGCAGGCCGATCAGGCCCAGCAGCAGGTAAATGCCGACGCGCCAATACGGCATGTCCGGATCGGCTTCCTCGATCTCTTCCAGGTCTGTATCCGCGGCGCAGCCGTTGCCATTACCGTTGCGGCGGTGGTTGCGCGCGTCGCGGAAGGCCACGCCCAGCACCCCGGCCAGTGCGGTCAGCAGGATCAGGCCGGACCAAAAGGTGAAAGTGCCGCTGAAGGCCAGACCAATGAACAGCACCGAGGCGCCCAGCATGAAGACATAGTTCCTGCGCGTGCTGCATTCGCTGGTGTGCAGCGCCCGCAAAAGCGCGGGGATGCCAAGCACCAGCAGGATATTGGCGGTGTTGGACCCGACCACATTGCCCATCGCGATGCCGTCTGCATCCTCGTAGACCGCGTTAACTGCAATCAGCAGCTCCGGCGCTGAGGTGCCAAAGGCCACAATGGTCAGACTGACGATCAGCGCAGGCACCCCCAGCCGCAAGCTGAGGTTCACTGCGCCGCGCACCAGCGCGTCGCCCGCCAGCAGCAGAATCACCAAACCAAGCGCCGAATACAGCCATGGCATCATTTGCCACGATCCCCTTTTCTACAGGCGCACGGCCCCTTGCCGATCTTGAAGCGGCCGCAGGACGTGCAGCGCCTGGAATTGATTTGCTTCTGACCGGGAAACCGCAGCTTGCCGAACATCGCAAGCACCGCCATCACCGCCAGAAAGATTGCAACGATCTTGAACAGCACGTCAGAGCCCGAAACGCGCGTATTCGGCACGTTCCTCGATCCCGGCCAGCGCGTCCTGAGCCATCCGCATGCCGAACCGGCTCCAGAACGGCTTTTTCAGGCCGTAGCGGCGGAAGCGGACCTTCTCGCCATAACGCTCCTGCATCTTGGGTTTCAGGTGACCGATACCGTCGATCAGCCCCAGCTCTTCAGCCCGCCGCGCCAGCCAGATCTCTCCGGTGAACAGATTCTCGTCCGATTTCAGCTTGGCGCCGCGGCGTTCGGTGACATGGTCGATGAAATTTGCGTGGATGTCGTTCAGGATCACCTTGAGGCGCTGCACGTCCTCGGGGTTTTCCGGGCGGAACGGGTCCAGCATGGATTTGCTTTCGCCGGCGGTATAGACGCGGCGCTCCACGCCCTGACGGGCCAGCAGCACATGGGCGCCAAAGCCGGCGGAGATCACCCCGACCGAGCCCAGCACCGAGCTGGCGTCAGCCCATATCTCATCCGCAGCGGCCGCCAGCCAGTAGCCGCCCGAGGCCGCAACGTCCTCGACGAAGGCATAGACCGGGATATCCAGTTCCTCAGCCAGGCGGCGGATGCGGGCTCCGATCAGCGAGCTTTGCACCGGCGAGCCGCCGGGGGAGTTGATCTCCAGCGCGACCGCGGCAGGTTTGCCCTTGCGGAAGGCACGTTCCAGGATCGGGGTCAGCGCAGCATCGCTGAGCGAGCCGCGGCCGGGCATGCCGATGGCGCCATTCAGGCGCACCACCGCCACCAGCGGCTGTCTTTTCAGGAAAGGCAGGTGAAATCTCATGGCGCCGATGTAGAGGGCCGCCCGGGGTGAAACAAGGTGCGCCGCCCGGGGATTTACGATCAAACGCAAAAACCGCACGTCCGCAGGCATAAATGCAACGCAGGTCTGCGCATGGTTGATGCCCGCGGGAGACCTCCCGCCCGTCAGGACAGCAGCTTGCAGCTGCAGCCTTCCCGTTGGGCCGGGCGCCGCGCTGCCGCGCGGCGCAGCGCATGACGCCGGCCGCGAGCGCGGCACCCGGCACGCTCAGCGTGCCAGGCCCAACCGGTAGGGGCGCCCTCCGGGCGTCCGGATCGGGCGGGAGCCCTCCCCCGCCGGTCCGCGTGCCGTTTCAGGCGCGGATGCGCCAGCCGGTTTTGAAAATCCACCAGATCACCGCCATACAGGCGAGGGTAAAGCCGCCTATCGCGCAAAGGCTCAGCAGAACCGGCACATCCGCCTGACCGAAGAATGCCCAGCGGAAGCCCGACACCAGATAGACCACCGGGTTGAACAGCGTAATTGTCTGCCAGACCGGCGGCAGCATCGAAATCGAGTAGAAAGACCCGCCCAGGAACACCAGCGGCGTCACCACCAGCAGCGGCACCAGTTGCAGCTGCTCGAAATTGCCGGCCCAGATTCCGATGATGAACCCCATCAGCGAGAAGCTGAGGCAGGTCAGGACCAGGAAAGCAACCATTGCAACGGGGTGCTGCACCGAAAGATCCACGAACAGCGAGGCGGTGCACAGGATCACCACGCCGATGAACAGCGATTTGGTCGCCGCAGCCCCGGCGAAGCCTGCGACGACTTCCAGGAAGTTAATCGGCGCCGAGAGGATCTCATAGATGTTGCCGATGAACTTGGGGAAGTAGATCCCGAAGGAGGCGTTGGAAATGCTCTGGGTGATCACCGACAGCATCACCAGCCCCGGCACGATGAAGGCGCCGTATTCGACCCCGTCGACCTCTTGGATCCGGCTGCCTATGGCGCTGCCGAACACTACGAAATACAGCGAGGTGGACAGTACCGGCGAGATGAAGCTTTGCAGAAAGGTGCGCCAGAACCGCGCCATTTCCGCCTTGTAGATAGTGGCAACCGCGGTCCAATTCATGCTGCGTCTCCCGAAGCTGAGCCTTTTGACGCTGGCCCGCCGGAAACAAGACCGACAAAGATGTCCTCCAGGCTGGACTCCCGCGTCTGCACATCCGACAGCACCAGCCCGGCCTGCGCCACATCGTTCAGCAGCGTTGTGATGCCGGTCCGCTCCGCCCGCGTGTCATAGGTGTAAAGCAGCCCGCCGCCGCCGTTGACCAGTTGCAGATTATGCTGCGACAGCGCCTCCGGGACCTCCCTGACTGGTTCGGTCAGCTGCACCTCCAGCTGTTTCTGCCCCATCCGGGCCATCAGCCGGTCCTTCTCCTCGACCAGCAGCAGCTCGCCGCCGGTGATTACGCCCACCCGGTCGGCAATCGCCTCGGCTTCCTCTATGTAATGGGTGGTCAGGATGATGGTGACACCATCTGCCTTCAGCTCGCGGACAATCTCCCACATGTCCTTGCGCAGCTCGACGTCCACGCCGGCGGTGGGTTCATCCAGAAACAGGATGCGCGGCTCATGCGCCAGCGCCTTGGCGATCAGCACCCGCCGCTTCATGCCGCCCGAAAGATCCATGATGCGGCTGTCCCGTTTTTCCCAGAGCGACAGCTTGCGCAGAATGCTCCCGACCAGTTCTGAATTGGCGGATTTGCCGAACAGGCCGCGGGAGAATGTGACCGTGTCCAGCACCTTGGTGAAGGGCTCCAGGGTGATCTCCTGCGGCACCAGCCCGATCAGCGCCCTGGCCGCGCGGAACTGGGAAACGTTGTCGAAACCGCCCACGCTGACGCTGCCTGACGTCGCGGTTGTGATGCCGCAGATGGTTGAAATCAGGGTTGTTTTTCCCGCGCCATTGGGGCCAAGAAGGGCAAGGATTTCCCCCTCTTCAATGTCGAGCGAGACGCCTTTCAGCGCCTCGAAACCGCCATCGTAAATTTTGCGCAGATCGCGGATGGAGAGGATGGCCGTCATGATGCCTCCGGGCTGGTCTCAGATCCCGGCTACCCTAGCCGCGGCGTGCCGCATCTGCCAGCCCTGTGCCGCACATCGGGCCGCAGATTGGCCTGTGCGCCTGCGCAGTGCCCGGGGCCAGGCTCAGCTGCGGCCGGTCACCTTGCTGAACCATCCTTTCTTTTCGCCGTCCTCCGGTGCTTCGCCTTCGTCACCCGCCGCGCTCTCCGGTGCCAGATGCGCCTGCAGGTTGGCAAAAAACTGGTCCGCCATCTTCTTGGCAAAGCCGTCGATGATCCGGCTGCCCAGCTGCGCCAGCTTACCGCCGACCTTGGCTTCGACATCATAGGACAGCAGCGTGCCGGCTTCCGAAGGTTCCAGCGTTACGATGGCACCGCCCTTGGCAAAGCCGGCCGCCCCGCCCTTGCCCTCACCGCTGATGGTCAGCCTCTTGTTTTCAACCAGGTCCGATAGGGTGACCTGCCCCTTGAAGGTGGCTTTGACCGGGCCGACCTTCTGAGTGACAGTGGCTTCGAATCCGTCTTCCGGGGTACCGGTCACATCCTGCGCCCCCGGCACGCAGGCCTGCAGCACCTCAGGCGTCAGCAGCGCCGCATAGACGGTTGCGGGATCGGCGGCGATTTCCTTCTGGTCACTCATCTGCATGGCGGTACCTCCCTGGCGCTGAGATGCGGTCCCCCCAGACCTAGCCGCCCGGCCCTGCCCTGCCAAGCCTGGAGTGGCAGGACCACCTGCGACCGTTAACCAGAGTCCTGCTGCAGCGTTCCAAATTAATCTTGACGTCAAGATTTATAGACACTTATCTTGATGTCGAGATTACAGAAAGGACTCACCCATGAAGATCATTCTCTTTGGCGCAACCGGTGATGCAGGCAGCGCAGCCCTGAGGGCGGCGGTGGCGCGCGGCCATCAGGTGACGGCGGTGTCCCGGCAGCCGCAAGCGCTGTCTGTGCTCAGCCCCCTGGTCACCCCGCAGCCGCTGGATTTGCTCGCCGATCCGCAAGCCGCGGCAGTGGCTGCCCGGGGACACGACCTGGCGGTCAGCGCGCTGCGGCCGCCCGCGGGACGAGAAGCCGATCTGGTACCGCTGACACGGGCAGCGCTCGACGCCGCCCGGCTGGCAGGCATTCCGGTGCTGGTGACTGGCGGCGCCGCGACGCTGAAGCTGGCCGACGGCAGCGGCCACACCGTGCTGAGCGCGCCAGGGTTCCTCCCCGAAAGCGTCCGCCCGATTGCCGAGGCCTGCGCCGCGCAGGACGCGCTGCTGGAAGCGGAGACCGAAACGGAATGGACCTGCCTGCGCCCGCCCGCGCTGCTGACAGAGGGCCCGCAGACCGGCCGCTACCGGTTCGGCACCGATACGCTGGTCACGGATGCGGACGGCGTCTCCCAAATCTCTTTTGCCGATTTCGGCGCAGCCCTGCTGGATCTGGCGGAAAACCCGCGCGGCATCCGGCAACGGCTGACCGTCGCCTGGGGCGCTCCCGCCCCCGCCCTGGCGGCCGGCTGACGCCGAGCCTTGGACGGTGTTGGGCCGGGCAGCGCGCCTAGCGCGCTGCAGTTGCGCCGAAACGGTTTATGCAAATAGAATCCGCCCTCCAGAAGGGCGCCTGTAAGATAACGCGCCTTTGGAGCAGCACCGCGCCGCGCATCAGCGCGGCGCGGTGCCCAAGGCTTTGCCTTGCATCTTCGATGCATGGCGAAGGCGCGGGAGCCCCTCCTCCCGCAGTCAACGGTTGCGTCTGGGGAGGCTCTCGTTGGCGGTCCAGTCGTAAGTGCCCTGATCCCGCTCCTGCACCGCTTGCTTCCAGCCCGCCTCTTCCGCCCTGGCCTTGAAGTTCAGCCCTTCCGGCGAGTGCCGGGTGATGCCGTCAAAGATCGTCGCCAGCCGCTGGGTCTGCATCAACCCGGTCTGCTCAATCGCCTGGTTGATCACAAGTTTCTGCATTGCCAGCTGATTGACCGGCACCGTCGCCATCCGCGCAGCCATCTCCTCGACCGCATCGTCCAGCTGCGCCGCAGGCACAGCCTTCAGAACCAGCCCCATCTCCGCCGCCTCCTTGCCGCTGATCCGGTCGCCGGTGAACAGCATCCGCTTGGCCCGCTCCGCGCCCAGCCGGTAGACCCACATCGCCGTCGTCGGACAGCCCCAGACGCGCGCGGGCATGTAGCCGATCTCCGCATCCTCCGCCATGATCGTCAAGTCCGCGCACAGGGCAATATCCGACCCGCCCGCAACCGCAAAGCCATGAACCTTGCAGATCACCGGCTTGGCCGCCCGCCACAGGGACATGAACGCCTGAGTGTTCTCCCACATAAAGCGGTAGTCTTTGATGGGGTCCCAAGGCATCGGCTGGGTTACCTCGCCGCTGCCGTTGCCCTCGGCGTAATAGGTCAGATCATAGCCCGCGCAGAACCCTTTGCCCGCGCCGGACAGGACCATCACATGCACCTGCGGGTCCGCGTCCGCCTGCGCCACCGCTGCGGCCAGATCCCGCGGCATCTCGTCATTGATGGCATTCATCACGTCAGGCCGGTTCAGCGTGATCCGCGCGATCCGGCCGTCTCTCTCATACAGTACCGTGGACATGGGCTCCTCCTCCGCTGCGCAAAGGAGACCACAGGCAGCGTCCCCCGCATAGACGGGCCGACGCAGCGTTAGATTGCCTGGCTGCTGATGCCTAGTACGGCAGCCCGACGTAATTCTCCGCCAGCGACGCCTGCGCCGCATCCGATGAGAACAGATAGTCCAAATCCGCCCGCTGCAGCCGCAGGTCGGTCTCGCTGCCCTCCGGCGCGCGGTGCAGCAGATTGGTCATCCACCAGCTGAAGCGCTCCGCCTTCCAGACCCGCGCCAGCGCCTTTTCCGAATAGCCGTCAAGCCCCGCGCTGTCGCCTTTCAGATAATGATCCAGGAACCCGTGGTAGAGATAATGGATGTCCGAAGCCGCCAGGTTCAGCCCCTTGGCGCCGGTGGGCGGCACGATGTGGGCTGCGTCCCCCGCCAGGAACAGGTTGCCATAGCGCATCGGCTCCGCCACGAAGCTGCGCAAGGGGGCGATGGATTTCTCGATCGACGGGCCGGTCTGCAGGCCTGCCGCGACCTTCTCCGGCAGACGGCGCTTCAGCTCTTGCCAGAAGGCCGCATCGCTCCAGTCCTCCACCCGGTCGGTTAGCGGCACCTGGATGTAATAGCGGCTCAGCACCCGGCTGCGCAGCGAGCACAGGGCAAAGCCGCGTTCATGGCGGGCGTAGATCAGCTCTTCCGCCACCGGCGGCGTTTCCGACAGAACCCCAAGCCAGCCAAAGGGATAGACCTTCTCGTATTCCTTCAGAACATCTGACGGGATCGACTTGCGGCTGACCCCATGGAAGCCATCGGCGCCGACGATGAAGTCGCACTCGGCCCGCTGCGCCTCTCCATTCTGCTCCCAGGTCACAAAGGGATGCACGTCCCTCAGCGCATGAGGCTGCACGTTCTGCGCCTCGTGGATCACCGTCCCGCCCATTGCATCCCGCGCCTCATAGAGGTCGCGGGTCACTTCGGTCTGGCCGTAAACCATCACCGTGTCGCCGCCGGTGTGCTTTGCCAGGTCGATCCGGTCCAGCTGGCCCTGATGGGCGATATGGAAGCCTTCGTGGATCTCGCCCTCCCGGTCCATCCGCGCACCGCAGCCCGCCTCCCGCATCAGATTGACGAAACCATGCTCCAGCACGCCTGCCCGGATGCGGCCCAGCACGTGCTCCCGCGTGTGCTTTTCCAGCACGATGGAGCTGATCCCCTTGCGGTGCAAAAGCTGCGACAGCAGCAGCCCCGAAGGCCCGCCGCCGATGATGACAACCTGCGTCTGATGCGTGGACATGCGCGTTCCCCATGATTGCTCGGTGTATTCGTGCACGGGAATTATGCGCCGCATGCCAAGTTTTGCGAATGGACCAAGCGCGCCAGTTCTTGTATATTTCGCACATGTCACAGTCAGCCCGCATCGACAGCTACAACCTGTTTGGCGAAACCGCCGAACTGGCCGATGTTCTGCATGTGGAGACTATTCGCGCCAGATCAGAGCTGCACGATTGGGAATTGCGGCCCCACCGGCACGCCAGGCTGCATCAGCTTCTGGTACTGATCAGTGGGGACGGAGCGGCGGATCTTGACGGAAACAGACATAGCCTCCCCCCGCCCTGCCTGATCAACGTGCCCCGCGGCGTGGTGCATGGTTTCCGGTTTGGCAGCGGCACCGGCGGCTGGGTGATCACCCTGACCTCCGACCTGCTGGACCAGAACCTGACACCGGGCGAAGGGGTGCGCGCGCCGCTGGATCTGCCCGCTGTTCTGCCGCTGCCCCAAGGGATGCAGGATCTGGCGGAAAGACTGTTCCATGAATACCGCGCCAAGGCATTCGGACGGGCACAGATGCTGCGCGGACTGGCGCTCAGCCTCACAGCCTTGGCAGCCCGTACCGTGGCTGCAGGGCAGGACACCGGCGTACAGTCGCAGGGCAGCACGCTGTATGCCCGGTTCGAAGCGCTGGTCGAGCGCGACTTCCGCCTGCGCCGCCCGCTGGCGGAGTACGCAGATGAGCTGGCAGTATCACCGACCCATCTGAACCGGATCGCCCATCAGGCCACCGGCCAGCCGGCCTCGGCGCTGGTCAATGCGCGGGTGCTGCGGGAGGCGCGGCGGCTGCTGATCTACACCAATCTGACCGCGGCGCAGATCGCCTATGAGCTGGGCTTCAACGACCCGGCCCATTTCAGCCGCGTCTTTGCCAAAGGCACGGGAATGCCGCCACGGAAATTCCGCCAGCAGCTTGCCGGAAGCGGCTGAGACGGAGCAGACTGCCAGTGGCAGGACATTGCAAGGAAAGCGCCGCATGCTGCAAGGGATCCGCATTCTAGAAGTCGAGGGCCTGGGGCCAGGCCCATTTGCCGCGATGACACTGGCTGACCTCGGGGCGGAGGTGATCTGCGTGCACCGCCCGTACACCGGGCGTACACCAGGGATGCCGGAAAACTCGCTGTTGGACCGGGGCAAGCGGTCGGTCACGCTGGACCTTAAGGACCCGGAGGACGCCGAAACCTTCCTGAAACTTGCCAAAACCGCACATGGGCTGATCGAAGGGTTCCGCCCCGGCGTTATGGAGCGGCTTGGGCTGGGGCCCGAAGACTGCCACGCGGTGAACCCAGGCCTGGTCTATGGCCGGATGACCGGCTGGGGGCAGGACAGCCCGCTGGCCCATGCGGCGGGGCATGACCTCAATTACATCTCGCTGTCGGGCGCCCTGTGGTACGCCTCCGCCCCAGGCGATACGCCGCTGACGCCCGCAACACTGGTCGGTGATATCGGCGGCGGCGCGATGTATCTGGTTGCCGGCATGCTGGCGGGCATTCTGAAGGCCGGGACCACCGGCGAGGGATGTGTGGTGGATGCGGCGATCTATGACGGCTCGGCCCATATGATGAACCTGCTGATGAGCATCCGCCAGGCCGGAAACTTTGGCGTCACACGTGGAGCAAACCTGCTCGACGGGCCGCACTGGAGCCGCGCTTACGCCTGCGCCGATGGCGGCTATGTCTCTGTGCAATGTCTGGAGCCGAAGTTCTATGCGCTGTTTTTGGAGAAACTGGGGCTGGCGGAAGACGCGGAATTTCAGCGGCAGTTTGAAAAAACCAAGTGGCCCGCCCTGACCGGCCGCCTTGCCGGGATTTTTGCCAGCCAGCCGCGTGATCACTGGGCGGCGCTGTTCGAGGCATCGGACGCTTGCGTCGCCCCGGTGCTAAACCCGGAGGAGGCTTTGGCGCATGCGATGAACGCGCGCGGCACATGGGTTGAAGATCAAGGCGTGCTGCAAGCCGCCCCTGCCCCGCGGTTTTCCGGCCAACCCGACTGGCAGCCGCCGGAAATCCCGCATCGCGGCCAGCACACAAGGGAAATCCTGGCGGAACTGGGCCGGAAATAGGGTCAGTCTTCTTTCTTGGCCTTGTCGGCGGCAGCTTTCATCCGCTTAAGCAGATCGCTTTTGTCCGCTTGTTTGCCAAAGGGGTTTTTCTTGGTGCCCTTGGCGTTGTGTTCGGCGTGACGTGGCTTATTCTTGCCCATCTTGGGTACTCCAGATTTACCGTAATCCACCGTTATGTCCTCATTCGCGGCGCTTTCTACTGCGCTGATGCCTGAAACCGCCACCCGGCACAAGGCCGGGCGGCGCACAGCAGGTCAGCTGCCCCTGACCGTGTCGATCATCAGTTGCACATTGTCCGGGTCCGCATCCGGGGTGATGCCGTGGCCCAGGTTGAAGATATGCGGGCCATTCCTGAAGGCTTCGACGATGCGGCGCGTGTCGTCCACCAGATCCTGCCCGCCGGTCACCATGTGGCGCGAGGCCAGGTTGCCCTGCACGCAGCCGTCCACCTGCACATTAGCGGCAGCCCATTCCGGATCCACCGAGTTGTCCAGCGCCACACAATCCACGCCGGTTGCCTTGGCAAATCCCACATAATTTTCGCCAGCCTCCCGCGGGAAACCGATCACGGGGGTGCCCGGGTGCCGTTCTTTCAGCGCCTGGGTAATCTGGCGGCAGGGCTCAAGCGCGTATTTCTGGAACGCCTCGCCCTTGAGCGACCCGGCCCAGCTGTCGAAGATCTTGACGACTTCGGCGCCAGCCTCAATCTGTTTGGACAGGTAATCAATGGTCGCCTCGGTGATCCGCGCCAAGAGAGCCTCGAACAGGGCGGTGTTTTCCTCGCGCAGCGCGTGCGCGGGCCCCTGGTCCGGAGTGCCGCGGCCCGCGATCATATAGGTTGCAACGGTCCAGGGCGCGCCGGCAAAACCGATCAGCGTGGTTTCCGCGGGCAGTTCGCGCGACAGGATGCGGACGGTTTCATAGATCGGGTTCAGCGTCTCGTGGATATCGGACGCCGGGCCCAGCTTGGCAAAATCCGCCTCGGTGGTGATGGTCGACAGCCGCGGGCCTTCGCCGGTCACGAACCACAGGTCGGCGCCCAGCGCCTGCGGCACCAAGAGGATATCGGCAAACAGGATTGCTGCGTCAAAGCCATAGCGGCGGATCGGCTGCAGCGTCACCTCGGCGGCCAGATCGGAGTTGTAGCAAAGCGACAGGAAATCCCCGGCCTCGGCCCGCGTGGCGCGGTATTCCGGCAGGTAGCGGCCCGCCTGGCGCATCATCCAGATCGGGGGCACATCCTGTTTTTCACCCGCCAATGCGCGCAGCAGCTTCTTTTGTCCGGCCATGATTTTCCTCGCTATCATTCGCCCACGTAGGTCGCCCTCTGAGGTCACGCCTGCGAGGGCGAATGTCAAGGGCAGGGGCGATCTGCCGCGCCGGGGCTTTGCGCGCCTTGTCCTATATCAAAGCCTGTGCGCGGCGCCCGTGGAACATGCGCAAAAACCGGTTTCCACCGGCACGCAATCTGATTTATGGCTTCTTCCATGACACTGACCCTGCCCTCCCCCGCTTCGCCCCTGAAAATCGGCACCCGCGGATCGCCGCTGGCGCTGGCCCAGGCGTATGAAACCCGTTCCCGCCTCGCCGCTGCCTTCGACCTGCCGCCCGAGGCGTTCGAGATCGTGGTGATCAAAACCACCGGCGACAATCAGGCGCTGATCGCGGCGGACAAGCCGCTGAAGGAATTGGGCGGCAAGGGGCTGTTCACCAAGGAGATCGAAGAGGACCTGCTGTCGGGCGCCATCGATATCGCGGTGCATTCAATGAAGGACATGCCGGTCGCGCAGCCGGAAGGGCTGGCGCTGGACACCTATCTGCCGCGGGAAGACGTGCGCGATGCCTTCATCTCGCCGTCTCTGACGTCGCTGCACGATCTGGCGGAGGGCGCGGTCGTCGGCACCTCTTCCCTGCGCCGCCGGGCGCAGCTCTTGAACCGCCGCCCGGACCTGAACGTGGTGGAGTTCCGCGGCAACGTGCAAACCCGCCTGCGCAAGCTGTCCGAGGGCGTGGCGGACTGCACTTTCCTGGCGATGGCGGGCCTGAACCGGCTGGCGATGTCCGATGTGCCCGCCAATCCGATCGAGACCAGCGACATGCTGCCCGCGGTGGCCCAGGGCGCAATCGGCATCGAGCGACGCGCAGATGACAACCGCGCGGCGGAGATGCTGGCGGCGATCCATGACCATGAGACCGGTTTGCGGCTGGCGGCGGAACGCGCATTTCTGGCGGCGTTGGACGGTTCCTGCGAGACCCCGATCGCCGGTCTTGCGGAGCTGAATGGCACCACCCTGCGCCTGCGCGGCGAGGTGCTGCGCCCGGACGGGTCCGAGGCGATCAGAGATGATCAGTCGTGCCCGGTCGAAGACGGTGCGGAACTGGGCCGGGAGATGGCGGCCAAGCTGCTGGGGAAGGCCGGCGAGGGCTTCTTTGACTGGAAGGCCTAAGCGAGGCTCTGCCTCCCGCTCCGGGATATTTGGGGCCAGATGAATAGAGGATCCCATCTTCATCTGGCTGGAAATATCCTGGGGGTGAGCGCCCGTGGCGCGAGGGGGGCAAAGCCCCCTTTTTCTTCTCTGCTAGATCGGCCCGGACCACCTGAGCCAGCTTTCCGGGCTGCCGCGGAAAGTGTTGAGGTCGACGTCGCCCGCCACCCCCGGCACTTGGCCCGTGCCGGAATACTGCCAGAAACTCCAGTTCCTGCCCGGGTAGACCTTCTGCGGGTGGCCCGCGACGGAGCGCAGCCAGAACTCGGTGCCGCTCAGCCGTCCGATGCCGGTGTCACGGTAGAAATCCACTGTTGTGTAGACTACCGGGCGCTTGCCGTAGTGGCGTTCCAGGATGTTCAGGAACTTGCGCGCCTCGGCCCGCACCGTGGCGCCGTCAGGCCGCGTGCGGCAGGTGCGGGAGCGGTGGTTCCACTCCATGTCCAGCACCGGCGGCAGGGCATTCGGATCCTTTGGCACATTGCGGATGAACCAGCGCGCCTGTTCGGCTGCCGGGCGGCAGAAGTAGTAATAGTGATAGGCGCCGCGTTTGAGGCCCGCCGCACGCGCCCCACGCCAGTTGTCGCGGAACTTGGCGTCGGTGTGATCACCGCCCTCGGTTGCCTTGACGTAGGCAAAGGAGACGCCGGAGCGGCGCACCTTGCGCCAGTCGATGTCGCCCTGATAGCGCGAGACGTCGATGCCGTGCACCGGGTAGGACCAGGGCTTGCGCCCCTCCCAGTCATGCGGATCGCGGTCGCCGAACCTCGGATAGGTGGAGAGCCCTGCCAGACGGGCATTGGCAGGTTCGGTGCGGGTCACCTCCGGTGCGCTGACGCCCCTTTCGGGCGGCCTGCCGCAGCCTGATGCCAGTGCCAATGCCAATGCCATTACTCCCAGAACCAGTCTGCGCATGTGATGTGCTCCCTGCCTCGCCTCGTGAATAACTGCTCTTTTCTTTTCCTGTTGTTTTTCACCTTAGCGCAGGCAGGCGCAAAGTCGCGCGCCCGGGAAGGTTGTCAGCAGAAATCCGCCAAAAAAACGCGCCGCGTCAGGAGCGGCGCGCTGGCAGTGTCACATGTGCGGCGGGTTCAGACCCACTTCGCCAGGGGCGGCAGGCTCATCAGCACCGCGTTGGCGTCGTGGCCGGTTTCCAACCCGAACTTGGTGCCGCGGTCATAGACCAGATTGTATTCGGCATAGAGGCCGCGGTGGATCAGCTGGGCGTCCTTGTCGGCTTCATCGAAGTCCTGCACGCGGCGCTTTTCGACCAGCGGCACGAAGGCCGGCAGAAAGGCGCGGCCGATGTCCTGAGTCAGCGCAAAATCCGCGGCCCAGCCGCCGGAATTCTGGTCGTCCATGAAGATGCCGCCGACGCCGCGGGCGCGCTTGCGGTGGGGGATATAAAAATACTCATCCGCCCAGACCTTGAGCCGCGGGTATTGGTCCTCGCCGTGCGGATCCAGGTGCTGTTTTTGGGTGGCATGGAAATGCGCGGTGTCCTCATCGTATTCAATGCAAGGATTGAGGTCCGAGCCGCCGCCGAACCACCAGGCATGCGGGGTCCAGAACATGCGGGTGTTCATGTGCACGGCCGGCACATGCGGGTTGCGCATATGAGCGACCAGCGAGATACCGGAGGCCCAAAATCGCGGATCATCCTTCATGCCCGGAATGCCCTTGCGCGCCGCCATTGCGGCTTGCGCGCGTTCACCCAGGGTGCCGTAGACCTCGGAGATGTTGACGCCGACCTTCTCGAACACCCGGCCGCCGCGCATTACGCTCATCAAGCCGCCGCCCGCGTCGGAGCCATCGTCCGAGGTGCGTTTGGTTTCGGTTATCTCGAACCGTCCAGGCTCCATATCCGAAAACGGGCCTTCGCTGTGGCTGTCCTCAAGCGCCTCAAAGGCTGCAACGATCTGGTCGCGCAGCTCCCGGAACCAGGCGGCGGCCTGGGCTTTTTCTTCTTTCATCTCAGCTGTCATGCGAAGTCTTTCCAGTCAGTGCATCGGTGCGGACACCGGGTCCAGCAGGGTGCGGCCGCCGTCAAGTGTCACCACTTGCCCGGTCATGAACCCGGAGGCATCCGAAGCCAGATACTGCGCGGTTTCGGTCAGCTCGGTCGGCGAAGCGACCCGGCCCAGAGGCGTGTGCGCCTCGATATCCTGACGGAAACTGCGGTTTTCCTTGAGCGTGTCCCGCATCGACGCGCTCATCACCGACCCGAAAGCGATGGAGTTCACCCGGATCCGGTGCGGTGCCAGCGCAACGGCCAGCGAGCGGGTCGCCTGGTCCAGCGCGGCAGAGGCGACCGAATAGGCCATCAGCTCCGGATGGGTGCGGCGCGCGGCGATTGAGGACAGGTTGATGATGCTGCCAAGCGGGCCGTCGCCCTCGCGCTCCTCGCCCTGTTTGATCATGCGCCGGGCCACCTGCTGCGACAGACGCACCGCCGGCAGCAAGCTTTGGTTCAGCAGCTTCTCCAGGGTTTCGTCCTGCGCATCCAGCGCATCGGTTGCCACCACCTGGCGGGCGCCGTTGACCAGGATGTCGATGTCATCGAAGGCGTCGATGGTGGCCGACAGCAGGTTGGCGATGGTCAGCCGCTCCCGCAGGTCGCCCGCGAAATAGCGGATGTTGCTTTCGTCGGCCTGCTCGCCCAGCTCGGCAACCAGCTGCGCCTCCTGCGTGTCGGCAAACATGACATTGGCGCCGGCATCGGCGAATTGCTTGCCGATCGCCAGGCCGATGCCGCTGGCGGCGCCGGTCACGATGGCAGTCTTGCCGGAAATGGAAAAGGACATGCGAGGTCACTCCCTGGGCCGTTTGGCAGGCACGTTAGACCGCCCCTGCCGGTTTGGAAACCGGCATTGCGCCCGGCGCGCGGTTACTTGCGGCCGCGCCTCGGTTTGGCCGCATGCAGGATCTTGAAGCGGTTATCGCCGCCTTCTTCGCGCACCTGGGCAAAGCGTTCTGCCAGTACGGTCTCATACGGCAGATGGCGGTTGGCCACCATCCACAGGCTGCCATTGGACGCCAGCACCGAGGCCGCGGCGGCGATGAAGGCATGCCCCAGCGACGGCTCCGCTGCGCGGCCGGTGTGGAACGGCGGGTTCATCACCACGGTGTTTACCGGGCCCGGCGCCTTCCAGCTGCGGGCATCGGCCCAGTGAAACTGCGTCCGCGGGTCCGCTGCATTCAGACGGGCGCAGGCCAGCGCGGCATGGTCCGCCTCAACCAAGTGAAGTTCCTCGACGCCCTCGTGTTTCAGCACCTGCGCCGAGAGGTAGCCCCAGCCTCCGCCCAGGTCGGCCACGCAGCGGCCCAGTTTCTTGGGCAGCGCCGCCGCCAGCAGGCGGGAGGCCGGGTCGATGCCGTCCGCGGAAAACACTCCGGGTGCGGTGATGAAGCCCTCAACCTGCTGCGGCCCTTCGGGCAGCCATTCGGACAGATCGGTGCCGCCTTCGATCCAGAACACCTTGCCATGTGCTTTGGACACAGGCGCCGAAGGCTCGCAGCGCTTGCGCAGATCCTTCAGGATCGAATCAATGCCTTCCGTCTTGGCGCCGTCGATCAGCACCTGGCCTTCTGTGGCCGCGGCGGCCTGCGCCACCAGCATCCGCGCCAGCGCCTTGGCCCGCGGCAGGAAGACCACGGCGGCAGCAAACGCGGCGCCCGCCTCAGGTGCCGGGACGCAGTTGTACCCCTGTCCGGCGAAATGATCGTGGTCGGGGCGGAACGGCTGCACGACCAGCAACTGCTCCTTGGGCAACGCCGACAGGTCGTGTTCGGCGCGCGGGAGGAACACGGCGATGCGGCCCTCGGACGGCACAGCAAAGCCGCCCGATTGGGCGGCCAGGGACAGGCGTACAGACATATAAGGGCCTCTTCAGTCTTCTTTTTCCATCGTGCACTGCAGCGGATGCTGGTGGCGGCGGGCGAAATCCATCACTTGCCCCACCTTGGTCTCAGCCACCTCATGGCTGAAAACGCCAACCACCGCCACGCCTTTTTTATGCACCGTCAGCATGATCTCAAACGCCTGCGCGTGGGTCATGCCAAAGAACCTCTCCAGCACCATCACCACGAATTCCATCGGGGTGTAGTCGTCATTCAGCAGCAGCACTTTGTAGCGCGGCGGACGCTTGGTTTTCGGGCGCGTCTTGGTCAGGACGCCAGCGTCCGTGTCGTCGTCTGAATGATCCGTCATCATGATGGGCTGCAGCGGCATAAGCAATTTGATCCAGTGATGCATGGAATTTCCTGTGTCGCTTATATAGCCTCTTAGCTGTTCAGGAAAAGAGACTGAGACCCGCAGATTGACACGTAATTTGACAACAATCGGCTTTGATGCCGACGATACCCTTTGGCACAACGAACGGTTCTTCCGCGTGACGCAAGACAGATTCGCCGAATTGCTGATGGATCACACACCGGACGACATCGGCCCCGGCCAGCTGGAGCGGCGGCTGCTGAACGCCGAGAAACGCAATCTGGGGCGCTATGGCTACGGGGTGAAAGGCTTTACCCTGTCGATGATTGAAACCGCAATAGACGTGACAGAGGAACGGGTGCCAGGCTCAGTGATCAAGGAGCTGATCACCGCCGGGCAGATGATGCTGTCCTACCCGATCGAGCTGCTGCCCCATGCGCGCGAGGCGGTGGAGGCGGTGGCGGGCCGCTACAAAGTGGTGCTGATCACCAAGGGCGATCTGCTGGACCAGGAGCGCAAGCTGGCGCAATCCGGCCTGGGCGAGCTGTTTGACGGGGTTGAGGTGGTCTCGGAAAAGACGCCGGAAGTCTATCTGGATATCTTTGCCCGCCACGGCG
The DNA here is from genome assembly GCF_000473325.1 of Leisingera caerulea DSM 24564. Classification (NCBI taxonomy): domain Bacteria; kingdom Pseudomonadati; phylum Pseudomonadota; class Alphaproteobacteria; order Rhodobacterales; family Roseobacteraceae; genus Leisingera; species Leisingera caerulea. Next base: position 557,522 of record NZ_KI421513.1, read on the forward strand.
ATGGCGCCGCGCGGGCTATGATGGTCGGCAACTCGATGCGCTCGGACGTGGTGCCGGTGATCGAGGCCGGCGGCTGGGGCACCTATGTGCCGCACGGGCTGGTCTGGGAGGTGGAGCACGCCGAAGCGCCGGAGCACAGCCCGCGCTATACCGAGATTGCCGATCTCGGCGGGCTGGCGGATCTGGTGGAGGGCCTCGGCTGACCGCCCCGCCCGGCGGGTGCTGGACGTCCCCGCCGGAGGCCGCTATCCCTTTGCCAAACCGCAAGGGAGACCCGGGGACATGCCGCACGCCGAGCTGAAATACTCCAGCGATCTGGAGATCGACGCGCCGTCCATCCTCACCGCAATCGAGGCAGTTATCCTGGAGCACGACGCCAGTGCCGGTGCTTGCAAGGGGCGGGCTTATCCAACGGATCAGTTCCACCATACGCATATCGCCATCAGCGTCGCCCTGCTCAGCAAGCCGCACCGGGGCGAGTCGTTTTCCAGGGCGCTGCTGGCGGATCTCGAATCCCGTATCAAGGCGCAGCTGTGCCAGCCTTGCGAATTTTCGCTCGGCCTCAGCTACTCCACGCCCTTTTATTTAACGCATTTTCACCCCGGCTTAGGCCCGTGCTGCCCCCGCAGACCGCTATAATGGCCGCCCCGGGCCGCTTCAGACCGCCTGTTTGCAAGTTTTTTTAGTAACCCTTTATTAGCACATCCTGCATCTAGCGGCCCGGCAGGCTCAGCCCACTAGATGCCGGCACTGCTTAACGGCTGCGCCGGACTTGCCCGTTTCGCCGCTGTTTATTCCTCGTAAACCCTGTGTTACGCTTTTTCCAACAGGCAGAAACGTCAGCCGGACAACCGGCGGCACGAGGCAAACATGGCAGTGATCACGCAGGCTGGACCGGCGCAAGGTCGGCATTTCTCAACCCGTCTCTTGTGGGCAGCGGCGGGTTTCCTTCTGGCAATTCTGGTACTGGGGCTGGCGCCCCAGCGGGCTCAGGCAGCGCCATATGCGGCGATGGTTATCGACGCCAGGACCGGCGAGGTGCTGCATTCGCGCAATGCCGACACCCGGCTGCATCCGGCCTCGCTGACCAAGATGATGACGCTCTACATCGCCTTTGAGGCGGTGCGGAACGGCGAGATCACCCTGGACACCAAGGTCAAAATCAGCCGCAATGCCGCGGCGGAGCCGCCCTCGAAACTGGGGCTGAGATCCGGGCAGCGAATTGCATTCCGCTATCTGATCCGGGCGGCAGCGGTGAAATCCGCCAATGACGCCGCCACCGCCATCGGCGAGACGCTGTCGGGCTCCGAGGCCGCCTTTACCCGCCGGATGAACCGCACCGCCAAGGCGCTGGGGATGACCCGCACCACCTTCAAGAACGCTCATGGCTTGACCGCCAGCGGGCACCTGTCGACCGCCAGCGACATGACCACGCTGGGGCGGCATCTGCTGTATGACTATCCGGAGTATTACAACCTGTTCTCGCGCCGCTCGACCCATGCGGGCATCCGCGAGGTTCCCAACACCAACCGCCGCCTGCTGGCCGCCTATCGCGGCGCCGACGGGATCAAAACCGGCTACACACGCGCGGCGGGCTTTAACCTGGTGGCCTCGGCCAAGCGCGGCAATGAACGGATCATCGCGACCGTCTTCGGCGGCAAGTCCTCCACTTCGCGCAATGCCAAGGTGGCGGAACTGCTGGACCTCGGCTTCCGCCGGGCGCCCTCGCGCGCAGCGCTGCGCAAGCCGCAGCGGCCGGCCTATCAAGGTGCCGGCAATGTGGTGATTGCCGACGCCGGCAACGGCCCCTCGCACGGGGTTGCGGGTAAGACCATCCGGGTGAGCGGCCAGGTGCAGACCAGCCTGCGCCCCAAGACCCGCCCGGGTGCCAGCGAGTCGCCGGTGCTGGTGGCGGCGCTGGAGGAGGCACTGCAGACTCCGCCCGCAGAAGCCGCGGCTGCCGAATCGGAAACCGCCGGCGAGCAGATCGAAAACCTGCAGTCCGTCAGTGCGGAAGGCGCCCTGACCCGGGATGCAGTGCGCGAGAGCATCGCCGTGGCCCTGGCCGAAGCGGAGGCCGAACCGAAGCCCGCGGCCTTGGACACAACCGCCGCCGCGACAGTCATCGCTGCCGTGCAGAAGATGCCCTTTACCGGCCTCCGGCCCGTTGCCCGCCCGGCCAGCCTGGCGCTGGCAGAGGCCTCGCAGGCGCCGGAACCGGTTGTTGTCACCCGCCTGTCCACTTCCGGCGGGCGCTACTGGGGCATCAACGTCGGTCTTTATACCAGCCGCTACCAGGCAGAGAAGGTGCTGTTGCGTACCGCGATGTCGGAGCTGGAGACGCTGGACGGCTCCTTGCGCAAGGTGGCCAAGACCCGCCGCGGGTTCGAGGCGAACTTCCTTGGCATGAGCCAGGAGCAGGCGGAACTGGCCTGCCGCCGCCTGAACGCCCGTAACGTGACCTGCAACCCGATCGGCCCATCCTGACCGGCACAGCTTCAGACCAGCAGCAAAGAGGCGCCCGCACGGCGCCTTTTTTTATGCCTTGCACCTCCTGGAAGCGAACAGCGTCTCCCGCCCGTCGTCAGGCTTTTCCGGCGAAAAGCCCAACGCAGCCAAGGAGCTCTGGTCTCAGCCAGGGCACCTGCGGGGGCGGGAGTTTTTGGAATGCTGCAACCCGCTCAGGGCTTGGGCTTGTCGTCCCACTCGTCGCTCAGGATGCGGCGGGCGTCGCCTTCGGGGTCGTCATACTGGTTGCTGCGCACTGTGTAGATGAAGGCCGCCAGCCCCACCGCGCCGAGGATCAGAGAAATCGGGATCAGGTAGGTAAGGACGCTCATGGGATCAGTTCCGTGATTGCAGGCGCGCCCTCAGCGCAAACGCAGCGCGTTGAGGGAGACTGTAATAGACGAGGTAGACATCGCCAGCGCCGCAATCAAGGGCGTGGCCAGGCCGGCAACCGCCAGAGGCACCGCGATGACATTGTAGAGCGTGGCAATGCGGAAGTTCTCGCGGATCCGGCGGGTCGCCTTCTGCGCCACACCGCAAGCCTCGGCGATCGGGCTCAGGTCCTGGCCCAAGAGCACGATGTCGGACGCCACCCGCGCCGCATCCAGCGCCGAGGCCGGGGAGAGCGACACGTGCGCCGCGGCCAGCGCCGCGGTATCGTTGAGGCCGTCACCGACCATCAGCACCTTCTTACCCTCATCCGCCAGCATCTGCACCCGGGCGGACTTGTCCGCGGGCAGCGCCTCTGCCACCCATTTGGCGATGCCCAGGCGGCCAGCCAGATCCTCGACCGCACCGGTGGTGTCGCCGGAGATCAGCAGCACGTCCTTGCCCGCCTCCTTCAGCGCCTGCACAGCCTCCGCCGCGCCGGGGCGCAGCGCGTCGGTGAACAGGAAAGATTTGGCCGCCCCTGCCCCACTGTCGAGCCAGGCGGCCGTCTGGCTGCCCTGCTTGGCGCCGACCCAGGCCGCGCGGCCCAGCCGGACGCGGGCGCCGCGGTACAGGCCCTCGGCACCATAGCCCGGAACCTCGGTGATGTCCTGCACGCTGGCCGGCTTGACCCCGGCCTCCCGCGCCGCGCGGCTCAGAGCCACCGACAGGGGGTGGGAGGAGCCTTCGGCCAGCGCCAGCGCAATCTCCAGATCCGCGCGGGCGTGTTCGCCCAGATTGGTGACTTCCGGAGTGCCTGCAGTCAGCGTTCCGGTCTTGTCGAACACAACGGTGTCAACCTCTGCCAGCCGCTCCAGCGCAGTGGCGTGTTTGATCAGCATGCCCTTCTTGAACAGCCGGCCTGAGGCGGCGGTGGTGACAGCAGGCACCGCAAGGCCCAGCGCGCAAGGGCAAGTGATGATCAGCACCGCAGCCGCAATGTTCAGTGCTGTGCGGATGTCGAAGGTGTAGAGATACCAGCCCGCAAAGGCGAGCGCCGACAGGATGTGCACGCCGGGCGCATAGAGCTTGGCCGCGCTGTCTGCCAGAGAGGTGTAGCGGGAGCGGCCCGACTCGGCGATCGCGACCAGATCGGTCATGCGGTGCAGCGAGGTGTCCTCGCCCACCGCCGTGGCCCGGATCGTCAGCGGACCGGTCAGGTTCACTTCTCCAGCTGAAACCGCCAGGTCCGGTGCGGCAAACACCGGCAGCGTCTCCCCGGTCAGCAGCGAGCGGTCCAGTTCCGACTGGCCTTCTACGATTTCGCCATCCACCGGCATCCGCCCGCCGGGACGCACCAGGATCAGGTCGCCAATGGCCAGATCAGCCACCGGCACCTCATATTCATCGCCGTCCAGCAGGCGGACCGCGCGGGGCACCTCCAGTGCTGCCAGTTCCTCAGCCGCAGAGCGCGCCACCGCGCGGGTGCGATAGTCCAGATAGCGGCCCGCCAGCAGGAAGAAGGTCAGGGTCAGGGCAGCGTCGAAATAGGCGTGCTCGCCGGACAGAAAGGTCTCCCACAGCGAGGTCACCAGCGCCAGCACCAGCGCCAGCACGATCGGCACATCCATGTTGAGCCGCCGGACCCGCAGCGCGCTCCAGGCATTGGCAAAGAACGGCTGTGCCGAGAATATGATCGCCGGAAAGGTGATCGCGGCAGAGATCCAGTGGAACATGTCCCGCGTCGCGTCCGAGGCGCCGGACCAGACCGACACAGACAGCAGCATCACGTTCATCGAGGCAAAGCCCGCCACCGCCAGCCGCATCAGCAGATCGCGGCCCGCCTTGTCGTTCTGAGTGGCGGCCAGCGCCGCCAGATCCAGCTCATGCGCCTCATATCCGATGCGCTCCAGCACCGAGATCAGGTCGGCGGCGCGCACGTCCGGATCCGCCTCGATCAGGGCGCGCTTCAGGGTCAGGTTCACCCGCGCCGAATGAACTCCGGGATGGGCGTTCAACTCCCGCTCCACCGCCGAGATGCAGGCCTGGCAGTGAATGCCCGGCAGCGACAGCGCCAGCCGCGCCTCAGTTGGGGCCTGGTCTGCACTGTCGTGCGGGGCGGCAATACAGGCCGGGCAGGCCGCGAGCGAGGGGCGGAGCTGGGCGGTCATGGCGGTCAGCCTTTCACATGCAGAATCACGCGCTGGGTGAATTCGGTGCCGTTTTTGGACCGCGCCACCATGCGGATGTTCCAGTTCCCCGGGCCCAGATCGGCAGGTGCCACATAAGCCTGGCCATCAAAGGCGAACTCCGGCTGCTGGTCGTCCTGCACATGGGTCGCCCGGCCCAGGGTGGCGCTCAGCTTGGCCACCTCCACCGGGTTGCCATCGGCGTCGGTGATCTCCAGCTTGACCGTATCACCCTGCGAGGAGGCATAGACCGACCAGCCCAGCGCCTCCTGTGCAGACCGGCGCTGGTCGAATTCCTGGCTGGCGACATAGGAGTTCTTCACCTCCAGCCCCGGAAAAGTCTTCACCGCGTTCACAGCCAAGGCGATGTTTACCCCGATAATCACCGCAAAGGCGCCGCCGAACAGCATCAATGCATGCTTTCCGGTGAATTCCCGTTCGCGCTTGGCCATGGTTCAGTTCCCCTTGCCGTTAAAGGTGGTGTCCTTGTGGGCGCGTTCCCCGTTTATCAGATCCTCGACCCAGATGCGAACCGGGGTGGCGTCCGTCTGCGCGGGCGCGGACCCCTTGGCTGCGACAATATAAACCCGCTGCAGCAGCGCGGTATCCGCAGGCACGTTCACCGAGTGATAGACCGTGCCTTCCAGCTGCAGCCGCATCGCCGGATCGCCCTTGATCGACAGTTTGAACACCCGGTCCTCGCCATGCTTGTTGCGCAGGCGCACGTCATAGGTGTTGCGGATCGACCCGTCCGACAGCGTCACATAGGTCGGGTTGCGTTCCGGTGCCACGGTGAGTTCGATGTCGGAGCGGATGAACAAGGCAAACAGCAGCCCCAGACCGACCAGCGACCACAGGCTGGTGTACATGATGGTGCGCGGGCGCAGGATGTGCTTCCAGATGTTCTTGGGCGGCTTGCCCGCGCGCTCCTGCGTCTCGTCCGACAGCGCCATATAGTCGATCAGGCCGCGCGGCTTGCCGATCTTGGCCATCACGTCGTCGCAAGCGTCGATGCACAGCGCGCAGGTGATGCATTCCATCTGCTGGCCGTCGCGGATGTCGATCCCCATCGGGCAGACGTTGACGCAAGCCATGCAGTCGATGCAGTCGCCGGGCCCGGCGGCCTCGGCTGCGCCGGTTGCCGCGGTGGGGTCCGCATCCGGAGAAAGCCCCGGATACGGGGTGCCGGCGTAAGCCGCCTGGCCGGGGCCCGCCGCCTGCGCTGCCTGTTCTGCCGCTTCCGCCTCAGCCTTGCTGCGGCGGCGGACGTTGCCCTTGCCCCGAGGCTCGCCCCGCCATTCGCGGTAGCCAACGGTCAGCGTGTCCTCATCCATCATCGCCGCCTGAATGCGTGGCCAGGGGCAGGCGTAGATGCAGATCTGCTCGCGCGCAAAACCGCCGAACAGGAAGGTGGTCGCTGTCAGCACCAGCATGGTTGTATAGGCAACCGGATGCGCGTTCAGCGTCACCAGATCATAGGCCAGCGTCGGCGCATCGGCGAAATAGAACACCCAGGCACCGCCGGTGGCCAGCCCGATCAGGAACCAGGCTACCCATTTGGTCACCCGCAGGCGGGCCTTGCGGAAATCCATCTTCTTTTGCCGGTGCAGACGCAAACGGGCGTTTCGGTCGCCCTCGATCCATCGCTCCACCAGGATGAACAGATCGGTCCAGACGGTCTGCGGGCAGGCATAGCCGCACCAGACCCGGCCCAAGGCGGAGGTGAACAGGAACAGCCCCAGTCCCGCCATGATCAGCAGGCCCGCGACGAAGTAGAATTCGTGCGGCCAGATCTCGATCCAGAAAAAGTAGAACCGGCGGTTCGCCAGATCCAGCAGCACCGCCTGATCCGGCAAAGAGGGCCCGCGGTCCCAGCGAATCCAGGGGGTCAGGTAGTAGATCCCCAGCGTCACCGCCATGATGTACCACTTCAGATTTCGGAAGGGTCCGGAGACGCGCCGGGGAAAAATCGGTTCCCTGGCGGCATACAGGCTCGGGGCTGGGTTGGAATCGCTCACGGACTCTCTCCGTCTTGTGGCTGTCTGGCGCCCTTGTCACAGATGCAAAGTGCCAGAACTTTGACGTGGATCAAAAAGCGCATCACACAATCATGTTTTCGCGCCCGGCACAGCGCCTTGTGAAGGCAAAAGGCCACCTATGCCTGCGTGCGGCGCCCCGCCAGAGGCAAGTTGCCGCAGCGCAGCAGCTGCGGCAGTTTGCAGCCGCTTTCCGGTGGTGAAACGATGGCCTCAGAGCGCCTGCCGCTGCCGCCTGAGCCAAGCGATGAACTTGCGTGCCTCCGGGCGCAGAACGCCCGGGCGGGTGGCGATGTGGTAGCCGCGGCCCTCGCCTTCGGTGAACAGCGCCAGCAGACGGCCCTCTGCCAGATCCTCCTCGACAAAGGCACGGACGCTGACCGCGACCCCCTGCCCCGCTTTCACCGCCTGCATCAGCAGGTTCCCCGGCAGCCGGGTGCGCGGGCCGCGCAGGCCTTGGCTGACACCGCGCGACTGCAGCCAGTGGCTGGCCTCCGAGGTGCCCAGCTCCTCCAGCCAGGGCAGGTCCAGCAGATCCTCCGGCGCGCTGACCTGCCGCCCGTCCAGCAATCCGGGGGCAGCGATAACTACCATCGGCGAGGCCAGCAGCTTTTCCGTTTCAAGCCCCTGCCAGTTGCCATCTCCATAGCGCAGCGCAATGTCGATGCCGCCGGGCTTCAGCTCGACAAGGCCGCCCGTGGGGTCCAGCACCAGGTCAATGCCGGGATTGTCCGCCTGGAACCCCGGCAGCCGCGGCATCAGCCAATGCGCGGCAAACATCGGCGTGCAGGTGACATGCAGCGGCCGGGCGGCACCAGCCTGAGCGATCTCCTTCACAGCCGCCTGGATCGCGCCGAAGCCCAGTTGCAATGCCCGCGCCAGATGCGCGCCTTCTGCGGTCAGCGCCAGCGCCCGCCCGCTGCGGTCCAGCAACGCCGCGCCCAGATGCGCCTCCAGCGCCCTCAGCTGCTGACTTATGGCAGCGTGGCTGACATTCAGCGCCGCACCCGCTTGGACCACGCTCCCCGTTTCGGCGAAGGCCGTAAAAGCCCGCAGCGCGGCCAGCGGCGGCATATGCAACCAATCCATATGTAATTTCACCTTACACGATGTGATTTTTCTTAAGTCGCAGGAATCGCCCGTTCGCGCAAGCATCGGAGACAGACAGCAAGATAGGAGGCTGACCCATGCTGACCGATATCTGCGCCCGCTCGATGCTGACCGCGACGCGGCAGGACTGTGTGAAGCTGCGCGAATTTCCCGCTGCCAAAACGCTGCCCCGCGCCTACGAGGCGCCGCCACGCGGCAAGGGGCTGCTGAACCGGCTGGTTGTTTGGCTGCGACGCCGCCCGACCAAGACGCGCTGCATACACCCGCGGAATATTTGAGGGTTTGATCCAAGGGAGAGAAAGAAAAAGCGCCGGTTTTCCAGGAAACGCGCGAACAGATCGGAAAACCGGCGCATGACCCGTTCGGCCTGCACGTCGGCCTTGCGGGATTTCTTGCTGCGCTGGAGGGGATGTCTGCCAGGCAGCAATGTCTTTCACCTGCGTGTGTAGCGCGGTTCGCAGCGGTGCGGTTTGACACGGATCAAACAGGCGTAAAAATTTGCCCGCTTGCCGCAAAAAACTACCCTCATTCCATGGCCAAGGGAGAGAACGGACAGGCAGACGCCGGGAATCGCGCACCTCTGTCGGCGGCCGAGGTCGGCGCATTGGCGCATTTGTACCGCGGCGAGGTCTATCGCAGCGTGATGTGGCGCACCCGGCTGGACATCACCACCAACTGGGCGGTGGTGACGCTTGGGGTTGCGCTGTCGATCTCCTATTCCTCGCCCGAAGCCTCGCCGCTGCCGCTGATCCTGGTCGGCATCCTGATCATTTTCTTCCTGATGCTGGAGGCGCGGCGATACCGGTTTTACAACGTGTTCCGCGCCCGCGCGCGCTGGCTGGAGAAGCATTTCTACGCGCCGATGCTGCATGACGGCGACCTTCATCTGGAGGAAAACTGGCAGAAGGTGCTGGCACAGGATTACAACCGGCCGGACTATCATATCAACCTGCTGCAATCGATCGGGCGCCGGATCAAGCGTAACTACCTGTGGGTGCTGCTGATCCAATCGCTGGCCTATGCCGGCAAGATCGCGGTGCACCCCCGGCCCATCGTGTCCTTTGATCAGGCGCTGGAGCGGGCCGAGATCGGCCCGCTGCCGGGCAGCGTGGTGATCGCAGCGGGTGTTCTATATGTCGTGAGCTGGAGCTGCATTGCCATCTGGAGCAGCCTTTACGACCAGCAGGGTCTAGGCATCCGCCCGCCGGCTGCGGGGCGCAAGCCCAAAACCCTGGCCGATTCGGCGGCGGCTCAGGCCGCCGGCCAAAGCCACCGGAGATAAGCCGCACAGCCTGCCGGCAGCATGGCACCCGCGCGCCGCGACACCCGCAGCCCAGTCCAGGCCAGTGCCAGAAAGCCAAACGCCACCAGCACCATACCGGATAGTCACAGCCCGCCCAGAAGCGGCGGCCAGAAACCGAACACGTGAGACTTTTCCGGAATGCACCCTTGGCTTCCGCAAGCGACGTGCAGTCATTGCCGGTATGCCGCCCCGGCCCTGTCCACTGCACCAGGAATTCAGCAGGCGCCACGCGCGAACGTGCGTTGCGGCGGCGCCGGTTTCAAATGGCCGCGGCGCTCAGTGTTATTGCCGCGCCGACTTGTTCCAGGCCGCAGTGCTGCACGCTGATTGTCAAGGTCCGGTGCCGGAAGCTGGCATCTGCAGGTGCAGGATGGCCCGCAGGCGGCCTGCCGTACGCAGGCGGAAGGCCGTGTACAACAGCCATTAACCGGGCGCGCGTTCCAGCTGCGGCCGCTCACCGGCGGCGCTGCACAGGCGCAGCGGCTTCCGGACTTGAACGCCGGCGCTGACACGCGGGGCCGGGCGGAATTTACGTTTCCTTATCAGCGATCGTGTATCGGTTCTTGGCATCACGCCTCTCCCATTGGCCGTGCAACCGCCGAAAAATTGTTACTTGCGCGTGCTGCAGCCCGCGCCGGATAGAAAGTCAGATAAAGCTCATGGCAATACTGGATTGGGTAAAGGACCTTATCGCCAGCAAGAAAGGCACGGCAGGCGACGACCTGGTGGATGGGACCACCGGCGACGACACCATTGACGCCGGCGATGGCCAGGACACCGTCGCCGGTGAAGAAGGCCACGACATCATCGATTCCGGCGCGGGCGATGACATCGTTTACGGGGATATGGGCGACGGGTTCGAACAGGGGCTGGACGCCTCGCCGCTGGTGCTGGACATCAACAACATCCAAACGGTTTCGCACGACGGCTACACCGGATCTGAGGGTGATTACGCCGTCTTCAGCGATATCGCTGTTCTGGAAGACGGCACCAGTGTCTGGGGCAGACTTGTGCTGGTCGAAAAGTCCAACGATTACATGTCGGTGCAATTCGGGTACGAGGCTGGCGCGGAAATCCTGCTGAACGGCGATTCTCCCGGGGATCGGGCCACGTTCAGGCTGGAGTTTTTCGATCCCGCCACTGGTGAGCCGGTCTATCTGAACTCAACCGCTACCTTCAACGACGTGGATGACAACAGCACCTATGGCGATGCCGAGGCCGTCATCATCGACGGCAACAGCTTCACCAGCTTCGGGGTGGCCGAGAACACGTCGCTTGGCACTGCAATCGACGGCAGCATGGTCACGGCCACCGGGTCGGAGTTGAATGACTACACGGATCAGGACGCCTGGTTCTCCGCCGGGTTCGAAGACCGGTCCTCGATCGAGTTCACGCTGCAGACGCGCGACGGCCTGGCTGGTTTCACACTGTCCGGCGATGTGATCGAAGACGCTGTTGTCACGCCCATCGAACAAGGCAACGACACCGTTCTGGCGGGGGATGGCAACGATGTGGTCTACGGCCAGGGGGGTAACGACGTCCTGTCCGGCGAAGCCGGCAATGACAGCATGGAGGGCGGCGACGGTGACGACGTGCTGGACGGCGGCGCCGGCGCCGATACGCTGATTGGCGGGGACGGCGGCGACACGCTCTCGGGCGGGGATGGCGACGACTACATCGAAGGCGGCGCCGGCAATGACAGCCTGACCACAGGCCTTGGCAATGACACGCTGATCGGCGGCGAGGGCGACGACACCCTCAGGAACTCTGCCGGGGACGACAGCCTGGTCGGCGGTGTTGGCAATGACAGCATCGTCGCGACCGATGGCAACGACACGCTGGAAGGCGGTGACGGCGACGACACCATGTACGGCGGCAACCACGACGACCTGCTGGTTGGCGGCGCGGGCGCTGACCTGATGTATGGCGAAGCCGATGCCGACACATTCAAGATGTCGGACGGGTTCGGCAATGATACGCTGGAAGGCGGGGAGGCGGGGAACGACTACGACACCGTCAACCTGTCCGATGTCACCACCGGCGTGACCGTTACCTATACCGGGGATGAGGCCGGCACGATCACCGACGGCACCGACACGATCACCTTTTCTGAGATCGAGTTGCTGAACCTGACGGATCAGGGCGACATCGTGGATGCCTCAGCTGACAGTGCCGGGGTGGCGATCGACGCCGGCAAGGGGGACGACACTGTCACAATGGGTGCCGGCGACGACCTGATTACAGGCGGCGAAGGCTATGACCAGCTGATCTTGACCGGCGGGGGCGGCACCGACACCGTCAGCGATTTCAGTGTCGGCGACGACGACGCCGACGGCTTTTACAACGACCAGCTGGATGTGTCCGGGCTGACCGGCGGCACCGGCCCCGGCGGCGCTGTCCGCGCCTGGGACGTCTCCGTCACCGACGATGGCTTCGGCAATGCGCTGCTGACCTTCCCCACAGGCGAGAAGCTGGTTCTGCAGGGGGTTGCGCCAGCGCAGCTCTCGACTGCGCCGCAGCTTTATTCCGCGGGCATCCCCTGCTTCACGCCCAATGTGCTGCTGGCCACACGGCGCGGTGCAGTGCCTGCCGGGCAGATCCGGGTGGGCGACATGCTGCAGACCGCCGACAATGGGTTTCAGCCAGTCATCTGGACCGGCAAGCGCACGCTCAGCCCGGCGGAACTGGCGCTGCGCCCTCATCTGCAACCCTATTGCGTCCGCCCTGGCGGCCTGCTGCGCCCGGAGCGGCCGATGCTGCTGTCCCCCCAGCACCGCCTGCTGACGGGGCCTCAGGCGTTTGACCGGGACACACCCTTCGGTGAAAGCTTCCTGTCCGCGAAACTGCTGGCGGAGATCGACCGCAGCTGCACCCTGCAGCCGGTTGCAAACAGCCCGGTCACTTATGTGCATCTGATGACGGAGCGGCACGAGGTGATCTTTGCCGAAGGCATCGCAACGGAAACCTTCTGGCCCGGCCCCGAGGCGATGCGCGGGTTGTGCGCTGCAGACAAACGGGAGCTGTTCGATCTGTTCCCCGAACTGGCGGCGGTACACGGCCTGACAGGCGAACAGGGCCGGGAACAGGTGCGCGGTGTCTATGGCGGCCTTGCCCGCCTCCCGCTTAAGCGGCGCGACCTGAAGGATCTGCGGGCCGCCTGATCCAAAGCCTTCCGGAGTGCTTCGCACCCTGCCGGGGCCGGAGCACTCTGCCTGGGCCAGAGCGCTGCGCCGCGCCCGGCCCTTTTGCCCCCTGCCCCGCTCGCTGACCCTGCCCCGGTTACCAATGATGCCGGCGCCTGCATGATGACCGCCTCTGCGATGGTCCAGCGCGGCTGCTGCGCGGCTTTTCCTTGCAAACAGTCCTTCCGAAAAAGGAAAAGGGCCGCCCGCTGGGCAGCCCTTCCCCTGTTCTGCTGAAATCCTGTCCGGCTTATTCACCGCCGCCCAGCTGGTGCACATAGGCCGACACGGCGCGGATCTGCGCTTCGGTCAGGCGGGTGTTCCAGGCCGGCATCACGCCATAGCGCGAGTTGGTCACGGTCTCGGTCAGGGTGGCGTAGTCGCCGCCATAAAGCCAGATCGCGTCGGCCAAGTTCGGCGCGCCTTGCGAGCGATCACCGGTGCCGTCTTCCATGTGGCAGGAGGCGCAGTTGTCGGCAAAGACAACCGACCCGGCCTCAACCTTGGAGGCGTCCTGCGGCTCGCCCGACAGCGACATCACGTAGTTGACCACCTGGCTGATCTCTTCTTTCTCAAGAAGCTCATCCCGGCCGAAGGCAGGCATCTCGGAATAACGCGCGTCGTCGCTGTCCTCGTTGCGGATGCCGTGGGTGATGGTGGCGTGGATGTCCTCCACCGAACCGCCCCAGAGCCAGTCGTCATCCAAGAGGTTCGGATAGCCCTTGGCACCTGCAGCACCGGAGCCGTGGCACTGCGCGCACCAGGTCTTGAACACGGCGGAGCCAGCCGAGACAGCATAGGTGTTCAGCTCCGTGTCGCCCGCGATGGCAACCAGCTCAGCCGCTTCCAGCTTGGCGTTGACCGGAGCGTTGGCCTCCTCGACTGCGGTGATCTCCGCCGCCACGTCGCCGCGGGTCGACCAGCCCAGGATGCCTGCAGTGGCCGAGTTGACCAGCGGCCAAGCCGGATAAGCGATGGTGTAGAGAACACCCCAGATGATGGTGGCGTAGAAAGTCCACAGCCACCAGCGCGGCATTGGGTTGTCGAATTCCTCGATCCCGTCCCACTCGTGGCCGGTGGTTTTCGGATCGCCCTCGAACTTTTGCGATTTCTTGCTCATGCCCTCGCCTCCTTAGTCGCGGCGGGTTTGTCGCCCCGGCGGGGCGCAGCTGCATCACTGCCCTTGCCGGGCGCAGGTGCATCAACGTGGCGGAACGGGATGTTTGCGGTATCCTCGTAGGCCTTGGTGCTGCCCGGGCGGAACGCCCAGACAATTATGCCGATGAAGACGGTGAACAGGAACAGCAGCATCCAGCTGTCTGCAAATTCCCGCAGGAGCGTATAGAGTTCCATCCTATCCTCCTTTACCGGCTTGCATCCGGGGTGAAGGTCGAGAAGTCGACCAGCGTGCCCAGCATCTGCAGATAGGCGATCAGCGCATCGGCTTCCGAGACTCCCGGCTGACCATCGAAGTTGCGCACGTTGACCTTTTCGCCATAGCGCTCCAGCAGCCCGTCATAGTCGCTGTCCGGATCCGCCTGGGCGCGGAAATCGGCCTGTGCGGTCTCGATCATGTCCTCGCTGTAGGGGGTGCCCAGCAGCGCGTTGGTGGCCATGATGTCGCCGATGTATTTGCCGTCGATCTTCTTCTCTTCGAGGAAGCCGTATTTCGGCATCACCGATTCCGGCACCACCGCCTGCGGGTCGCGCAGGTGGTCGACGTGCCACTCATCCGAGTAACGGCCGCCCACCCGGGCCAGGTCCGGCCCGGTCCGCTTGGAGCCCCACTGGAACGGGCGGTCGTACATCGACTCCGCCGCCAGCGAGTAGTGGCCGTAGCGTTCGACCTCGTCGCGCATCGGACGGATCATCTGGCTGTGGCAGACATAGCAGCCTTCCCGGATATAGACCTCGCGGCCCGCCAGTTCGAGCGGGGTGTAGGGACGCATGCCCTCCACCTCCTCGATGGTGTTTTCCAGGTAGAACAGCGGTGCGATCTGCACCAGTCCGCCGATGGTCACGACCAGGAAACTGCAGATCAGCAGGAGGGTCGCGTTGGTCTCGAGGATCTTGTGTTTGTCGAGAATTGCCATTGCTCCGGCCCTCCTTATTCAGCCGGGACCTGAACCGACAGGCTGGCCTCTTTGGCCGGGGCCCGGCGGACGGTCATCCACAGGTTGTAGCACATGATGATGGACCCCGCGAGGAACATGACCCCGCCCAGACCGCGCACCACATACATCGGGAACTTCGCTGCCACGGTGTCGGCAAAGGAGTTCACCAGGAAGCCGTTAGCGTCCACTTCGCGCCACATCAGGCCTTCCATAATACCGGTCACCCACATTGACGCGGCATAGAGAACGATGCCGATGGTGGCGAGCCAGAAGTGCCAGGACACCAGGCTGAGCGAGTACAGGCGCTCACGCTTCCAAAGCACCGGCACCAGGTAGTACAGCGCGCCAAAGGTGATCATGCCGTTCCAGCCGAGCGCACCGGAGTGCACGTGGCCAATGGTCCAGTCGGTGTAGTGCGACAGCGAGTTCACCGCGCGGATCGACATCATCGGGCCCTCAAAGGTGGACATGCCGTAGAAGCCGACGGAGATCACCATCATCCGGATCACCGGGTCGGTGCGCAGCTTGTCCCAGGCGCCCGAGAGCGTCATCAGGCCGTTGATCATGCCGCCCCACGAGGGCATCCACAGGATCACCGAGAACACCATGCCCAGGGTCGAGGCCCAGTCAGGCAGCGCGGTGTAGTGCAGGTGGTGCGGACCGGCCCAGATGTACAGGAAGATCAGCGCCCAGAAGTGGATGATCGACAGCTTGTAAGAGAAGACGGGACGTTCGGCCTGCTTCGGAATGAAGTAGTACATCATGCCCAGGAAGCCCGCGGTCAGGAAGAAGCCCACAGCGTTGTGGCCGTACCACCACTGCACCATGGCATCCTGCACGCCCGGCCAGACGATCACGGACTTGGAGCCCCAGATCGACACCGGAATGGTCGCGTTGTTGACCAGGTGCAGCATGGCCACGGTGACGATGAAGGACAGGTAGAACCAGTTCGCCACGTAGATGTGCGGCTCCTTGCGCTTGATGATGGTTCCCAGGAACACGGCCAGATAGGCGACCCAGACGATGGTCAGCCACAGATCAACGTACCATTCCGGCTCCGCGTATTCTTTGGACTGGGTGCCGCCCAGCAGGTAGCCGGTTGCCGCCAGCACGATGAACAGCTGGTAGCCCCAGAACACGAACCACGCGAGGTTGCCGCCCCACAGACGCGCCGCGGAGGTCCGCTGCACCACATAGAAGGAGGTTGCGATCAGCGCGTTGCCGCCAAATGCAAAAATCACTGCAGAAGTGTGCAGCGGGCGCAGGCGGCCGAAATTGGCAAACCCTTGCGCCCAATCGAAATTCAGCGCCGGAAAGGCCAGCTGGAACGCAATGAAGGTCCCGGCCAGAAACCCGACCACGCCCCAGAAGGCGGTTGCAATTGCACCAGCGCGCACAACGCTGTCGAAATACTCATTTTCCACACCTGCAACGGCCTTTTTCGGCTCATTGGTGTGGCGCAAAGTATAGAGGAACAGGCCGCCAGCCACGATCATCACGATGACCGCATGCACCTGGTAAGCCAGATCCCGCGCGTAATTGGTACCGATCATCGCAAACAGCGTGACCAGACCAAGCGCTATCAGCTTGATATAGTTAGACATCTTGCGTCCCTTTGCCGTGCCCCCGCGAATCCTGCGGATACGGGGACGTTAATAGACCGCGCTCTTCTTGCAAAACGCGCCTCCCTCCTGCCTTGATCTGCATCAAGACACTTCCGGGCAACATGTGACACTTCTTCCCGTGCAGTGAAAATCCCCGCGCCGGGGCCATGGGGGCCCGCGGCGCAGACCCCGCCGGGAGGTGTCATGTCCTACAAGTCCTTGCTTACTGTCCTTACGGCTGCGGAAACCGCAGCGGCGCCTCTGGCGCAAATTGCGGCCTTGGCAGAAGAATTCGGCGCCCATGCCGATGCTCTCTGCCTTGGTGTCGACCGCACCCAGACGGGCTATTACTACGCAGGCGCCAATGCGATGGTGCTGCAGGAAACCCTGGCCCGCGCGCAGGAAGAGGCCGAAGCGGTCCAGGCCGGTGCCGAGGAGGCGCTGCAGCGGGCAGGCGTGCCCTTTGCCACCGACAGCGGTGTCGCCCAAATCGCCGACCTTGGCCGCCATGTGGCGCGCCACGCGCGGTTCTCCGACCTGGTGGTGCTGGGCAAGCCCTACGGCAAGGACAAGCGCGCCGAGGCTGAGCCGATTGTCGAATCGGCCCTGTTCGAGGGCCGCGCGCCGGTGCTGGTGGTGCCGGACAAGGGCGAGCCCCTGCGTCGGCCCAAGACCGTTCTGGTAGCCTGGAACGAAAGCATCGAGGCGATGACCGCGATCCGCAGGTCGCTGCCCTTCCTGACCGGTGCCGATCTGGTGCGCATTGCGGTGATCGACCCGCCGCAGCACGGGCCGGAGCGCTCCGATCCGGGCGGCATGCTGGCGCAGATGCTGTCCCGCCACGGGGTTACCTGCGAAATCGACGTGCTCAGCAAGACGCTGACCCGGGTGTCCGACATCCTGAATCGCCACGCGGCGGATACCGCCACCGACCTGATCGTGATGGGGGCTTACGGCCATTCCCGCTTTCGCGAGGCTATCCTCGGCGGAGCCACCCGCAACATGCTGGAGCAGGCAACGGTCCCGGTGCTGATGGCGCATTGAAGCCCGGGCCTGGCCGGCCGTCCGTCCGCAAAGAAAATTAAGGCGCCCCTGCAGGGCGCCTTTTGCGGTCCGGGCCGCCAGCGGCCTAACCCGCCTTGCGGATGAGACCGATCAGGAACAGCAGGATAACCGCCCCGATCGTGGCGTGGATCAGCGACCAGAAGAAGCCGCCCCCTGCCGCAAAGCCCAGCGCCGGAAAGATCATCCCGGCCAGAAACGCGCCGACCACGCCGACGATGATATTGCCCAAAAGGCCAAATCCGCGCCCCTGCATGATCTTGCCCGACAGCCATCCGGCCAAGGCTCCGATGATCAGCATCCCGATCAGGCTTCCAAACTGCATTACTGCCTCCGCTTTTTGATACCGCCAGTAGACCACACTCTTTTTACCGGGTCACGCCCGGGCTTCAGTGCGCCCTTCAAAGAAATTTCCGCCAAACCGCCCCGTGGCTCTCCCGCCCGTCGTCCGCCCTTCCAGGCGGATGGGCTTCCTCCCGTTGGGCATGGCACCGCTGCGCGGTGCCATGCCCAAGGCCGTCAGCGGGTCCGGCGCAGCCGGGCACGCGCGGGCGCGGGAGCTCCTCGCCTGCCCTCTTGCGTCAAACGGATTTGGTCACGCGGGATTGGCCGCAGCGCAGGCCCGCGCAGGCGGGTCGCCCATAACCGGGGGCACGTGAAGCAGGGAATGACCAGACTGCCGCCTGTGCGCTTAGCCCAAGAAGCCGCCGTCGCTGTCGTCACCGGCCTCTTCCATCAGGCGGCGCATGTCGGGCACGGTCACATGCCGTTTGCCCTCCAGCTGGATGATGCCGTCCTTCTTGAGCGCCGAGATCTGGCGGCTCACGGTTTCCAGTGTCAGGCCCAGGTAATCAGCCATCGCCTCGCGGGTCAGCGGCAGATCGAATACCATCCGGTTGGTGGCACCGCCAGGCGTCAGCGTGGCATCGCGGCGGGCGATGATGGCCAGCAGGCTCGCGATCTTTTCGCGAGCGGTCTTGCGGCCGAGGACCAGCATCCATTCGCGCGCCGCGTCCAGCTCGTCCAGCGTCATCTCCAGCAGCCGGTGGGCGATATGCGGGGTGCGCTCCATCAGTTCTTCGAAGGGCTTCTTGCGGAAGCAGCACATCACCACATCGGTGGTCGCCGCCACATCATAGGCCGCGCCTTCGCGGCCAGGGCGGCCGACGAAATCGCTGGGCAGCAGCAGCCCCACCATCTGGGTGCGGCCATCCTCCATCGTCTGGGTCAGAGAGGCGATGCCGGAAACCACCGAGCCCACGAAATTCATCACGTCGCCCGACCAGATGATCGGCTGCCCCGCTTCATAGGTGCGGTAGTATTTGATGGCGTCCAGCTCCTCCAGCTCATCCGCATTGCAGCGTGCGCAGACGGCACGGTGGCGGATCGGGCAGTCCCCGCATCTGGACTGTGACAGGATAGGAGCGTTCATTTGGGGGTCCGGTTGATCTGGGTCAAGGCTTGGGCTCGCACGTTCCCTTAACGGTAATGGAATGGATCAGAAAGCTCAATTGGCCAAACTCGGTTTGTTTGACGCCAGAGTGCCGCGCTATACCAGTTACCCGACGGCGCCGCACTTTGGCAAAGCAACCGATTCCGCACAATTTTCCAGTTGGACATCCAGCATTCGCGCGGGCAGCAGCATCTCTTTGTATGTGCATGTGCCGTTCTGCCGCAGATTGTGCTGGTTCTGCGCCTGCCGCACCCAAGGCACCCAATCGGACGCACCGGTGGCGGCCTATGTTGAGGTTCTGAAGGCGGAAATCGCCCTGCTCCGCCAGCAGTTGCCCGGCGGCATCACCCTGTCGCGCCTGCACTGGGGCGGCGGCACCCCCACGCTGCTGAGCGCAGAGCAGATCCGGGACTTGGCCGCAGCGGTCACCGAAGCGTTTCCGCTGGCGCCTTATGCGGAGTTCTCGGTGGAGATCGACCCGAACGAGGTCGGCGACCGGCGCCTGGATGCGCTTGCCGAGGCGGGCATGAACCGCGCCTCTGTCGGGGTGCAGGATTTCGACAGCACCATTCAGCAGGCAATTGGCCGGATCCAGAGTTTCGAGACCACAAAGCAGGCCATCGATATGCTGCGGTCGCACGGGATCAGCAGCCTGAATGCCGATATCCTGTTCGGACTGCCGTATCAAACGCCGGAGCGGATGACCGAAAGCGTTCAGAAGCTGCTGTCGCTTACGCCGGACCGGGTGGCCGTCTACGGCTATGCCCATGTGCCCTGGATGGCCGGGCGGCAAAGCATGATCCGCTCCGACACGCTGCCGACGCCGGAAGCCCGGCTGGAGCTGTTTGAAACCGCGCGCCAGTTGTTTCTGTGGGATGGCTACCGGGAAATCGGCATTGACCATTTCTCGCGGCCCGAGGACGGGCTGGCCATTGCCCAGCGCAGCGGCCGGCTGCGGCGCAATTTTCAGGGCTATACCGACGATCCCTCGGCCGTGCTGATAGGCATCGGCGCCTCGGCCATTTCGCGGTTTCCGCAAGGTTATGCGCAGAACGCTCCCGGCACCTCGGATTACATCCGGTCCATCCGCGCAGGCAAGTTTGCCACCGCCCGCGGTCACGCCTTCCAGGGCGAGGATCTGCTGCGGGCGCGGCTGATCGAAGCGCTGATGTGCGATTTCCGGATTTGCCGCCGGGAGATCCTGTCCCGGTTCGACGTGTCCCCTGCCCGTCTCGACACCCTGCTGCGCGGCACCGCGGAGGCGTTTCCCGGCATGCTGGATCTGTCGTCTGCGGGTCTTGCCATCAAGCCGGAGGCCCGGCCCCTGACCCGGATGATCGCCCGCAGCCTTGATGCATATGAGCTGAGCAAAGCAGGGCACAGCCCGGCGATCTGATCCCCCGGCCAGCGGCGGCCATATCGGTATCGATAGCTGGCGCAGGCCCATTTCTGATTGCATAATTTGTTAGCGCTTTGGGGTTCCCCATCGCTGCACAGGCACAGGCCTTTCCTTTCTGCGTCTGCGCACGTTGTTCCTCCCGGAGCGCTGCGGGGCTGCAGCTGCAGCACACCGAAACGGGGTCTTCTCCCCCCCGACCTGGTACTCGGGCAAGAGACGGCGCCGCGATTTGAGCACCCAACCATTTGAGAAAGGCCGGGATGCCAATCCCGGCCTTTTCAAAAGTCCAGCAAGCCAGCCCTGACGGCAATTGCCAGCGCCTCCTCGCGTGTCTTTGCGCCAAGTTTGCGGCGTGCAGACAACAGCGTCTTGCGGACGGTCACCTCGGCGACTCCCAGCTCGTGCGCAATGCGGGTGTTCAGGTAACCGGCGGCCAGCAAAGCCAGCATCTGTTTTTCCCGGCCGGACAACACTTTCCCCGGCTCCTGATCCGGGAAATCGAGATACTCCTCGCCTTGGCCCGGCACGCAGATAAACGCAGCGACAGCTGTCCCCGCCTGCCGGATCTTCTCAAACTGCTCTGCCGTGAACTCCGACGCCTTTTCGCCCGCACAGAACACCACTGTCTTGCTGGTGCCCGGACAGGATCCTGCAAACCGCATCGCATATGCCAACGTGTAACCCATATCCCAGGCCGTCCAATTGAAGTCCAAATGCCGGCGGCTTGGCGCTGTCGCGCGCTCCAAGGTGCCCGTTACGTGCAAGGACGGGTAAAACGGCAGAGCAATCCCGGCAACGAACTGGTCCACTTCGTAGAATTTCTGCTGTGCGTATTCGGACAGGAATTCCCGGGTCATGCTGCTTCTCATCCAAAGAAGCTTGCGGGTTTTAATCTCAATTTCCGCCACGTTCAGGGCGATAGCTCCCAGCGAAGCCATCACCTCATTTGCAATACGCCACCGGTCAGCGCTGGTCCGTGCCGACATGAATCTTTCGTAAAGATCCATTCCCCCTTTTTGCATGGCAATATTTTCGCATAATTTTATGCTATTTAAAACTGATTAAATCTTATGCACTTTATGCGCGCAGCGTTGGCAGGATTTATGTCCGCAACCTCAAGAGGTTATCCCGCTGCAGCCAAAAGCCTTCTGGTATAGTCCTGCTGCGGACTGCGGAATAACGCATCAGCGGGCCCTGCTTCGACCACGTCGCCCTGATTCATCACCAGCACGTTGTGCGACATTGCCCGCACCACATTCAGATCGTGGCTGATGAACAGGTAGGCCAGCCCGTAACGCGCCTGCAGATCCCTCAGCAGCTCGACGATCTGCACCTGCACCGTCATGTCCAGTGCCGAGGTCGGCTCGTCCAGCACCACCAGCTTGGGCCGCAGCACCATGGCGCGGGCAATGGCGATGCGCTGGCGCTGGCCGCCGGAGAACTCATGCGGGTAACGGTCCATTGCAGCGGGGTCCAGCCCCACCTCGCGCATGACCTCGGCCACCAGTTCGCGGGTATCGCGGTGCTGGTCCACCTTGTGGATCGCCAGCCCCTCCGCGATGATCTGGGCGCAGGTCATCCGCGGGCTGAGCGAGCCGAAAGGGTCCTGGAACACGATCTGCATGTCCTTGCGCAGTTTGCGCAGGTCGCGGGTCGACCATTTGCGCAGGTCCTGGCCCTGAAAGCTGACCGCGCCTTCCGACGCAATCAGCCGCATGATCGCCAGTGCCAGCGTTGTCTTGCCGGAGCCGCTTTCACCCACAATGCCCAGCGTTTCGCCCGCCTTGACAGAGACCGTCACCGGGTTCACCGCCTTCACATGGCCCACGGTACGCTTCAGCAGCCCCCGCTGGATCGGGAACCAAACCTTGAGATCACGAGTGGCAACCAGCTCCCGGGCGCCTTGCGGCACCGGCGGCGGGGTGCCGGAGGGTTCTGCCGCCAGCAGTTTCTGCGTATAGGGATGCTGCGGATTGGCAAAGATGTCCGCTGCCGGGCCTTCCTCGACAATCACGCCGTCTTTCATCACGCAGACCCGATCGGCGATGCGGCGCACGATGCCAAGGTCATGGGTGATGAACAAAAGCCCCATGCCCTCGCTTTCCTTTAGCTCCGCCAGGAGGTCGAGGATCTGCGCCTGGATGGTCACGTCCAGCGCCGTTGTGGGCTCATCCGCGATCAGGATGTCGGGCTTGTTGGCCAGCGCCATAGCGATCATCACCCGCTGGCGCTGCCCGCCTGACAGCTGATGCGGATATGCGCTGAGCCGGCTTTCCGCATCGCGGATGCCGACCTTCTCCATCAGCTCCAGAATGCGCGCCCGCGCCGCCTTGCCGGTCAGCCCCTGGTGCAGCGCCAGCGACTCCTCCAACTGGCGCTCGATCGTGTGCAGCGGATTGAGCGAGGTCATCGGCTCCTGGAAGATGAAGCTGATGTCATTGCCGCGCACCTGCATCAGGTGCTTTTCGCTGGCGCCGACCATTTCGGTGCCGTCGTAGGTGACAGAGCCCTCGACCATCGCGCTGTCGCCCAGCAGCGACACTGTGGAAAGCGCCGAGACCGATTTGCCGGAGCCGGATTCGCCCACCAGCGCCACGGTCTCGCCGCGGCCGACGGAGAAGGAGACGCCGCGCACGGCCTGGGTGATCTTGCCGTCCTGACGGAAGGAGACGCGGAGGTTTTTGACTTCAAGGAGGTGAGCGCTCGAATTACCCATTTAGTCTGCGCCTCCGATAGCCCGATTGCCGCCCGGGTCGCTTGCGGCCCTAGTGTTCTGCATGATCATGAAAACGTCTTTCTGGGATCGAAGGCATCACGCACGCCCTCGAAGATGAACACCAGCAGCGACAGCATGATGGCGAAGGTGAAGAAGGCGGTGAAGGCGAGCCAGGGGGCCTCCAGGTTCTGCTTGGCCTGAAGGGTCAGCTCACCCAAGCTGGGCGCCGAGGACGGCAGGCCGAAGCCGAGGAAATCCAGTCCCGCCAGCGCCGAGATGGTGCCGGTCACGATGAAGGGCAGCATGGTCAGCGTCGCCACCATCGCATTCGGCAGCATGTGGCGGAACATGATGGTCATGTTGCCAACCCCCAGCGCCTTGGCGGCGCGGACATACTCCAGATTGCGGGCACGCAGAAACTCAGCTCTGACCACTCCCACCAGCGCGGTCCAGCCGAACAGAACCATCAGGAACACCAGGAGCCAGAAACTGCGTCCCAGGATCGCAAACATGATGATGATCACATAGAGCGTCGGCGTGGAGCTCCAGATCTCGATGATGCGCTGGAACACCAGGTCCAGCCAGCCGCCGAAATAGCCCTGCACCGCGCCCGCCAGGATGCCCAGCACCGTCGCGGCGCCGGTCACGATCAGGGTGAACAGGATCGACAGGCGGAAACCGTGGATCACCCGCGCCAGCACGTCGCGCTTGGTGTCATCAGTGCCCAGGAGGTTCTGGCCGTTGGGCGGCAGCGGCGCGGCACCCGGGCGGTCCACGGTGGTGTTGAAGCTGTAGGGGATCGGCGGCCAAAGGGTCCAGCCCTCCTTGAAGCCGTCCGCGGCAAAGGTGCCTGCGGAGATCTCCTCCAGGATCGCCTCAGGCTCGTCAAAGCAATCCTCGATCCCGCCGGAGCGGATCAGGCATTCCACCTCAGGGTCGCTGTAAATCGCCTCCGTCCGGAAGTCGCCGCCGAACTGGGTCTCCGGGTAGAACTTGAACACCGGCGTGTAGAGCTCGCCGCGATAGCTCACCAGGATCGGCTTGTCGTTGGCGATGAACTCGGCAAACAGCGACAGTGTGAACAGCACGGAGAAGATGATCAGCGACCAGAAGGCGCGCTTGTTCTTGCGGAAGTTGTTCCAGCGGCGCTGGTTCAAGGGGGAGAGTGCCATGGCTCAGCCCTCCCGCTTTTCAAAGTCGATTCGCGGATCCACCAGCACGTACATCAGGTCGGAAATGATGCCGACCACCAGGCTCATCAGGCCGAAGATGAACAATGTGCCGAAAATCACCGGGTAATCACGCGCCACCGCGGCCTCAAACCCCAGCCTGCCGAGGCCGTCCAGCGAGAAGATCGTTTCGATAATAAGCGAGCCGGAAAAGAAAATGCCGATAAACACCGACGGAAAGCCCGCGATCACGATCAGCATCGCGTTGCGGAACACGTGGCCATACAGAACCCGGTTCTCGCTCAACCCCTTGGCACGGGCCGTCATCACATAGTGTTTCTTGATCTCATCGAGGAAAGAGTTTTTGGTCAGCAGCGTCAGCGTCGCAAAGGCGCCGATGGTCGAGGCCAGAACCGGCAGCGCGATATGCCAGAAGTAGTCGCCGATCTTGCCCAAGAGGCTTAGCTCATGCCAATTGTCCGAGGTCAGCCCGCGCAGCGGGAATATCTGCCAGTAGGAGCCGCCGGCGAACAGCACCAGCAGCATGATGGCGAACAGGAAGGACGGGATCGCATAGGCGGCGATGATCACGCCGCTGGTCCAGGTATCAAACCGCGAGCCATCGCCCAGCGCCTTGCGAATACCCATCGGGATCGAGATCAGATAGGCGATCACGGTCGACCACAGGCCCAGCGAAATCGACACCGGCATCTTCTCCAGCACCAGGTCTGTTACCTCGATCTTGCGGAAATAGCTCTCGCCGAAGTCGAACTGAACATAGTTCCAAAGCATCGTCAGAAACCGCTCCAGCGGCGGCTTGTCCAGGCCGAACTGCTGTTCCAGCTCCTTGATCAGCTCCGGCGGCAGGCCCTGGCGGCCCGCGTAGTTTTCATTGGCGCTGATCGCCTCGGTGCCGGTGTCACCGCCGCCGCCGGCAAAACCCTCGAACACGTCGCCACCGCCTTCCAGCTGAGCGATGATCTGTTCAACGGGGCCGCCGGGCACAAACTGCACCAGGGCAAAGTTCACCAGCAGGATGCCGAACAGGGTCGGGATCACCAGAAGCAGGCGTCGGAAGATATAGGCTGCCATGTCTGTGTCTTACCGCAGTGCGCCGGCGGCTTTGAGCTCCGCCTCGCGGGACGCATCAATCCACCACAGGTCCAGCAGGCCGGTGTCATACGGCGGCAGGTTTTCCGGATGGCGGTACATGTCCCAATAGGCAATCCAGTTCACGTCCAGATACCAGGTTGGCACCATGAACCGCTTGGCGCGCAGCACCCGGTCCAGCGCACGGGCGTTGGCGCGCAGCTCTTCCTGGGTCTTCGCGTTAACAACATTGCCAATCAGTGCATCCACCGCCGGATCGGCCAGGCCAGCCGGGTTAAAAACGGAATACTCATGCGCCTCTGAGCCGAAATACTGATACAGTCCGGTCGAAGGCTCCAGCGACATCGGATAGGCATGGGAGATCATGTCGAACTCCTTTTCCCGGCGGCGGCTGGTGTACTGGGCGTAATCGACCCGGTTCAGCACCGCATCCACCCCCATGGTGCGCAGGTTGCTGATATAGGGCTGCACGATGCGCTCGATCGTCGGGCTGTCGGCAAGGAATTCGACCTTGAGCACCTCGCCATCGGCATTGCGGCGCACCCCGTCGTCACCGACGGCCCAGCCAGCCTCATCCAGCAACTTCATCGCCCGGCGCAGGTTCTTGCGGTCGCCGGGGCGCGAGGCCTTGGAGCTATGCGCCATCACCGGCTCCGAGATCAGTATGGACGGGTCGATCTGATCGCCCAACGCTTCCAAAACCTCTTTCTCGCGGCCCTCGGGCAGGCCTTTTGCCTCAAGCGGCGAGTCCTGCCAGAAGGAGGAACGGTGGCGGAACAGGCCGTATTGCAGGCTCTCGTTGGTCCATTCGAAATTGAACGCCAGCTGCAGCGCCTCGCGCACGCGGATGTCCTGGAACTTGGGCTTCAACAGGTTCATCACAAAGCCATTGGCGGCAGGCACATTGCCGTCCGGGACTTCACCCTTGATCACTTGGCCTTTATCCACGGCGGCAAAGTCATAGGCCGTGGCCCAGCTCTTGGAGTTGTTCTCGGGGCGCAGGGTATAAACCCCCGCCTTGAACCCCTCCATCGCGGCAATTGCATCGCCGAAATACTCCACCCGGATGCTGTCGTAGTTGTGGCGGCCCGCGTTCACGTTCAGATCCGCGCCCCAGTAATCCGGGTTGCGCTTGTAGACGATCCGCTGGTTCACCTCTGCGCTTTCCAGCATGTAGGGGCCGGAGCCAATGCCCGGATCCAGCCGTGGCTCATCCAGACGGCGGTTTTCCGGATCGGCTTCGAACCAGGCCTTGGAGAACACCGGCGTTCCGCCCACCTGGGTGATCATCGCCCGGCGCGGAAAGTCAGGGCTGAAATAGAACTTAACCTGGTGCGGACCCAATGCCTCAGCCTTGGGAATGCGCTTGCGCACGGCCTCGGCATAAGACTTCAGCCCCTGGTCCAGCAGGATGTTGTGGGAGAACACCACATCGTCAGCGGTGACCGGGGTGCCGTCCGAAAACGTCGCCTCCGGCCGCAAGTTGAAAATCACCCAATCCTGGCTCTCGGGGTACTCCAGGCTCTCGGCGATCAGCCCGTAGTAGGAGCCGGGCTCATCATAGGATTCCACCAGCAGGCTTTCAAAATGGTCCGACGACAGCGCCCCTGCCCGCCCCTTGCGGGTGAAGGGGTTCATGCTGTCGAAGGTGCCGACGGCAGAGATCGACAGCTCGCCGCCCTTGGGCGCGTCCGGGTTCACATAGTCGAAATGGGCAAAGCCTTCCGGGTATTTCAGCTCACCGAATTCGGCAAAGCCGTGGCTCTTGATGATGGTCTCTTCCGCCTTGGCCAGCGTCGCCGCCGCCAGTGCCAGAATTAAACCCAAGGCCAGCGCCGCCGCGGCCTGCAGCGGGTTCGACCTGTCCTTCACGCGCACGCGTGCCGCAGCTCGAGCGGTTTTCATCTGCCATGACCTCCTTTGCCCGGAACTTCGGCCCGGATTTCCGCCCTCAAGCTAATGTCCGGGGCCGGTAACATTCAAGTTGAGATTGGGTGATATCCCCCGTTCATTGGGCGCAAAGCAGCCGAAAACCGCGCCTTGGCAAGGCTGCGCTTGCGCGCAATAAAATTGCCTGCCAGCCTCAGATCACGATTGCGTTATAAAACGAGGGAGTCTGCCGATGCTGAAGTCAATGAAATTTGCCGCTCTTGCGATTGCCGGCGCCGCCGCGCTCAGTGCCTGCGCCCAGCAGGAAGAGGAAGTGGTCTACACCAGCCCGGAAGAGGCCTTTTGCGTGCAGACCGGCGGCCAGTACGTGCTGCGCAGCGGCAAGGCCGGCACCATCGGCGTCTGCATCCTGCCCGACGGCCAGGAGCGCGATGCGCTGGCCTATTACCGGGAAAACAACCCGGCCTGAGCGGGCCCGCACCCATGAGGCCATAAAAAAGCCGCTGCACATCGCAGCGGCTTTTTCATTGGATAGCTGGGACAGCGGTCCGGATCAGTCGTCCAGGCTGTCCAGATATGCAATGAGGTTCACCCGGTCCTTCTGCTTTTTCAGGCCGGAGAACGACATGGAGGTGCCGGAGGCATAGGCCGACGGCTTGGCCAGGAAGGCGTCCAGCTCTTCCGGGGTCCAGCTGCCGGGCAGGCCGGCCAGAGCGCCGGAATAGCCAAAGTCCGGAACGGCGGCGATTTCGCGGCCGACAACACCGTACAGATACGGGCCGGTGGCGTTGGCGCCATCTGCCAGCTTGTGGCAAGCGGAGCATTTCTTGAACACCTTGGCGCCTTTGGCGGCATCAGCGGAGGCCAGCAGCTCTTCGAAGCTGACTTCCGGCTCGTCGCTGCCCGCATCCTCGGCGGTGGCAACTTCGATCACATAGGAAGCCTCACCGTGGCTGTCCATGTGATACAGTACTTCTGCGCCCCATTTGCCCAGAAGGAATACCAGGAACGCGCCGCAGACGCCTGCGGTCGCTTTGGTGAGGGTCATCGTGTCAAACATGATCGCGAGTCCATTTAGCTGTCTGCAGGGGTGTCTAAGGCTTCCCCTCCCAAGTGGCAAGGTATAGACAGCGCGACGAAACGCCCAAATGTTGAAGTTTTGCACCGGAAACACACCCATGACCCGCAAGATCGCCATTCAGGGGGAGCTGGGCTCCTACAGCCACGAGGCCTGCCGCAACGCCCGCCACGACATGGAGGTGCTGCCCTGCCGCACCTTCGAGGACGCCATTGCAGCAGTGAAAAGCGGTGAAGCCGATCAGGCGATGCTGCCGGTGGAAAACTCCACCTACGGGCGGGTGGCCGACATTCACCGGCTGCTGCCGCACAGCGGGCTGCACATCATTGATGAGGCATTTGTCCGCGTCCATATCAACGTGCTGGGGGTGCCGGGGGCGAAACTGGAAGATATCCGCGAAGCGCGATCGCATCTGGTGCTGCTGCCGCAATGCGGCACCTTCCTGCGCGAGCATAACATCACCGGCCGGGTCAGCCCTGACAACGCGCGCGCAGCGCGCGACGTGGCACAGGCCGACGACAAGCATGTGGCGGCACTGGCCAGCGAGCTGGCGGGCGAGATTTACGGGCTGGAGGTGCTGGCCCGCCATATCGAGGACAATGGCGACAACACCACCCGTTTCCTGATCATGTCGCCGGAGCCGAACTACACCCGCCGCGGCGCCCACAACATGATCACCAGCTTCGTGTTCCAGGTGCGTAACATTCCGGCGGCGCTCTACAAGGCGATGGGCGGCTTTGCCACCAATGGCATCAACATGACCAAGCTGGAAAGCTATATGGTCGACGGCTCCTTTACCGCCACTCAGTTCTATGCCGATATCGAAGGCCACCCGGATGATGCCAATGTGCAGCTGGCAATGGATGAGCTGAGCTATTTCACAACCAATGTGGAAATCCTGGGCGTCTACCCGGCAGACAACGGCCGGTTCTGAGAGCAAAACGGCGGAGGGGCTTTACCCCTCTTGGCCTCACGGCCAATTCACCCCAGGATATTTTCAGCCAGATGAAGCAGCGGAACCCGCCGCGCGGCAGCGCAGCGCCGGACCCAACGGCGGCGATGCAATCGTTGATTGCACCGAAGCGGGCGGTAGGCATCCCGTTCTGCATTTTGTGCGGGGAAATAAGGTGAGAGGCTGGACATCGACCCAAGCGGGGCTCGTTGTGGCTGCTTCCTTCCGGACCTGACCAGGTTGGCGAGGCGCTTGCCCGCGCCAACCTCTCGAATCCCGATATAAGGACCGCCGCCGGAATTGGCAAGGGCCGTGCCCGGTCTGCTTTCAAAGGCTCACAAGTGCAGTTCGATCTGCCAGAATCCGCCGCTGCTGAAGCCGCGCGGCTCTGCCAGACCGGCGGGCAGTTCGTCCAGATGCGCGGCCGCCCCAGGCCCGGTCACAGCCACCGCGCTGGTGCCGGGCATCGGCGCAAGGCGCCAGGGGTACGGCGCCTCCGCCAATGGGTCCGCTGGCAGCTGCCCGGCGATATAGTCGCGCACGGCCTGGCGGATCCGCATCGGCGCCAGCGGCAGTTC
The DNA here is from genome assembly GCF_000473325.1 of Leisingera caerulea DSM 24564. Taxonomy (NCBI): domain Bacteria; kingdom Pseudomonadati; phylum Pseudomonadota; class Alphaproteobacteria; order Rhodobacterales; family Roseobacteraceae; genus Leisingera; species Leisingera caerulea. The sequence continues at coordinate 587,344 of NZ_KI421513.1, forward strand.
ATCCGCCTCGCGCAGCATCCGGAAACTGCCGCCGCCGCTGACCCGGTAACTGTTGGCGGCAACTGCAAAGCGCTGCTCCGGCGCCACCGGCCGGCCGTCCCACCTGAGGTCCACGATCCGTTGCGCCGAGGGGTTGATGCACTCTCCGGTGGCGGAATAGCGCGGCGGCTGCGACAGGCAGATCTGATAGGTCAGCCCGAAGATCACATCAAAATGATGCCCCGCCCGCTGCGGATCGGCCAGCAATGTGCCGCGGCTGCCGGGCGCGATGCGGTTGAACAGCCCCGCCGACATTTCCAGCCACTCCTGCAGCTGCGTGCCGGTGACCGCGACCACCCGCAGCTCATTGGGAAAGACCTGCAGATCGGCGATATTGCGGGCGCACAGCTCCCCGGCCGCAATGTCGGTATAGAAATGCGGACCGGATCGGCCGCCGAATTTGCACGGAGCCGCGGCAGACAGCAGCGGCAGGCCTTGCGCCGCGGTGCCTTGCAACAGCGGCCGCACCGCTGCCGCCTGGGCGCCGGCAACCAGCGCGAGGCCGCGGTCAGGCGCGAAAAAGGTGAAATAGGAATGCATTGCCACCGGGCTGTAGCCCGCAGGCTGCCGCATCCGCTCCAGGGTGCGGGCATGATCCGCCGCCAGCGCCCGGGTGAACCCGGCCGCCTCCTCCGCCAGCGGCACGGATGCGCCGGTATCGCCGTGCTGCGCCACCGGCTGCAGGCTGGCGGTGCCGCCAGCGGGCTGCCAGCCTGCAGCGCTATGCTCCAGCTCCAGGCTGATCACGCCCAGATGCGATCCATGCGCGCCCGGCATCACCACCGGCTTGGCAAAGGGATGACCCGGGTGCGGCAGCGTCAGATGGGTATGCCCCCCCACCACCGCGTCAATTTCAGGCAGTGCCGCCAGCTGCTCAAGCGCGTTCTCGCTGCGGTCCGCCCCGGTTCTGGCAGCAACCCCGGTGTGGGCCAGTGCCAGCACCACATCGCAGCCCTGCTCCTTCAACCGGCGGGACTGGGCCTCCGCGGTTTCCACGATACCCGCCGCGGCCAGCTGATCCTCCAGCGCCTTGCCGCACCAGATCAGCGTCTGCGGCGGCAGTACCGACAGCAGGCCTATCCGGACCGGCGGCAAGCCGGGACAGCCCGGGATCTGCCGCTCCAGCACCGCCGTCTGCGTGAACGGCAGGTCAATCCCCGGTTTCGCAGCAGTCAGGTTGGAGCACAAAACCGGGCACCGCACGTCTCCGAGCACCTCCGACAGCGCCTCCACTCCGAAATCGAAATCGTGATTTCCCAGGCCGACCGCATCATATTCCAGCACCTGAAAGGCACGCGCCAGAGGATGCGGCCCATTGGAACCGGGCACAATATCGCCCAGTGGCGACCCCTGCAGGCCATCGCCATTGTCGACCAGAATACAGGCCGCGCCCTGCTCAGCCGCGTCAGCACGCGCCCGGGCGATCAGGCTGGCCACCCGCGACAGGCCAATGGCCGGGTCCGGACGGTCGGCATAGTAGTCGTGGCTCAGCAGGTTGCAGTGCAGGTCCGTGGTCGCCAGCACGTGCAGCACCCCAGCGGGCCGGGCCTCCGGAGCCCCTGCCCCGCCTGTCATGTCCGAATCTCTGCTGACACCGCCTGCCCGCCGCTCTTTCCGCACCATTCGGTGCCATTCTTGATTGTCGGCCATTTGAATCAGCGTTCTAAGGATTTGCAATAACTCCTTTAAGCGGCCTGTTAACTTTTTCGCGCCACCCCCTGCCCTGCGGCACAGTTGCCTCATGGTTTGCAGGCAAAAGCCCCCGCGGCGGCCGGGAAGGTGTGGCGGCGCAGCGACAGGCAAGCGCAGATCGCAGCGGAATGCTGGCACCGCCTGCGTCACACTGTCATGGATTGCATCATTTCATCCGGCAGCCGCGGCAGCCTGCCGCCAGTCAAAGGAGAGCCGCCATGAAACGCGCAGAACAGGTGACTTTCGGCGGCGGCGGTGGACTCGACCGTGCCGCGCATCTGCGCACCGACCCGGCAGCGCTGGACGCCGCCTGGAACAGCCCGCAGTCCCAGGTGCTGCTGATGTGGCGCGGCAAACCGCTGACCCGGCGCGCAGAAGACGCCGGCCTGCCCTGCGGCCTGGCCTGGACCGCGGCTCACCATCCGCTGGCCGCCGGCCGCCGGGACACGGCGCTGTTCCTTGGCCTCACGCCTGACGGCACCCCCTGCTTTACCTGCGACATCAGCGGCTGGAAGCCAGAAGGCCTGGATAAGGACGCGCTCAACAGCTTTGCCGATGCCAGCGAACAGCAGCACCCGGATCTGCCGGACACCCATGTGTTTGCCGAGCTGCGCCGGGTGATGACCCGCCTGACACCGCTGGAGGCCGAGCTGGCCTCCACCGCCAAGGCAATGCTGGCCTGGCACCGCAGCCACCGGTTCTGCGCCTGCTGCGGTGCGCCCAGCGATGTGGCGCAGGCGGGCTGGCAACGGGTGTGCCCGGCCTGCAAGGCGCCGCATTTCCCGCGCACCGACCCGGTTGTGATTATGCTGATCACCCATGGGGATTCCGTGCTGATGGGCCGCTCCCCCGGCTGGCCCGAAGGGATGTATTCGCTGCTCGCGGGCTTTGTCGAACCCGGCGAGACACTGGAGGCCGCGGTGCGCCGCGAGGTACTGGAGGAAACAGGCGTCAGGGTCGGCCGCGTCAGCTACCTTTCCTCGCAGCCCTGGGCCTTTCCAATGTCGCTGATGTTCGGCTGCGCCGGCGAAGCGCTGAGCCGTGAAATCACCATCGACCCGTCAGAGATCGAAGACGCGCTGTGGGTCAGCCGCCAGGAGATGATGACAGTCTTTGCGGGCGATCACCCGGTGCTGAAGCCCGCTCGGGAGGGGGCAATTGCCCATTTCCTGCTGAAGAACTGGCTTGCGGACACGCTGAATTAACGCGCATATTGGCGCAAAACGACCCGAAATCAGGCGGCGCAGCTGAGGCAGGCAGATATGAAGTTTCAAAGCAACGAAGACATCGAAGCCCCGATTGCAGAGGTTTTCGGCGCAATCTCCGATTTTGAACTGCTGGAACGCTCTGCCCTGCGCCGCGGCGTCGAGCTGCAGCGCACCGGCGACCTCGCCCAACCCGAAAACGGTTTGGCCTGGGATCTGAACTTCGACTTTCGCGGCAAGCCGCGCGACATCCGGCTGACGCTGGCTTCCTATACGCCGGTTACCGGGCTGGCTCTGACTGGCAGCGGCAGCGGCATTGATGGGCGGATGGAAATCGAGCTGCTGGCGCTTTCACCGCAGCGGACGCGGATGTCGGTGCAGCTGAAGCTGTCGCCCAGCAACCTGACCGGCCGCCTGCTGGTGCAATCCCTGAAACTCGCGCGCAGCAACCTGACGCGCCGGTTCAAGCTGCGGCTGGCCGAATTTGCCAAGCTCACCGAAGACCGGCTGAACCGCAGCGCCTGAACCGCCGCCCGGCGCCAGAACCGGGTCAGCCCTGCGGCAGCAGCCGCGGCCACAGCGCGGCATTTTCCCGGGCAAACGCCCCAAGGTGGCCAATTGCCTTCAGCCCCAGTTCCCGCGGAGCCAGCACTGTCCGGTGCTGCGCAGCACCGCCAAATACCTCACCCAGCCGCCACACGGCCGGCGGCGGCACAACATCATCATCGGCCACCGCAAACAGGTCGACCGGGATGCCGGTCTCTTTCCAGCGCGGCAGCGGCAGGCCCCGCCCCGTTTCCGGCAGGTAGCTGCCCCGCGTGGTGCACCAGCGCCGCCATTGCCAATAGACTCCCGCCGGCAAGTCGGCCCCGAACCCCACCGCACGCCCGGGCAGATAGCCCAGAACACGGGCCGCTAGCGGCACATGGCCGAACCAGAAAGCCAGCGCCAGCGCGCGGTAGGGCCAGGGATGATCGTGGTGATGCACCAAGCCGCCCGCAACCACGATCATGCGGGCGACGTCCTCAAGATCGTCCTGCAGGGGCATCAGCATCGCTCCCAGCGAATGGCCGATCACCCACAACGGCACGCCCGCATAGTGCCGCCGCATTTCGGCCCGGGCGGCGGGCTGATCCGCCAGCGCCCAATCGGCCATAGTGACAGTGGACCGGCGCGGATGTCCCCGCGCCGAGTCTCCGAAATCCGTGTAGTCATAGGTCAGGCAGGCGATCTGCTGCTCTGCCGCCAGCCAGCGCGCGAAATGCCGGTAAAACCGCTGCGGCACCCCGGTTGCGCCGTTCAGCACCACCGCCGCCCGCGCCGCCCCGTCCGGGCGGTACAGCCGGCCCGACAGCAACGCATCCCCGGACGCAAAGCGCAGCTCTTCCTCCCGGATACCGGCGGTATGTTCTGCGTGTCTGTCCAGCATGGCAGCCTCCTAGACCAATTGGTCCACTTCCTGACTGGACCAATTGGTCTAATACTGTCAAGCTACCGCCATGACTGACGTGACGACAGCCAGCCCGCCCCCCGGCAGCCCGGCCCCGACCCGGGAGCGGCTGATCCGCGCCGCCGCCAGCCTGTTCCGCGAAAAGGGCTACGCCGGCACCGGCCTGGCAGAGCTTCTGGCCGCTGCCGAAGCGCCGAAGGGATCGCTCTACCACCATTTCCCCAACGGCAAGTCCGACCTTGCGCTGGCGGCGGCCACATGGGCCTCGGACCAGATGCTAGCGCTGATCGACGCGGCCTTCGGCCCCGCCCCCAGCTTTCCGGCCGGGGCCAAGACGGTCTGCTACAAGCTGGCAAAACTCTTCGACAAGCAAGGCAGATGGAGCGGCTGCCCGGTCTCTGCGACCTTGTTCGCCGGGCCGGAAAACGACGCCTTCCGCCAGCACGCCGCGGACCTGTTCGAAAGCTGGATCGCCGCCACCGCCCGCCAAGCCCACCGCCTGGGCCTGCCCCGGGCTGAGGCCCGCGCAGCCGCAGAGAACTTCTATATCCTGCTGCAGGGCGGCTGGCAGCTGGCCCGGGTACGGCGCGACTCTGACGTGATCCGCGGCCTGCACACACAGATGCAGATGCAGAAAAACGATTGACGACTCGGCAGGCGAACCGCTACCGCTTGTGGTGATGGTTCCCGCGCCACAGAATCTTGTGTCCGGGATGAAAAGGGAACACGGTGCGGCCCCGCCCCAGGCAAGGCCAACTCCGCGACTGCCCCCGCAACTGTAAGCGGCGAGCGACCCCGATAGAGCCACTGGTCTGATACGAGGCCGGGAAGGATCGGGAAAGCTGCGACCCGCAAGTCAGGAGACCTGCCATCAAACGTGTAACTCGAACCCGGGCGGGGTGTCCGGACAGGGTCTGATGGCACCGCGGGTCTCCCGCATTTTCATCCGGTCTCTTGTCCCCAGAACTCCCCGCACCACGCGCGGAGGGCGCAGATATGATGTGGACGGACACAACGCATTTCTATGCGGCAACGGATTGCAAATACCTCGGGAAACCCTGCCCGGCGGCAGAGCGGATGATCGCCAAGCTGGCCGAGGCGATGACCAAGGCCAAGCCGCTGACCCAGGACGACTTTGAGATCACCGGCACCACCGCGCTGGACGGCTGCCCGCGCAACTGCCCGGCGCAGTTCGTGGCCAGCCACGACCGGATCCGGCTGTTCTGCGGTGTGGGTGAGGACGCCCCGCGCGAAGGCCTGGACCGGTTCGCCGATGCAATCCTCAGCCGCGACGGCACCGGCTTTGCCGCCTCCCGCCTGGACGCCCGCCCCTGCGCGCTGATGGAGGCGCTGCCGAAGTCGGCGGAGGCGCGGCAGGCGGAACAGATGATGGCGCTGTGAGCAAGTATTTATCCGGGCTCTGAGGGCTGCGCCCGGCCTATCGGCCGGGCGAAAGGTTACTCGATCTAACCTGCCACCTGTCCCGCGCAGGCCCAGTCCATCTGCGCTTCGGTCTCCACCGCGCAGGGCCGCACTGACCGCAGCCGCGCCAGCGCCTGCACCGGATCCTCGCCGCATTCGATCATCAGCCGCAGCACCGCCATGCCGGAGCGCCCGCAGCCGCCGCGGCAATGCACCAGCACCCGGCCGCCGCCGCCCAGCGCCTGCCGCGCCGACCGGCTGGCCGCCGGCCACTTCGCCGCCACCGCCGGCGGCGGCGTGCCGAAATCCGGAACCGGCAGATGCAGCCAGCGGCTCGCCATGCTTTGAATATCAATTCCCAGCCGCGGCGCCCCGGCGGCAACGTGCTCAGCCTCGGTGGTCATCGAAAGCACCAGCCCCGGTTTCCACTGATAGATCTGGATCAGGTCGCCCCGGTAGTCGCCTTCGGCGCCCGGCAGCCGGCACAGCGCCAGAATGCCGCCGCCCGCAGACAGCGCGTGGATGGTCAGCCCCGCTTGCGCCGCCTCGTCCGGCGCTGCTGGCTCAGAGGTTTCTTCAGATCGCATACCGCCTCCTTAGCCGCTGCGCTCCTGCGTTCCCCCGCGTTGCCCCGCCCTTGCAGCCTAACCGTTAACCACGCAATGCCAAAGCCCTTTTGCTGCTCCGCATTGCCCCCTTCTGCGGTGGACGAACGGGCTGCGCTTCAATACCCTGCGCGCAACGCGGGCGCCCCGCAAACCGAATCCGGCACGAGACATCATGAACGATACCCCCAGCGACACCGGCCAATCCCAATACCAGGTTCTGGCCCGCAAATACCGGCCCGAGACCTTTGCCGACCTGGTGGGCCAGGACGCGATGGTACGGACGCTGAAAAACGCCTTTGCCGCCGACCGCATCGCTCAGGCCTTCATCATGACCGGCATCCGCGGCACCGGCAAAACCACGACCGCGCGGATCATTGCCAAGGGCATGAACTGCGTCGGCGAACACGGCAATGGCGGCCCGACCACCGATCCCTGCGGTAAATGCGAGCATTGCGTGGCGATCATGGAAGGCCGCCATGTCGACGTGATGGAGATGGACGCGGCGTCCCGCACCGGCGTGAACGACATCCGCGAAATCATCGACTCGGTGCAGTACCGCGCGGCCTCCGCCCGCTACAAGATCTATATCATCGACGAAGTTCACATGCTGTCGACCTCCGCCTTCAACGCGCTGCTGAAGACGCTGGAGGAGCCGCCCGCGCATGTGAAATTCATCTTCGCCACCACTGAAATCCGCAAGGTGCCGGTGACGGTGCTGTCGCGCTGCCAGCGGTTCGACCTGCGCCGGATCGAGCCGGAGGTGATGATCTCCCTCTTGCGCAAGATCGCCACCGCCGAGGGCGCCGAAATTGCCGAGGACGCGCTGGCGCTCATTACCCGCGCCGCCGAGGGCTCCGCCCGCGATGCCACCTCGCTGCTGGATCAGGCGATTTCCCACGGCGCGGGCGAAACCACCGCCGATCAGGTCCGCGCCATGCTGGGCCTTGCCGACCGCGGCCGGGTGCTGGACCTGATGGACATGATCCTGCGCGGCGACGCGGCAGCGGCTCTGACAGAACTTTCAGGCCAGTATGCAGAGGGCGCCGACCCGCTGGCAGTGCTGCGCGATCTGGCCGAGATCACCCATTGGGTCTCGGTGGTGAAGATCACTCCGGACGCCGCCGAAGACCCCACCGTCAGCCCGGACGAGCGCGCCCGCGGCCAGCAAATGGCCGAGAACCTGCCGATGCGCGTCCTCACCCGGATGTGGCAGATGCTGCTCAAGGCGCTGGAGGAAGTCGCCGCCGCCCCCAACGCCATGATGGCGGCCGAGATGGCGGTGATCCGCATCACCCATGTGGCCGACCTCCCCTCACCCGAGGAACTGATCCGCAAGCTGCAGGACACCCCGCCCCCGCCGCCCCCCGGTCCCGGCGGCGGTGTGCCGATGCAGGGCATGGGCGCCCCGGCACTTGGCGGCAACGGACCCGCCAGTCCCCAAGGCGGTCCGGCCGGCGGCGCACCCGTGGCCCATGGCGGCAGCGGCACCATGATGGCGCTGGCACCGCAAGTCAGCTCCGCGCTGGCCCGCTATCCCACCTTCGAACATGTCGTCGAGCTGATCCGCACCAACCGCGATGTGAAACTGCTGGTCGAGGTCGAAGGCGGCGTGCGACTGGTCTCCTACCAGCCGGGCCGGATCGAATTCACCCCGGCGGCCCAAGCGCCCAAGGATCTCGCCGCCCGGCTCGGCTCAGCGCTGCAGAACTGGACCGGCGCCCGCTGGGTGGTCTCCATTGCCCCTGACGGCGATGCGCCCACCATTGCCGAGGTCCGCGACGCCGCAGAAAACGCCCTGCGTGAGAAAGCCACTGCGCACCCGCTGGTGCAGGCCGTGCTGGAGAGCTTTCCCAAGGCCAAGATCAAGCGCATCCGCACGCCTGAGGAACTGACCGCAGAGGTCGCCGCCGAAGCCCTGCCCGAGGTGGAGGACGAATGGGACCCGTTCGAGGACGGGTGATGCAAAAAATCCAGGGCAGCGCCTAACCTCAGGCGGGCGCACTAGCGCCGTATCAGCGGGAAGGCCGGGCGCTGCCTGGCCTGTCGACCGGGCGGTAGAGCGCTAAACTGTTCCGCGCAGATGATCCTGCCCCTTGTTTCGCGCCCCCGCGCCCCGTATCTGTCCCCCAAACCGGAATCTTAGGAGAAGACAGATGCTCAAAGGCCTCGGCGGTCTTGGCGACATGGCCAAGATGATGAAATCGGCACAGGAACTGCAGGGCAAGATGGCCCAGATGCAGGAAGACCTGCACAATGTCATGGTCACCGGCGAAGCAGGCGCAGGCCTGGTCAAGGCCACTGCATCCGCCAAGGGCGACCTCAAGGCACTGGACATTGACCCGTCGATCTTCAACGGCGACGACAAGGAAGTGGTCGAGGACCTGATCCTGGCCGCCATCAAGGATGCTCAGGCCAAAGCGGCTGAAAAGGCGCAGGAAGAGATGACCAAGCTGACCGAAAGCATGGGCCTGCCCAAGGACATCAAGCTGCCGTTCTAAGCGGCACTCATTTCCCTATGCAAAGGCGGCCCGACTGGAGCCGCCTTTTCTTTTGCCCGCCTCAGCCCGTCTCCAGCCGGAACTTCAGGAAGCGCCGGCCTTCGTACTGCACCTCCCCGGTCTGTACCGCCCCCAGCCGTGCCAGCGGGCGCAGGTGGCGGCGTGTTGGCGGCAGCAGGAAGGTAACATAGGGGATGCGCGCATCCGCGCGGGCAAATTCCAGCGCCTTGCGGGCAATGGCAGGGCCAAGGCCAAAGCAGTCCGCCCGCAGTACCAGCCCGAAATCCCACTCTTCCCCCTCTTTCTGGAAGCCGCCCCAGCCGAGATACGTATCCCCGCGCAGGAAGGCCCAGTGGCCCAGCCCGTCGCGCTGCCAGCAGGCTTCCTTGGCGGCGACGAATTCCCTGGCAGCGGCCTCATCCCAGCTCCCAGTCAGCAAGGGCATATGGTCCGCCATCCGCGGGTCGGACATATGGCGGGCAAGCTCCTGCGGCGGCACCTCCGTCAGCCGGGCAAAGCGAAGCGGCCCGGTGCCGTTTTCCGTATGCGCTGCGGCACCTCCCATTGTGATCCCTCCTCCGGCCATGCCAAGCCTTACCCCCGGACGGCAGTAAAACAAACCCCGAACATTTTACCGGCCGGCCCTTGCGCTCCCCAGCCCCGGGTGGCCTATATGGCAAGGAACCAAAGGGCCTGCGGCATGATCAAGAATTCCACCAGCGACATCGAAGACCTGATTGCCCTGATGGCCAAGCTGCCGGGTCTGGGGCCGCGGTCTGCCCGCCGCGCCGTGCTGCATCTGATCCGCAAGCGGGCGCTGTTGCTGACACCCTTGGCCGATGTGATGAGCGAGGTGGCTGCCACCGCGCGGGAATGTCTCAACTGCGGCAATGTCGGCACCAGCGAGATCTGCCCGATTTGCACAGACGACAGACGTGCCACCGGCGAACTCTGCGTGGTCGAGGATGTGGCCGACCTCTGGGCGATGGAGCGGGCAGCCGTGTTCAAAGGCCGCTACCATGTGCTGGGCGGCACCCTTTCAGCGCTGGATGCGGTGGGTCCGGAAGATCTGCGCATCCCGCGGCTGGCGGACCGGGTCGCCACCGAAAACATCAGCGAAGTGATCCTGGCGCTGAATGCCACCATCGACGGCCAGACCACCGCCCATTACATCGCCGACCAGCTGCAGGGGCAGGTGAAACTGACCTCCCTGGCCCAAGGCGTGCCGATCGGCGGCGAGCTCGATTACCTCGACGACGGCACCATCTCTGCCGCCCTTAGCGCGCGCAAGGAAATCTGACGGCGCCGCCGGGCGAAAAGTTCTTCAAAGAATTTTGGCCGCAAAATTTGCATTTTTCCGGCCCCTGCGGCTAGCCGTAGAAGCTTTTCAGCCCCTGAACCGCCCGCGCCAGCGCAGCGTCGTCAACGTCCCTATGCAGCACGATGCGGATGGCACCGGAGCTGCCGCCGCCAATGACCACGCCATCAGCCGCCAAATGCGCCCGAAGGCCGTCGTTGCGCTCATCTGCCGGCGTGAAGAACACCATATTGGTGGCCTGCACCACCTCTCCCGTGCCTAAGCTCCGCAGCACGCCGGCCATTTCTGCGGCCCGTGCGTGATCCTCTGCCAGCCGTGCCACGTTGTGCTCCAGCGCATAAAGCCCGGCGGCCGCCAGCACGCCCGCCTGCCGCATTCCGCCGCCCAGCATCTTGCGCCAGCGCCGCGCCTTGGCAATCAGGTCCGAAGGCCCCGCCAGCACCGACCCCGCAGGCGTGCCCAGCCCCTTTGACAGGCAGACCGACACCGTGTCCGCCAGCCCAGCCAAATCCGTTTCAGAACACCCCAGCGCGGTGATCGCATTGAAGAACCGCGCCCCGTCCAAATGCACGAACAAGCCCGCCGCGCGCCCGGCCCCGGCCGCAGCCGCCATTTCCGCCAGCGGCACCGCCAGCCCGTTATGGGTATTTTCCAGCGACACCAGACGGCTGATGGGCAAATGCGGATCATCTTCGCGCAGCGCCGACCGGATCTCCGCCGGGTCCAGCGCTCCATCGCCGCGCACCGCCACCGGGCACAGCGCAATCCCGCCCAGCACCGAGGCCCCCGCCGCCTCATAAGCATAGACGTGATAGCCGCGTCCGCAGATCACCTCCTCGCCGCGCTGGCAATGGGCCAGCATCGCGGTGAAATTGCTCATCGTGCCTGTGGGAACGAACAGACCCGCTTCTTTGCCCAGACGCTCGGCCAGCACCGCCTCCAGCCGGTTCACCGACGGGTCTTCGCCAAAAACGTCATCGCCCAGCGCTGCCGCGGCCATCGCCTGCAACATGCCCGCATCGGGCCGCGTTACCGTATCGCTGCGCAGATCGCAGAGGGGCGCATCAGCCCCCATCCCTGCCAGCCCAGTGTATTGGCTCATGCCGCCACCTGCTCATAGGCCAGCGCCGCCACGATGTGCACGCGCCGGGTTTCTCCCCCGTTCAATGCGGTGTGATAGCCGCGGGTGTCAGTGAAATAGACCGATCCGTCGGCTGGCAAGTGGGTAACGTGATGATTCACAACGAACAATGAGCCGGGATTGGACACCACCGGGATATGCAGCCGCGGCTCCGGGTCGCGGTGCCAGGAGTTGCAGTTGTACAGCCCTTTGGACAGCACCCGCGTCCGCCCGATCGGAAAGCGCTTGGCAAGTTCGCTGTGCACATGCTCGAAATAGGTGCCCGCAAACTTCGGATTGAACTCGGAAAACTCAACCTCCGGGACCAGATCCTCGCGCGGCTCTTCCACATAACGGTCATCGGCACGCAGCCAGTAGCGGCCGGACAGATCATTTGCGGTCCACTCGGACTGTCCCGGCCGCCGGGTCAGCGGCAGCGCGGCAAACCCCTGATCCTGCATCCCGCCCATAAAGTCCTCGCGCTTCAGGCACTCCTCCAGCGCCTCTTGCAGCAGCTTGAGGTCGAACGTCAGCTCCAGCCGCTGGATACCAGGTCCGGGCACAAAGCCCGCCACCGAGGCCGTGTCGGGCATCGTCTTCATGGCCCTAGTAACAGCCTCAACATCGGCATCATTGATCTGCGGTACAAAAGTCATGCGGCGCGCTCCTGTTTGTCGTGCTGATCGTGAGGGATGATGCGTTTGGCGCCATGGTTGCAGGCCTCTGCCCGCGAAAAAAGCCGGGATTTTGCAATCTGTATTGCAAAAAATGCAACAACTGGCAGGGTGCTCCCATGCGCCGCAAAATCCCGCCCATTTCTGCCCTGCTCTGTTTCGAGGCCGCCGCCCGCGCCGGCAGCTTTGCCCAGGGCGCCCGCACCATGAGCCTGTCGCAAAGCGCTTTCAGCCGCCAGATCCAGAGCCTGGAGGCGCAGACCGGCCAGACCTTGTTCAAGCGCGACCGGCAGCGGGTGCAGCTCACCGCGGCGGGCCATATGCTGCTGGAGGAACTTTCGCCGCAGCTGGAGGCTCTGGAAGCCACCTTTTACCGGCTGCGCACCCGCGATAACCCCTATGGCGCGCTCAACATCGGCACCTATCCGACGCTCGGCAGCCGCTGGCTGATGCCGCATCTGGCACAGCTGGCCCGGGAACAGCCGCGGCTGACGGTCAACACCATCACCTATCTCGACAATGCGCAGGTGGATGCCAGCCTCATTGATCTCGCCATCGTGCAGGGCGATCCGCCCTGGCCGGGCTTCCGCGCCGATTTCCTGATGCCGGAGACGCTGATCGCCGTTGCCGCGCCCGGCCTGCTCAGCACCCCGGTACGGGCGGCAAGCAGCCTGCTGGACTACCCGGCCCTGCAGCACACCACCCGCCCGCTCAGCTGGCAGATATGGTTCGAAGATCTGGGCGAGGCGCTGCCCGTCCGGCCCACCGGCCCGCTGTTCAGCCAGTTCGAAATGCTGATCGACGCAGTGAAATACGGCCACGGCGCGGCGATACTGCCGGAGCTGCTGGTGCGCCGCGAACTCGACGACGGCACGCTGATCCAGGCCCATCCGCACAGCTGCATCCCTGCCAGCGCCTATTACCTGCTGACCCCGCAGGCCAAGGCCGGCACCAGCCGGATCGAACGGGTCCGCAGCTGGCTGCTGGAGCACGCCGCCGCCGGTTAGGGGCTGCCGCGCCGCGCGCCAGCGCGGCGCCGGGCCCAAGGCTGCCAAGCGGCCCCGTCAGGGGCAGCTGCAGGCGCGGGAGCCCCGACCTCTGCCCGCACCGGCCCTAGCGGAACAGCGCCTTATACAGCTTTTCCTTGGTAAAGGGCTTGTCCAGCACCTGCACATCCGCCAGTCCGGGAAAGCCCGCCTCTGCCGCGCTGATGGCACAGCCGCTCATCATCACCGCATTCAGGCACGGCTGCGCCGCCCGCAGGCCGGCCAGCGTCTCCCAGCCGCCGCGCCCCGGCATGCTCATGTCGATCACCGCGCCGTCAAACGGCCCTTCCGAGTCCAGCAAGGCAAGCGCCGCGTCATATCCATCCGCCTGCGCCACCTCGCAGCCGCGCAGCTGCAGCAGCCCCGCCACCGCCCGGCGCACGGTGTCCTCGTCATCCACCACCAGGATCCGCCAAACCGCCGCGCTGCGCGCTGCCGCGGGCGGCTCCACCGCCTCTGCCGCCGCGGCACAAGCCGGGAAATAGCAGCGAATGACGCTGCCCGCGCCTTCGCGGCTCTCCACCGCCAGCCCGCCCTGATGGCGGCTGATGATCCCCATCGCCACCGCCATGCCCAGGCCGCGGCCGCCGGGTTTGGTGGTATAAAACGGGTCGAAGATCCGGGTGACCATGTCGTGCCGCATGCCGCCGCCGGTGTCGCTGACCTCCAGCAGCAGGCAATCGCCCGCCGCCATCCGGCGCCCCTTCAGCAGCCGCTGCCGCTCCGCAGCGTCCAGGCGAGTGCGCCGGGTCTTTACCGTAATGGTGCCTGCACCGGGACCGATGGCCTCCGCAGCGTTCAGCAGCAGGTTCAGCAGCAGCTGGCGCACCTCCTCCCGGTCCAGATGCGCCGCCGGGACGCCCTCGGCCAGATCCAGTACCACCGCCTTGCCCTTCCGGCAGTCCAGGGGCACCAGTGCCAGCGCCTCCTGCACAACCGCGTTTAGGTCGCACGGCGAAGGCGCCGGGCCGTTGGTGCCCTTGGCAAAGCCCGTCAGCTGCCGCACCAGCCCGGCCGAGGCCCGCAGCCCCTGCTCCACCGCCTGCAGATGCTGCTGCGCAGGATGCGCGGCCTCCAGATGCGCCAGCGCCAGTTCGGCCCTGCCCTGCATCGACGCCAGCAGATTGTTGTACTCATGCGCGAGGGCCCCTGCCAGCCGCCCCAGGCTCTCGGCCTTGTGCCGGACCAGCTGGGCCGCCTCCGCCTGCTGGCGGCGCTGCTCCGCGGCGCGGCGGCGCAGTTCCAGACCGGTGCGGGCGGCAGCCAGCGCCATCAGATCCGGCTCCAGCACATCCGTCGCGATGTCGCGGTCATGCAGCAGCCCAAGCCAGCCGGCCGCCGCGCCATCCGCATCGCGCAGCGGAAAACCGAGACAGTATTTCAATGACAGGGGCCGGGTCTGCGCCAATGCCTGCACTATCTGCCGCAGACCGTCCGGCACCTGAACGGCCTCCCAGCCACCCGGCACCTGCTTCCCGGTCGGGTCACAGCGCACGGCCCGGCCTTCCGCCGCATCCAACAACCGGCCGCCGGAACAGCACGCCAGCACCCGGCAGCGGTCCGGCCTGCCCCCACTGCAACCGGCAATGAAAACCGCCCGCACCCTAAGCGCACTTTGCAGTTCCCGCGCAATCTGCCGGAATGCCGCCCGCGGACAGGTGCTGCCCGGCCCCTCTGCCAGCGCCGCCAGGGCTGCCAGCCGCCGCAGGCCCGCAATCTCCGCGCCAAGGCGCGGCGCAAACTGCTGCATCACCGCCACGGCCCGCTGCGCCAAACCGTCGCCGATGTCCTCGCGCCAGGCAGCCTGCACCAGGCCGGACGCCGCGCCGCCAGGATCCTTCAGGGCAACGCCCGCATAGCTCTGGAGGCCTTCCTCAACGAACATCCCGCCTTCGGGATACAGCTCCTCCACCCGGCCGGGGTAAACCTGAGGCTCACCGCTCAGCACCACATCGCAGCACGGCGCCCCGCGCAAGTCATATTCAAAATCGCCCAGCGGCAGCCCGTCGAAACTGCTGGCCAGCACTCTGATGCGCGGGGTCTCCCGGACCGTCAGCTCGCCAACAGTGACCAGATCCGCGCCAGTTCCCTGCGCCAGCTGCCCCGCAAATTCCTGACAGAACTCCAGCCCGTGCAAGCCTGCCAGCGCCCCCAGATTCAAGCCGCAGCTGTCCCCCAGCGGCGGCACGCCTGATGCGTCCATATTTTGTACTCCTGCCATCCCCGTGCAGGCTGGCGTCCTGCACCCGCCTGCTGGCAACACTCATTAACATTCGTCCCTGACACAGCGGGAAACCGCCCTTCTTGGCGAGGGCGCACCCAGACTTCACTGACCGCAGGCAACCTGGAACACGATTACCCCGCAACATCATGCTGCGCAAATCAGCGGCGCGTAGTCAACATCTTGTAACCTTGAGACTCAATTCTAACAGAAAAAGCCGCAAATCCGGAGCACCGGATCTGCGGCTTTTTAATGATTTTCCGAAACCGGGACGCAAAGTCCCCTGGCGGAATCAGGGACGGGTGTCTTCTTCGTCGTCCTCGTCATCGCCGCCAGAGGGCAGGTTGAAGAAGCTGTCGGCGTCGAGGATATCCTCTTCCTTCTTCTCTTCCTCGTCGGAGGAACCGCCGCCCAGGGTGAAGGTTTCCAGCCCTTCGATGGCGCTCGGGATTTTCGGCTCCGCTTCCATCTCCAGCGACTGCTCGGTGGAGACCAGCTTGCGGCGCTCGTCGTCGCTCATCACGCCGCCTTCGGCAGCTTTCTTGGCCGCGGCCTTCTGCACCGCAGAGTCCAGCTCGGACTGCTTGCACAGGCCCAGCGCCACCGGGTCGATCGGCTGCATGTTGGCGATGTTCCAGTGGGTGCGCTCGCGGATCGACTGGATGGTCGGCTTGGTGGTGCCCACCAGCTTGGCAATCTGGCCGTCGCTCAGTTCCGGGTGGAACTTGACCAGCCACAGGATAGAGTTGGGACGGTCCTGGCGCTTGGACAGCGGAGTATAGCGCGGGCCGCGGCGCTTTTCCTCGCCGGCCGCGGCCGGGTTGAACTTGAGCTTCAGCTTGTGCAGCGGGTTGGCTTGCGCTTTGTCGATCTCGTCCTGGGTCAGCTGGTTGTTGGCCACCGGGTCAAACCCCTTGACGCCCACCGCCACTTCGCCGTCGGCGATGCCCTGGATCTCCAGCTCGTGCATGCCCACGAAATCGGCGATCTGCTTGAAGCTGATCGTGGTATTGTCCACCAGCCACACGGCGGTTGCCTTGGCCATCAACGGTTTTGCCATGTGCTCATCTCCTTAAAACACCTTGATCCCCGGATACATCTCTCCCGCCGCCTGAAAGGGCGTCCCCGGCGTGCGGGGCAGGTTTCCGTTGTCGGGGAACTTCTGCCCTATATAGTCAGCTTGATTTCATAAGGAAAGAGGCCAATGCGCAAGTTATTGCTGGGTTTGGCGGCTGTTTTGGCGGCTTTTGCCACGCTTGCGGCGGCAGAGGGCGAACCGGCCGGAGAGTTCGACTACTACGTGCTGGCGCTCAGCTGGTCGCCGAACTGGTGCGCGCAGGAGGGCGATGCCCGCAATGCGGACCAATGCGATGCCCGCCATGACCACGGCTGGACCCTGCACGGGCTCTGGCCGCAATACCACCGCGGCTGGCCCAGCTACTGCCGAAGTGCCGAGGCGCCGCCAAGCCGCGCGATGAGCCGCCAGATGGCGGACATCATGGGCAGCGCAGGCCTTGCCTGGCACCAGTGGAAGAAACACGGCACCTGCGCGGGCCTCAGCGCCCGCCAGTATTACAGCCTGATGCGCGAGGCCTACACCCGCGTCACCCGCCCCGCCGTCTTCCGCAAGCTGGACAAAACCGTCACCCTGCCCGCGTCGGTGGTGGAGGAGGCGTTTCTCAAGGAAAACCCTCCCCTGTCGCGCGACAGCCTGACCATCACCTGCCGCGACGGCGCCATCCAGGAGGCCCGCATCTGCCTGTCCAAGGCGCTTGACCCGGTGCCCTGCGGGCGCGATGTGATCAAGGACTGCACATTGAAGGACGCGCGGCTCGCACCTGTCCGCTGAACCGCCTTGGAGAAGGGGCGCTGCCCCTCTTGGCCTTTCGGCCAAATCACCCCGGGATATTTGCAGCCAGATGAATAAAGGATCCGGATCTTCATCTGGCTAAAAATATCCCCGCCCAGCTGCCCGGCAGGCGGCTTTGCCGCCGAAAGGGGAAGCCACCGCCGCCAGGCGCCGCTCTCGTCGCGCGGCAATAAACGGCCTGTGAAGCAGACTTTGCCGTGTTTCGTGCTACAATAAGCCCACGTGCCGCGCCCGGCCCTGCCTGAACGGCACTTCCGTTTTGGTCAGCGAGGAGGAGGAAGCGCATGGCAAAGACAATCGGTAACCCGCTCAGCTGGCTTCTGCAGGGTGCAGAAACCACCGGGCACCATATCGGCGAAACCGTCGGCGAAATGGGCAGCGACGGCGTCAAGGAGCTGCCGCAGGCACGCGACCTGAGCATGGATGACATCATCCATTCTTTGGCCGCGGGTCTGGAGGATTTTGCAGCCTGCCGCAGCGATGCGATGTTCCTGGTGCTGTTCTATCCGCTGATCGGCATTGCGCTGATCGTGATGAGCCTGTCGATGAACCTCTTGCCGCTGATCGTGCCGATGATCATGGGATTTGCGATCCTCGGCCCGGTCGCAGCAATCGGCCTCTATGAAATGTCCAAGCGCCGCGAAGAAGGTTTGGAGCCGCGCTGGGTGGATGCCTTCAGCGTCATCCGCTCGCCGTCCTTTGGCGCCATTCTGGTGCTGGGGCTGTATCTGGCGGCATTGTTCGTCATCTGGCTGGTGGCGGCCGACATGATCTACAGCCGCACCCTGGGGCCGGAGCCGCCTGCCTCGATCACAAACTTCGCCGCCGACGTGCTGACCACCCGCGCAGGGTGGACCATGGCGATTGCCGGCGGCGTGGTGGGCGCAGTCTTTGCCTTTGCCGCGCTGGCGATGAGCATCGTGTCTTTCCCGCTGCTGCTGGACCGCCACGTCGGCCTGCCGGTGGCGGTGGCCACCTCTATCAGGGTGATGCGCAAGAACCCCGTCGTCTGCATGACCTGGGGCGCGCTCGTCGGCTCAGCGCTGGTGATCGGCGCGATCCCGTTCCTGGCCGGGCTGATCATCGTCGTGCCGGTTCTGGGCCATGCCACCTGGCACCTGTACCGGCGCGCCGTGAAATAGCAGCCGCGCGATCAAAACAGGGCCGGCGGATCCGCCGGCCCTGTTGCGTGAAACCCTAAGGCGTCAGCCGACCTTCAAAACGATCTTGCCGATATGGCCGGAGCTTTCCATCCGGGCGTGCGCTGCGGCCGCGTCCTCCAGCGCAAACTCGCTGTCCATCACCGGCGCCACCTTGCCCGCCTCGATCAAGGGCCAGACCGCCTCGGCCAGATCCTGGGCAATCTGCGCCTTGGCCAGATCGCTCTGCGGCCGCAGGGTCGAGCCGGTCAGCGTCAGCCGCTTGACCATCATCAGGGCAAAGTTCAGCTCCACCTTCGGCCCTTGCAGAAAGGCGATCTGCACCAGCCGCCCGTCCTCGGCCAGCGCCTTGACGTTGCGCGGGATGTAATCGCCGCCAACCATATCCAGCACCAGGTCAGCGCCGCCTTCCTCGCGCATCACCTTGACGAAATCCTCGTCGCGGTAGTTGATCGCCCGCTCGGCGCCCAGATTCAGGCAGGCCTGGCACTTTTCATCCGAACCGGCAGTGGCAAACACCCGCGCCCCGAACTCCCGGGCCAGCTGGATTGCCGTCGTGCCAATGCCCGAAGAGCCGCCATGCACCAGGAACCGCTCCCCGGCTTTCAGGCCGCCGCGGGTGAAGACATTGGACCACACGGTAAAGAATGTCTCCGGCAGGCAGGCCGCCTGTTTCAGGTCCAGCCCTTCAGGGACGGCCAAGCAATGCGCCGCCGGCGTCGCCACATATTCGGCATAGCCGCCGCCGGGCAGCAGCGCACAGACCAGATCGCCTTCGCTTATGCCGCTGACACCCGCGCCCACGGCCGCAACCTCGCCCGAGGCCTCCAGCCCCGGCAGGTCGCTGGCGCCCTTTGGCGGATCATAGGCGCCGGCGCGCTGCAGCGCATCGGGACGGTTCACGCCGGCATAGGCCACCTTGATCACCACCTCGCCATGGCCCGGCTGCGGCACCGGGCGCTGGCACAGCTGCAACACCTCCGGCCCGCCGGGTTTCGTGATCTCCACCGCGCGCATCATCTCTGTCATCGGAATTTGTCCTCCTGATCCTTGCCCCTGCCTAGCATCCGGCCCGATGCGCGCAAACAGCAAAGGCGCCGCAGTCTGGATGGTTTGCGGACTGTCTCTGGCAGCTGAACACACCGGGACTGCCCTCCCCGCCGTGTTCGAGGCAGCCCTCCGCGCATGGCAATTTGGGTTGACCCAGCTAACTTACAAATGTCCGGAAAGATGCAATTGAGGTGAAGAATGGCCGATCCATATTCCAATCTCGGCGCTCAGGATGCCGCCCTGCAAGAGCGGATCGCTGATGCAATGGAAGCCCGCTGCCTGGAACCTGCGCAGATCGCAATCCGGAAGGCTTATCTTGAGAAGCTAAGCCTGCCCGAAAACGCCGCAGCACTGGAGCTGGGCTCCGGCACTGGGCATGTCACCAGGGACCTGTTAGAGCTGGCAGGTGCTGCAACCGCTCATGGGATTGAACCTTCGCCGGTAATGGTGCGCCGGGCCCGTAACAGCTTTACGGACAATGACCGCCTCAGCTTCAGTACCGGGGATGCCAAAGACACGGGACTTGCAGACGAGACGTTTGACCTTGTCGTCATGCACACATTGCTATGCCATGTGCCCGGCCCTGAAGAGGTTGTTCGAGAAGCGTACCGCCTCTTGAAGCCGGGCGGCATTCTGGCGGTCTGCGATGGGGACTACAGCACCGCCACAGCCCAAATCGCTGACTTCGATCCGCTGGATCAACTCATCAAGTTCATGATCAATCAGAATGTCACCAATCTTTGGATCATGCGCCGGATTTCCGGCATTCTGACCGAACACGGGTTCCAGCTCGGCGCCAGAACAGGCCACGGATACGTTGCAGAGGGCGAGGCTGCGTATTTTCTCACGGTGATCGACCGTGGCGCCGACCGCATGGTCGAGGAAGGCCTCCTGTTTGCCGAAACCTCAGAAGCCCTGAAATCAGAAGCCAGGCGCAGGGTCTCTGCCAAGACGTTTTTCGGGTTTATGTCCTATGTGAGCCAGATCGCGGTGAAGCCCTAAGACTTCACACTCATTGTGGTGCTTCCGGTCAGCCTGCGGCACTTTGTGAACCGGGTGCGATAAGGCAGCCGCCGCAAATTACACACAGCGCGGCCGGCAGAATCACCGGCCGCTGTCAGGCAGCTGCGCGTTCCGCCTCAGCGCCGCGGGTTCAGCGATCCCGGCAGATCATCGCGGCCTTTCGGCGGCTTGATCTGCTCCGCCAGCCAGTTCGGCCCCACCAGAAACGGCTTCAGCAGCGGGTTCTTCTGCAGCCCCGCCTTCAGCTTCTCAAAGTCCATCACGTTGTCGATCCGCCGGTCCAGGAAATCCCACGTCGCCTGATGGTCCAGGCTGTCATCGCCCAGCCAATAGAGAACCGTGGCGGAATAGACCCCCGCCAGCGACGCGCGCTTGGTGTACCAGTTCAGATCATCCGAGCCATCGCCCAGCGCCTCCCAGATCAGATCGCAGGTGCCCCAGATCGCCTTGACCCCGTCGCCGGCATACTGCGGCAGCGTCAGCAGCGTGGTGCCGCGGCGCACCGCCTCCTTGTCGTCAACCGCCTCCAGCCGGAACCGCACCGCTGCTGCGACCTTGTCGCGGAACCGCATCCCCGACAGATCCTCTGCCTGCAGCCGCTCCAGCATCCGCGAATCGCCGCGCGCATGATAGGCCAGCGCCAGATCCACCCCGCCGCGCGGGCAGACCGCATGGGCCAGCACCTCCGGCACATCGGCATCCTGGCAGGCGGCCCGGAACGTGACCTCCGACCAGCCGTCGAACGGCACATGCAACAGCGCCGCATCCAGCAGCTTTTCCCTGATATCGTCCTGCGCGTGATCCTGGTCTTCGGTCATCTCACCCTCCAGCTGGCAGTGTCCTGACACCCTACTAGACAAATTAGCGGCGCTTTGCTATATGGCCACTTCCTGCAATCTTCCTTGCAACTCAAAACTTAGAAAGGTGGTGAATACCACATGCAGGTTAGTGTTCGCGACAACAACGTCGATCAGGCGCTTCGTGCCCTGAAGAAAAAGCTGCAGCGTGAAGGCGTCTTCCGCGAAATGAAGCTCAAGCAACATTTCGAAAAGCCGTCCGAGAAAAAAGCGCGCGAGAAAGCTGAAGCGATCCGCCGTGCCCGTAAACTGGCACGCAAGAAAGCCCAGCGCGAAGGTCTGCTCTAAGCACACCTGGCTCTCCAGCTTTGGACAGCACTACGGCAGGTCCCCGGACCACGCCGGAACAAAAGTTCAGACAACCCCCGCGGCTTCGCCCGGGGGTTTGTCATTTGAACGGGCCGCAAACTTGGGGCGGCCTTTTTGCAGCACACGCAAAGATCGTGAAATGCTTTGAATTACATCTTTAGGGTGTATTTCTTCTTTACACTCTGCTATACAGGGTTCGCGGCCAGGCAAACCAGATGCGTTTCCCTAACCTTGCCCCGCCGCCCGGGCTTGGAACACCCGGAACACTGAAACCCGGGGCAGGCCGCGCGCCCCCCCCAATTAAACCGGCGCCCGTCTTGGTCCCTGCAAACAAGGCACGCCACTCCGGGTTTTCATTGCTGCCGGGCGCCGCCAGCTTCCCCCCGCCGGCGCCCGGCCTGCCCGATTCTTCCGTTTGCAAATCCAGCCCCGGCCGCCGCCCCCGGCAGCAACAGGGCGAATCCTGCACCGCCTCTTGCCTCTGCCCGGCGGCGGGATGGCGCCTGCCGCGGATCCGGCCTGCCTGGGCCCGCTCTGCGCGCAGGTTTCCGCGTATCGCGCCCCGGGCTTCGGGCAGAGCTTCGCCGCAAAACCGCCCTTGTGCCCAGCCGCCCTTCCAGCGCTCTGAAATTCCGTTAACCGGTTGGCGCACCGCCGCACAGCCGGCCCACTCACGGAGCAGTACACGATGTCACAGGCAAGCGAACTCGAGCGCCAGATGCTCGACCTGATCAACGCCGAGCGCACCTCGCGCGGGCTCAATCCAGTGCAGCTGGAGCTGCGCCTCAACGATTCGTCAGAAGACCACAGCGAGTGGATGCTGCAGCAGGATGTGTTCTCCCACACCGGCGCGGGCGGCTCCAGCGCCGGCGACCGGATGAAGGACGCTGGCTTTGTCTTCTCCGGCAGCTGGACCTGGGCCGAAAACATCGCTTGGCAAAGCGAACGCGGCGCGGCCGGCCTCTCCGATGACGTCGTCGACCTGCACAATTCGCTGATGAACAGCCCCGGCCACCGCGCCAACATCCTGAACGCGAATGTCGAGGTGATCGGCATCGGCATCGAGCAAGGCAACTTCAACGGCTGGGACGCCGTCATGGTCACCCAGAATTTCGCCAAGACCAGCGCCGGGCTGCAGCTCGACACCGGTAGTTCCGGCGGCGGGTCCGGCGGCGGCACCGGCACCGGTGCAACCGCCGGCGATGACAGCCTGACCCTCAGCAGCGCAGGCACCCTCGACGGTCTGGGCGGCAACGACACCCTGACCGGCAGCAGCGGCGGTGACAGCCTCAGCGGCAATGACGGCCGCGACAAGCTGCTTGGCAGAGCCGGCGGCGACGGCCTGGATGGCGGTTCGGGCAACGACGTCCTGCGCGGCGGCGGCGGCGCGGACGACCTGAACGGCGGCTCCGGCAAAGACAAGCTGTTCGGCGGCGGCGGCAACGACACCCTGGACGGCGGTTCGGGCAACGACCGGCTGACCGGCAAAAGCGGTGCCGACATCTTTGTCTTCAGCAGCGGCGACGACACCGTTACCGATTTCAACCCGAACGCCAGCGGCGAGCGTATCGACCTGGGCGCGGCGGATGGCATCGGCGGTTTCTCCGACCTAATGAGCAACCACGCCAGCCAGACCGCAAACGGCCTGCTGATCAGCGACATCGACGGCGACAGCATGCTGCTGGCAGGCATCACCGCACAGGATCTCAGCGCAGGCGACTTCCTGTTCTGATCCCCACCGGGCAAACGGTGAAAGGGCGCGCTGCGGCGCGCCCTTTTGCCTGTTCCGGCCCCGGCTTCTGGGGGCTCGAACCTCAGTAAATCTTCGGCACGTACAGCTCATCCGGCAGCACCTGCCGTTCGTAATCCGGATTGTACTTGCGGTCCGGCAGCACCACCTTCTCGCCCGGCACCTCCTCATAAGGGATCTTGGTCAGCAGGTGCTCGATGCAGTTCAGCCGCTCGCGCTTCTTGTCGTTGCCCTCGACGATGTACCAGGGGGCCTCGGGGATGTTGGTGCGCTTGAACATCTCCTCCTTAGCCTTGGTGTAATGCTCCCAGCGGATCCGGCTTTCCAGATCCATCGGCGACAGCTTCCACTGCTTCATCGGGTCGTGAATGCGCATCATGAACCGCAACTGCTGCTCCTCGTCGGTGATAGAGAACCAGTATTTCAGCAGGATGATGCCCGACCGCACCAGCATCCGCTCAAATTCCGGAACGTCCTGAAAGAACTGCTCAACCTGGTCGTCGCTGGCAAAGCCCATCACCCGCTCGACGCCCGCGCGATTGTACCAGGAACGGTCGAACAGCACGATCTCGCCGCCTGCGGGCAGATGCGGCACATAACGCTGAAAGAACCACTGGCTCTGCTCGCGGCGGTTCGGCGCCGGCAGCGCCACCACCCGCGCCACCCGCGGATCCAGACGCTGGGTGATCCGCTTGATCACCCCGCCCTTGCCTGCCGCATCGCGGCCTTCGAACAGGATGCAGACCTTCGCGCCGGAATGCTGCACCCAGTCCTGCACCTTGATCAGCTCCGCCTGCAGCCGCAAGAGGTTGCGGAAATAGACCTGCCGGTCGAGCATCTCCGGGTGCTGCTCGCGGTAGATCTTGCGGATCTCCTGGCTCAGCATCGGCTCGGAGAATTCGATCTCGATATCCTCGTCCAGCGTGTCCTGCAGCTCCGCTTCCAGCCAGTCCAGGGATGCGGTTTCAAATTCGCGGGTCACGGGCAGGGTTCCTTCCTTGTCAGGTGGTGCAAACGCTGCCTTTTACCGGCAGCATGTGAATGTTTGATGTCATCCCGCGGGAACAGCCGCGGAATACCTGGCTGCGCGCAACGGAAAACCATCTGCCATTTGCGCCTCCGGACCGGAGACCGCGGGTTGGCAGCTTCCTTTAAGGCAACCGGAAATCCCGCCGGGATTCAAGCCAAAAGCCCGGGCCCGCCCACGCAACCGGCTGGCGCATCAGCTGCCCGCTCTGGCGCGGAGGGCACTCAGGGGGTGCACAGGGGGTGTACAGACGGTGCACGCAAAACACCCCCGCCAGCGCCTCAGACCGGCAGCGCTGTGGTCTTGAACACGGTGCGCAGCGCAAAGCTCGACTGCATCTGCGCCACTCCCGGCAGGCGCGCCAGATGCTGGCGGTGGATGCGGGCGAAATCCTCGGTGTTTTCCGCCACCACCTTCAGGATGTAATCCGCTGTTCCCGCCATCAGATGGCATTCCAGCACGTCCGGGATTCTGGACACCGCCTTCTCAAACGCGTCCAGCACCTCATCCGCCTGTCCGGACAGGGTGATCTCGACAAACACCGTGGACGGCACATTCATCTTGCGCGCATCCAGCAGCGCGACATAATCCCGGATGTACCCCTCCGCCTCCAGCCGCTGCACCCGCCGGTGGCAGGCCGAGGCCGACAGGTTCACCCGCTCCGACAGGTCGGCATTGGAAATGCGGCCCTGCTTTTGCAGTACCGAAAGTATGCGACGATCTGTTTCGTCCAAAGACATTTCTCGAAGATCCTTGCTCATTTTCGCCTGTATAGACGAAGATTCTTCGAAAGGCATGTTTTTGTTCTGCCCAAAAAAGCAGCACCTTTTCCGCCGCCTGCGGCAAAATGACCGCAGACTGATTTGGAGGAGAGACTCACATGAAGATCGGCTGCCCCACCGAGATCAAACCGCAGGAATTCCGCGTTGGCATGACCCCCGACGCCGCCCGCGAGGCCGTCAGCCACGGCCATGAGGTTGTCATTCAGAAAGGCGCCGGCATGGGCGCAGGTTTCACCGACGAGGACTATGTCTCCGCCGGTGCCGCAATCCTCGACACCGCCGAGGAAATCTTTGCCACCGCAGACATGATCGTCAAGGTCAAGGAACCGCAGGCGGTTGAGCGCAAGATGCTGCGCGAAGGCCAGCTGCTGTTCACCTACCTGCACCTGGCGCCCGATCCGGAGCAGACCCACGACCTGCTGGAATCCGGCTGCACCGCCATCGCCTATGAAACCGTCACCGACGACCGTGGCGGCCTGCCGCTGCTGGCGCCGATGTCCGAAGTGGCCGGCCGCCTGGCCCCGCAGGTCGGCGCCTGGACCCTGCAAAAGGCCAACGGCGGCCGCGGCGTGCTGATGGGCGGCGTGCCCGGTGTGGCCCCGGCCAAGGTTGTGGTGATCGGCGGCGGCGTCGTCGGCACCCACGCAGCCAAGGTTGCGGCCGGCATGGGCGCGGATGTGACCATCCTCGACCGTTCGCTGACCCGCCTGAAATACTTGGACGACGTCTTTGGCCGCACCTTCAAGAACCAGTACTCCACCGCCGGCGCAACGGCTGAGCTGGTGCGCGAGGCCGACATGGTGATCGGCGCGGTTCTGATCCCGGGCGCGGCGGCACCGAAACTGGTCTCCCGCGCACAGCTGTCCGAAATGAAGCCGGGCGCGGTGCTGGTGGACGTCGCCATCGACCAGGGCGGCTGCTTCGAGACCTCCAAGGCCACCACTCACGCCGAGCCGATCTATGAGGTCGACGGCATCATGCACTACTGCGTGGCCAACATGCCGGGCGCCGTGGCGCGCACCTCGACCCAGGCCCTTGGCAATGCGACCCTGCCCTTCATGCTGAACCTGGCCAACAAAGGCTGGCGCAAGGCCTGCGAGGACGACCCGCACCTGCTGAACGGCCTGAACGTGCACGCAGGCCAGCTGACCTACTACGCGGTGGGCGAGGCCCTCGGCATGGACGTGCTGTCGCCGAAACTGGCGCTGAAGCAGTAACGCCCAAGCCCGCAAGCAAAGCGCACAAGAGAAGCCCCGCCAGACCGGCGGGGCTTTTCCTTTGCGGCACCTCCAGCGCGCCGCCGGCAGCCAGCCCGCCCGGTCCAGCTACCGTTCACCTGTTGGAGACAATCACCAAGGTTTGTTCCCGGCTGAGTGGTTTTTAGCCCCGGGCAATTTTGTTAAAAATAAGGCGAATTTGTGAAAATGCGGCATGTCTGAACAGTAACGGCCGGCAGGGCAAGGCCGCTCAGCCATTTCCGGCCACAAGGGAAACCACCCCTATGCCTGACAGCTCCAAGGTATTTACCTACGCGGTAGAGGGCCTCTCCTACACCGTCACCGTTTACGAGGAAAACGGCGAGTTCTTTGCCGATATTACGGTCGATGACGGCGCCATGGACGTGAACGCGGTCTATTTCGGCGATGATGACTTTTCCGGCTCCAGCGTGTCCCTGGGCGGCCCGCTGAACATGAACGGCGCCAGGCTGGACGGCGAAAAGGTGCAATGGGACGAGGCCACTGAACTCAGCAGCCCCGGCCTTGGCCCGGAGGGGGAAACCAAGGAAACCTACTTGCAGGCCGGCGATACGATGACGGTTGCCCTGGATATCGAAGACCTGGATGAAATCGACGTCTTCGGCATCCGCGCCACATCCACTACCACCGACGCAGGTTCCATCAAGGCCGTCAGCAGCGATCCTGAGGAGCCGGTGGAGCCGGAAGATCCCGTCTATGGCAAGGTTTTCTTCGGGGAGGTGTTTTCCGAAACCGGCGACCCGCTGGGGGGCACCTACATTCTGGACGAAGAACCCGATCCGAACCCCTACAGCGTGCCTGCGCTTCCCGAGGGAACCGAGCCCACCTTTGAAAACTACCTGTCTTACTACCTGTCGGATGAGATTGGCGGCGCTCTGGCCGCAGTGGAGAGCGTGGTCTTTTACGGCCCTGGCGAGGACGGCACCCAGGAGGAGCTGTTCCGCATTGCAGCACCGGAGGGCGGTTTCGCGGACGCCGATGCGCTGCTGGCGGCCTATGATGATGCTCTCAGCGGCACAGAGGATCTGTCCGGAGAGGACCTGATGGCAGCGCTGAGCCTGGACGATTATGCCATGCCGGAGCCGGAAACTGCTGAGGAAATGGGCGCGGACGAATTCGACCTGGTCTAACCAGCGCCCCGCCTGTCGCTTGTGTGTTCTGGCGGGGCATCCCCAGCCGCACCGGAAAAGCCCCGCCGGACCGGCGGGGCTTTTCTGTTCCCGATGCGGGCATCTCAGCCGCCCGCGGATCTCCAGAGGCTTGACCTGACGGAAAGCGAGGGACAAGCGATACGGCTGATCCTTGAAATCGCCGCAACCCTTAGTGTAGCCCCTCCTTGCCAGCACTTTTAACGACTGTGAAACTTATCAAGGGTTGAGTTCATGCCGACAATGACTGTGACCGGGTCTCTGCAAACTCAGATGGCCGGGCTTGTTGCAACTTTCAACGGTGCGCAGCTGAGCAACAAATACGACACCGGCACCTTCCTGCTGATCTACAACTACCCCTATTCTGTGAGCCTTTTCGGCGACGACCTGCGGGTACCCGGCTCAGGCAGCTATTTCATCACCGGCAGCATCACCGAATTTGAATATGCTGAGATTTCCCTGACCCCGTCGTTTCATACCATCGATAAACTGGTGCTGGACGGCGTCGATGTCAGCGCGGACGGCCTATTCGACCTGACCAGCCGCACCGCCACCACGGCCACGGGCCGGTTCGATCTCGACCAGTTTGTATCTTTCGTGAACGGTGAAGACTGGACCATCAGCGGTTCTAACGAAGACGATAACATCCGGCCCGGTCAGTACTACAAGCTGGACGGCAGCGAAACTATCGATTCCGGACGCGGGGCGGATACTGTCTCCGCCGGAGCGGGCGCCGATTCCATTTCCGGCGGCATCGGCAAAGATGTTCTTAAAGGCCGCGGCGGCAAGGATACCATCGAGGGCGGATCCGGCGCGGACAAGCTTCTGGGCGGCAACGGCAACGACAGCCTGCACGGCGGTGACGGTAAAGACGTCCTGTATGGCAACAAGGGCAACGACACCCTGGATGGCGGCGATGGCGCTGACCTCTTCGTCTTCAAGCGCGGAGACGGCTCTGACACGATCCTGAATTTCGACACCGGCGAGGACCTGATCCGGATCAAACGCGGCGCCTCCGGTTTCTCCGATCTTACGGTTTCGCAAACGGACAGCGGCGCCGAAGTCAGTTTTGCCAATGTTTCCATCACCCTCAGCGGTTTCGATGCAGAGGACGTTACCGCCGATCTGTTCCTGTTCTAACGGCAAGCAGGAGCTGCTGCCCAGCCAGCAGCTCCTGCTTGCGGTCCACAGCACATGCCGGAACTGGCTTGCGGCGGCCCCAATCCGCCCGCACAGGTTGAGCCTTCGCCGCCCGAACTTTCCCCGCTGCGCCCTATTGCCACAGCCCGGCTGTTCCACGACAGTCCGGCGCAACGAATGACAGCGCGGAGGGACAGCGGACATGGAACAGATGATGGAACAAGCAGGCGCCTATTGGCCTCTGCTGGTAAGTGGCGCCAAGGCGCTGGTGGTGCTGATCCTCGGCTGGATTGCCACCGGCTGGATCAGCAGCGTGGTGCGGCGGCGGATCAACAGCACGCCGCAGATCGACCCGACACTGGGCAATTTTGCCGCCAGCACAGTACGCTGGGTGCTGCTCCTGGTGGTGCTGGTCGCCGTCCTCAACATCTTCGGGATCGAGGCCACCAGCCTGGTCGCCATGCTGGGTGCTGCCACCCTGGCGATCGGCCTGGCACTGCAGGGCACGCTCAGCGATCTGGCCGCGGGGTTCATGCTGATCCTGTTCCGCCCCTACAAGATCGGCCAGTTTGTCGATATCGGCGGCACCTCGGGCACTGTGAAGGACCTGAACCTCTTTGTGACCGAACTGGCGACGCCGGACAACGTGCAGATCATCGTGCCCAACGGCCAGGCCTGGGGCGCGATCATCACCAACTTCTCGCACCACCCCACCCGCCGCGCCGACCTTGTGTTCGGCATCGACTATGGCGACAGCGCCGAAGAGGCCAAGGCAATCATCCTGGAGCAGGCGAATGCCGACCCCCGGGTGCTGCAGGACCCTGCCCCTTGGGTCCGGGTCACCAATCTGGGCGACAGCTCCGTCGATCTGACCGCACGGCTCTGGTGCAAGGCCGAGGATTACTGGGAGCTGAAATTTGCCCTGATGCAGGGTGTGAAAGAGGCGTTCGACGCCAAGGGCATCTCGATCCCCTACCCGCATACGGTGGAAGTCAAAAAAGAAGGCTGAGGCCCTCCCGCCCGTCTTCGGCCCCTGCGGGCCTCATCCCGTTGGGCCCGGCGCCCCGCCTGCGGCGGGGCGTCTTGCGGTTCGGCAGCAACCGGCTCAGCGCGAGCGGGCGGCCGTGGCGGCACAGGCGGCGGCCTGGCGCGCCCGCGCCGCACGGGCCCGCTCCAGCCGGCTGTCCTGCGGTGGTTCGGGCGGCCAGCCGCAGACCACCGTGCTCCCGTCCAGATCGGTAAAGGCCCACTGCGCGGCCAGCAGCTGGTAGCTTTTGACCTCCCAGCCGGAAGCATCAGGTTCAAACCGCAGCCGCCACGTGCCCCGCACCTGGACCGGCAGCCGCAACTGCTGGATCCGGGTCATCGCCTCGTGCCCGGTCATTGCCGCGCGCACCCCCTGCGCCCGCAATTTCTTCATCCGCTCCACCAGGGCTGCCGCTTCGCGCATCCGGCGCCCGGCAAAAACCACCTCAATCTCGGTCCCCGGCCGGACGACCCCCTTCACCACCAGATCCCGGCGGTTGTTGCGGCTGAACACCGGCACCAGCTCCACCGGAACATCGCGCACTTCGCGCTTGAACAGGCCCGCGTCCTCAATCTGCGGGGTGATGTGCGAGGGAGGCCTGCGGCGGTTCTTCATGGCATGTCCCGGCATCGCCCGCAGAAGCGAGCAGCTGCCCTGTCTACTGTATGGTTTCTTTTCCGGCACCCTAGGCCGCGGCGCTTAACGAAGCGTTGAATGACCGCAAAAAGGAAAAACCGGCGCAAAAATCAGCGGCGACCGAGCGAGCGGGGCACCGCCGCGCCGCGCAAGGCGCGGCGCCACGCCCAACGCTGCATGGCGCTTCCCCGGAAGCGCCTTCAGGGACGGGAGAAACCCGTCTCAGCCGCGCGCTACCACCCGTTTCATGACCAGCGCCGGGGCGCCCTTGTACACCGCTTCGCCTGCAGGCGCGTATCCCAGCTTGCGCGCCACCTTCTGAGACGCCGCGTGAGAGGGGTCAAGGAGACAGGCGGTCTCCGCCCAATCCGTGGCCTCCGCCGCCCACTGATGGATACGGCGCACCGCTTCGGTTGCCAGCCCCCGGCCGTGCATGTCGGGCGCCAGCACCCAGCCCGCTTCGGGAATGCCAACCAGCGGCGGCTCCATCGCGCGCCGGTAATCGGCAAACCCCACCTCGCCGATGAATTTGCCGCTGCCGCGCAGGGTCACCGCCCAATAGCCATAGCCCAGCGCCTGCCAATGGCCGATATAGCGCAGCAGCCGGGTCCAGCTGTCCTGCAGCGTCGAAGGCTGGCCGGAGATGAACCGCACCACCTCCGGCTCTGCCCAGAGCGCCGCCACAGCTGCAAAATCCTGCACCCTATGCGGGCGCAGGATCAGCCGCTCCGTCTCCAGAACCGGACAGGTCATCCAGGCAGCTTGCCAGTCAGAACATAGCGCAGGATCTCCACAACCTGGCGCGGCTCCTCTGCCACTGCCAGCGCGGCTGCGTGGACCTCTTTCAGCGCGTGCTGATGCTCCGGCGGGCTCAGCACGATAACCGACTTGCCCAACGCGGCGGCATAGCCCGCGTCAAAGGCCGCATTCCACTGCTTGTATTTGTCGCCAAAGCGCACGACGACCACATCAGCGTCCGAGATCCCCTTGCGGGTGCGGATCGCATTGACCATCGCGCCCTTGTGGTCGTGCCAGTACTTGTTCTCCTCGGCGCCGAGAATAGCCACGCCGCAATCGTCGCTGGCGCCGTGATCGGTAACCGGCGCGCTGAAGCTCACCTCCAGCCCCTCTGCGCCTTCAATAATCTGCTCCCGCCAATCGGTGTGAATCTCACCCGAGAGATATACCTTCAATGCCACGTCTTGTCCTTTCCTGCGCCAGCCTGCGGGGCAGCGGCCAAGGCAGCCGTGACCTCATCATCGCTGGTCTGTGCAAAATCCCTGTAATGCGCGCCGACCGCCCAGAATTCCCTGGGGCTCAGCAGGCAGACCAGAGTATCTACCAGCGGGCGCAGTTCGTCCACTGCTTCCGGCGGCGCCACCGGCACCGCCAGGATCACCTCTGCCGGCTTGCGCTCCTTAAGCCAGAAATGCGCCGCCATAAAGGTCGCGCCGGTCGCGATGCCGTCATCCACCACGATGGCTGTGCGGCCTTCCAGCTCCACCGGCGGGCGCCCTTGCAAATAGCCGGCGCGGCGGGCGGCATTTTCCTCCCGCGCCCCGGCAACCTGCGACGCGAAATCCTCCGGCTTCATGCCGGTGGCCTGCAGCAGGGCGCCGTTGAATATGGGATTGCTGCCCTCGGCCAGCGCACCCGCCGCCAGCTCCGGGTTGGAGGGCATGCCGATCTTGCGGATCAGGATCAGGTCCAGCGGCGCGTTCAGCTTCTGCGCAATGGGCAGCGCCACAGGAACCCCGCCCCGCGGCAGCGCCAGCACGACAGGGTCTGTCATCGGCAGTTCAGCCAGTTCCTCGGCCAGCTGAAGCCCGGCAGAAATCCGGTCCTCGAACATAAGGGCCTCCACCCCGTAACCTAGCGCGGCGGGGTAAAAGGCAACGCCTCAGCAGCGCCGGGCCACCAGATAGCGCCCGGGCGTGTCCGCCGGGTAGTTGCCGGTCTCGATGATTTCGAAGCCTGCGCGCTGCACCGCAGCCTCCAGCGTGCGGATATCCAGGAAATCCACATAGCTGGGCGCCTTGCCCGCCAGCCGCATCAGCGGGATGGCCACGGTATACAGCCAATATTTCCAGGATCCCCGCGCCTCGCCCAGGCAGGGTGTCTTGGAAATAAACAGCCCGCCCTCGGGCAGCTTGGCGGCAATCGAGGCCAGCGCCGCCTCCAAATCCGGCAGCAGATGCAGCAGGTTGAAGGCCATCACTGCATCAACCGGGCCGTCCGGCGCGCTCTGCACATCGCAGCAGCGGAAATCCACATTGGCAGCCGCCGCATTCCAGGCCCTCTCCCGCCCCACCTTCAGCATCTCCTCCGACAGGTCGGTGGCAATGATTTCACCCGCGTTTGGCGCCAGCGCAATCGCGGTGGAGCCGGTGCCGCAGCCCAGCTCCAGCACCCTGTCGCTGTCTCTAAGGTAAGACCGGGTCCGTTCCAGCGTGTAGCGGTAGGCGTCCAGGTCGCGGATCGGCGACTCGGCGTATTTCGGGGCAATCCTGTTCCAAAAGCGGGCGTCGGCTGTCATGGCGGCTCTCCTTGCTGGACTTGAGCCTATCCATGCAGGAACCACAGATAAATTGCCGAAATCCGCAAGGTTGTTATACATATTTGCATGGAAAACCCCGACTGGAACCATATCCGCGCCTTTCTGGCCACCGCCGAGACCGGATCGCTGTCCGCAGCCGCGCGCAAGCTCGGCCTGACCCAGCCGACGCTGTCGCGCCAGGTGGCGGCGCTGGAGGCGGAACTGGGCGTGCTGCTGTTTGAACGTGTGGGCCGCGCGCTGGCCCTGACCGAAGCGGGGCACGAGCTGCTGACTCACAGCCGCAAGATGGGCGAGGCCGCCAACGGGCTGCGGCTGGCCGCCACCGGCCAGGCGCAGTCCATCGAGGGCACGGTGCGGATCACCGCCTCGGATGTGATGTCGGCGCATGTGCTGCCGCCGGTGCTGCACCAGCTGCGCCAGCGGGCGCCGCGCCTGACGATTGACGTGGTGGCAGCCAATGACATCCGCGACCTGATGCGGCGCGAGGCCGATATCGCCATCCGCCACGTCCGCCCCGAGCAGCCCGAGCTGATAGCCCGCCTGGTGCAGGAGGCCACCGCCCGTTTCTATGCCGCCCCCAGCTATCTGGAGCGGCGCGGGCGGCCCGCCTTGCCGGCGGATCTGGCGGCTCATGACTTCGTAGGCTTTGCCGACGTGGACCGATCAATCGCCTTCATGGCGCCGCTGGGCATCCATCTGACAGCGGACAACTTCCGCATCAGATCCACCAGCGGCCTGGCCTCCTGGGAGCTGGTGAAACAGGGCTTCGGCGTGTGCCCGATGATGGACGATGTGGCCGCCGTCACGCCGGGGGTGGAGCGGCTGCTGCCGGGGATGGAGCCGCTCACCTTTCCGGTCTGGCTGACCACCCACCGCGAGCTGCACACCAGCCGCCGTATCCGCCTGGTTTTTGACCTGCTGGCGGAGTTCTTTGCCGCCAGGTGACAGAAAAGGCGGCGCCCGTCAGGTGCGCCGCCCAAAAGCTTTCCTCAAAACTTTTACCAAGGCTTTTCAAAAAAGCCTTGGTCCCGGCTCACCCCCGCAGGGTGCCACCGGTTGCCTTGGTCACCTTGGCGATGATCTTGTCGCTCACCGCCTCGATGTCCTTCTCCTTCAGCGTCTTGTCACTGGGCTGCAGCCGCACGGTGATCGCCAGCGACTTCTTGCCCTCGCCCAGGGAGCCGCCGATGAACTCGTCAAAGACGCGCACATCCTCGATCAGCGCCTTGTCGGCACCGGCGGCGGCATTGACCAGGGTCAGCGCCTCGACGTCCGCATCGACCACAAAGGCAAAGTCCCGCTCCACCGCCTGCAGGTCGCTGATCGCGAGCGCCGGCCGGGTTGCACCGGATTTGCGCGGCAGCGGCACCTCATCCGGGAAGATGGTGAAGGCCACGGCAGCGCCCTTGATCCCCATCTGCTTCACAACCTTCGGATGCAGTTCGCCAAAGACGCCCAGGGTCTTTTTCGGACCCAGGCAGATGCGGCCATGACGGCCCGGGTGCCACCAGCTGGCGCCGCCGCGCAGGATCTGCACCTTGGCCGGCGCACCGATGGCGGCCAGCACCGCCTCGGCGTCCGCCTTGGCGTCGTAGAGATCCACCGCGCGCGAGGCGCCATGCACGTCCTTGGGCCCGGTGCGGCCCACCAGCAGGCCCGCGATCTGGGTCACCTGCTCGCCCGGCTCGCCGCCGGTGAAGGCAGGGCCCGCCTCAAACAGCGCCAGGTCCATATAACCGCGCGCCTGGTTGCGGGCCGCGGCCTGCAAGAGCCCTGCCAGCAGATCCGGGCGCATGTGCGACATCTCCGAGGAGATCGGGTTGGCCAGCATCGTGGCATCATCCCCGCCGCCGAACAGCGCGGCCGAGGCCTTGTCGATAAAGCTGTAGCTGACGATTTCATTGTAGCCGAGGCTGGCGCAGGTGCGGCGCGCCATCTGCTGGCGGCGCTGCTGCGGCGTCATCACCGGCTTCGGGATGCCGTCGGTCAGCCGCGGCAGCGGCTTGCCCTGCAGCTTGGTCAGCGAGGCAATGCGCGCGACCTCCTCGACCAGGTCGGCCTCGCCCTGCACATCCGGGCGCCAGCTGGGCACATGCGCCATGTTGCCCTCCAGGCGGAAGCCCAGGCGGGTCAGGGTCTGGCGCTGGTCGCTTTCCGGGATTTCCATGCCCACCAGCGACTGCACCCGGCCGCTGTCCAGCTTGTAAGCGCGCGAATGATCCGGCACGTCGCCCGCAATCACCACCTCCGACGGCTCGCCGCCGCAGATGTCCAGGATCATCTGGGTCGCCCGGTGCAGGCCCTCGATGGTGTATTCCGGATCCACCCCGCGCTCGAACCGGTAGCGCGCGTCGGAGTTGATCTTGAGCGCCCGGCCCGCCATGGCGATCTGCACATGATCCCAGAACGCGCTCTCCAGGAACACATCCATGGTTTCCTCGGTGCAGCCGGTTTCCTCGCCGCCCATGATGCCGCCGATGCTCTCCACGCCTTTTTCGTCGGAGATCACCATATGGCCCGCACCCAGGGTGTATTCCTTCTCATCCAGCGCCACCAGCGTCTCGCCGCCCTGGGCGCGGTGCACCCGCAGGTCACCGGATACCTTGGCCGCATCGAACACATGCAGCGGGCGGTTCTGGTCGAAGGTGAAGAAGTTTGTCACATCCACCAGCGCCGAGATCGGGCGCAGGCCGATCGCCGTCAGCCGGTCCTGCAGCCACTGCGGGCTGGGGCCGTTCTTCACGCCCTTGATCAGGCGGCCGGCGAACAGCGGGCAGCCGTCCAGGGTGTCCTCGTCAATGGTCACCTTGATGGGGCTCGCGAAATCCCCGGGCACCGCCTCAAACGCGCGCGTCTTCAGGGTGCCCAGACCCCGCGCCGCCAGGTCGCGGGCAATGCCGTAAACTCCCAGCGCATCGGGACGGTTCGGGGTGATCGCGATCTCGATGACCGGGTCGACCTTGGCCGGATCGTTTTCCGCCAGCCAGTCCACGAAGCTGTCGCCAACCTTGCCGGAGGGCAGTTCGATGATGCCGTCATGCTCTTCCGACAGCTCCAGCTCGCGCTCGGAGGCCATCATGCCAAAGCTCTCGATGCCGCGGATCTTGCCGACGCCGATGGTGATATCCAGGCCCGGGACATACATGCCCGGCTTGCAAACCACCACGGTGATGCCTTCGCGCGCGTTCGGCGCGCCGCAGATGATCTGCAGCTCGCCCTCGTCGGTGTCCACCTTGCAGACCCGCAGCTTGTCGGCATCAGGGTGTTTCTCGGCGTGCGTCACATAGCCAAGCTTGAAATCCTTCAGCGCATCGGCCGGGTTGACGACCCCTTCGACTTCAAGGCCCAGGTCGGTCAGGGCGTCGGTGATCTCCGCCACCGAAGCATCGGTGTCGAGGTGGTCTTTCAGCCAGGAAAGCGTGAATTTCATCGGTCGGGGACCCCTTGGCAGACATGCAGTTTGCCAGAGGCAATGGCAAAGAATGCGCCAAGGTTCAAGGGCGCAGCGCAGATGCCCTCAAGGATAGCTGGGAGTGAGGTTCAAAAGCTCATCCAATTGCCGCCCGATCCAGCCGTGCGGGATGAAATGGCCGCCGGGGTGGGTGTCCAGCACGACCTGGCCTTGCGCGCAGCCCGCCCACACGGTGCGCTCCAGCTTCAGCCACTCCACCGCCTGCCACTGCCCCAGCACCCGCGCTGCGCCGCAGCCCAGCCGCGCCCGCCACAGCGCCACCGGATAGGTCCGCTCGCCGCCGGGGCCATAGGGAAAATCCATCACCCTGTCCTTCAGCCCGTGCACGTGGCGCACCTCGCGCGGGGCTTCAGGGCAGTCCTCGCTCTGCCGGAGGGTCCCGGCCACCGCCATCAATGCGGCCACATCATTGCCGCTGTGGCAGACATAGCGCCAGGCCATGGCAGAGCCGTAGGAGTAGCCTGAAACGTATATGCGCTCGGGATCAACGGGATAGCGCTTGGCGACGTCCTCCAGCACCCGGTCGGCAAAGGCGGCATCCTCTGTGTCAGCCGACCAGAAATCCCAGGTCTTGCACCGTCCGTTCGGTGTCACCAGCAAGACACCCCGGCGTTTGGCCGATGCCCCAACCCGGTCGCTGTTCTGTGCATGCACCCCGGTCCGCGCCCAGCCGTGAAAATGCAGCAGCACCGGCAGCGGCGAGACCCCGTCCCAGCCCTCCGGCTCCATCACGTGATAGGAGCGGTCCCCCAGCACACAGGGCGTTGCGCCAAGGCACTCAGCCGTTTTCGGCGGCCCCATGGCGGCAGCGGCAGTGGCCCACAGCAGGGCGGCGGTGAAGGCTAGAACGGCCTGGATCATATGTGCGAGCGTAGCCGCGGAGCGGCAGCTGTCACGTCACAACTTTGTGGGATGACTTTGAACGTTTAAGCCGCGCCATCGCCTGGCCGCGGGGAGGCGATCCGACGGTGGTGTCTGGCAGTTTATGCCGGCCAACTCCGCAGGACGTCTAACTGGAGCGCCTGCGTCACCAAATCGCCTGCCCGTGCGGGCGGTCTCTCGAGCATTGCTCAGCAATGCACTGCCGACAGGCGATGGCAAGCAATCGCCGAAAGGCAAGCGATGGCGCGGCGGCCTGCGGCCTTGGTCCTGCGCTGGGGGGCATCCAATGGCAGGAATATTCCAGTCTAGAGGTACCCGTTGCGACAAATCACAGAGCATCGACCCTGCCCTGTGTGTGGGGGTAGTGCGCGATGCAAGCTTCGCTCAGCGGTATCTCATCTTGAAGTATCCGATTTAACCGAGCTCTAGACCCAACTTTTCGGCAGCCTCTTTCTTTAAGAACGCTATAGCCAAGTCTTTCATCAAAGTGAGGGTCGCTCCCCCCATTTGAGCGGCGCCATCTTTGGTTTTTTGCCAAACATTTTCGTCGCGTATCGCGTCCAGATAATCATGACCCGCCCAACTGATGGTGAGAAATTCGCCCGGAGGATCGTCCTCGTCAGCTAACGTCGCATTCCGAAGTAGCCCCGCCTCCCACATTAGCGAAATTTGGTAGTGATCATGCTCTGACCAATCAGCGCCTTTTTGTGCTCCAGCAGGGTATCCGCCTGTTGGTTTAAACCGACCGCCCGGGAGCTCTGACAATATGATCAGCAGTTCCCGAATGCGGTCGAAGTCGCGTTTCACCTGCTCAAACCGCCATGCAGCGCCGGCATATCGAGGCTCTGGAAGCCATAGTGGCGCAGCCAGCGCAGGTCGCTGTCGAAGAAGGCGCGCAGGTCCGGGATGCCGTATTTCAGCATCGCCAGGCGGTCGATGCCAATGCCGAAGGCAAAGCCCTGATAGATCTCCGGGTCGATGCCGCCCGCCGCGATCACCTTGGGGTGCACCATGCCGGAGCCGAGGATCTCCATCCAGTCGTCGCCCTCGCCGATCTTCAGCGCACCACCCTCCCAGGAGCAGCGGATGTCGACCTCTGCCGACGGCTCGGTGAAGGGGAAGTGCGAGGCGCGGAAGCGCAGCTCGACGTCGTCCACCTCGAAGAAGGATTTGACGAATTCCTCCAGCACCCACTTGAGGTTCGCCATCGAGATGTCCTTGTCCAGCGCCAGGCCTTCGACCTGGTGGAACATCGGCGTGTGTGTCTGGTCATAGTCGGCGCGGTAAACGCCGCCCGGGCAGATGATGCGCAGGGGCGCGCCCATCTTTTCCATCGAGCGGATCTGCACCGGCGATGTATGGGTGCGCAGCACATGCGGCGGACGGTTGTCGCCTTCCGCACGGTGCATGTAGAACGTGTCCATCTCGGCGCGCGCCGGGTGGTGGCCCGGAATGTTCAGCGCATCGAAGTTGTACCAGTCGGTGTCAATCCGCGGCCCCTCAGCGACGGAGAAGCCCAGTTCGGCAAAGATCGCGGTGATCTCTTCCTGCACCTGGCTGATCGGATGCAGGCTGCCTTGGCGAGAGGGGCGCGACGGCAGGGTCACGTCCAGCCATTCAGTGCGCAGACGCTCATCCAGCGCGGCATCTTCCAGCCCCGCCTTCTTGGCTGCCAGCGCCGAGTTGATCTCATCCTTCAGCGCGTTCAGCGCCGGGCCCGCCACCTGGCGTTCCTCGGGGGTCATCTTGCCCAGCTCGCGCATCTTCAGCGCCACTTCGCCCTTCTTGCCGACCGCGGCAAGGCGGATCGCCTCCAGCGCCGCCTCGTCGGCGGCCTCTGCAATCTGACCCAGGTATTTGGCTTTAAGATCGTCCATCACGGCCCCTCGAATTCTGCTGATGCCCTGCTACCACAAGGGCGCGCGAAAGCAAGAGGGCGGCGGCGGAAGCCCGGCGGGTGTGTCGCCGCGGCGCGGCCGCGCCTGAAACCCTGCCCGTTTTGTGATACACTCAGGCAAATCTTTTCAGCAGCAGCGGAGGGCACAGCCATGGCACATGTGGATTGGTATATCGAGGGCCGCAGCTTCGGGAACTGCAACTGCAACTACGGCTGCCCCTGCCAGTTCGAAGATCTGCCCACCCACGGCAATTGCACCGGGTTCGAGGTGCTGCATATCGACAAGGGGCATTTTGGCGGGACCGACCTGACCGGCGCCCACTGCGCGTTGCTTTATGCCTGGCCCGGCCCGATCTACGAGGGCAAGGGCGCATTGCAGACGATCATCGACGACCGCGCCTCTGACGCCCAGCGCGCGGCGCTGGAAACCGTGCTTCTGGGCGGTGAAACGGATGAGGAAGCCACCCACTGGTGGGTGTTCCGCGCCATGTGCGACACCGTGCACGAGACGCTGATCAAGCGGATCGACTACGAGGTGGACATTGAAAACCGCACCGCCAGGCTGGATATCGACGGGCTGGTCACCTCCACCGGCCGCCCGATCCAGGCCCCGCACGGCGGCGGCCCGCACCGGGTCCGCATTGATATCCCCGGCGGTATCGAATTCACGCTTGCGGAAATAGGCAGCGCCTCCACCACATCCAACGCAGCGATCAAGCTGGACCTGGACGACAGCTATGGCCAATGGGCCGTCATCCGCCACGGCCCGCACGGGATTGCCGCCTGAGGCAGCCTCAGCTTAGAAGCATCCAAGCGCCCATGCCCGCCATCATCAGGTTTTCGGTGAGCGAAACAAACCCTAACGGCACCTCGCTGCTGCCGCCCATGCAGGCGCATTTCAGCTCCCGCTTGTCAATATAGACCGCTTTGAACACTGAAACCGCGCCAATGGTGCCGATCACCAGCGCCAGCGGCGCCGCCAGCCAGATCAGCACGCCCGCCAGCATCAGAAGGCCCGCCAGCCCTTCGGCGAAGGGATAGATATAGGCATAGGGCACAAACCGGCGCGCCAGCAGGTCATAGTTCAGGAACATGCTGGAGAAGCTTTCCACGTCGCGCAGCTTCTGCAGCGCCAGAAGGCACATGGAAACGGCGACAAACCATTGCAGCGTGCGCCCGCCCGCAAGCGTGCCAAAGGCAGCCCACTGCACCGCCAGCGCAATCCCCAGCGCCATGGCAAACAGCGCAATCACCGGCACATAGGTGGTCTCCCCCTCGGCGCGGACCGGGACGCCGAAATGGGCGCGCAGATCCTCATAGCCGCCAATCCGCTCGCCGCCGATATAGGTCTGCGGCGTGGTTTCGACCCCCGCCCGCGCCTGAAAGCGCTCAACCTCCTCGCGGGTGGTCAGCCGGTGATCCTCAACCTCAAGCCCTTTCCAGCGCAGCAGCGACTTTGACTTCAGCCCGTAGGGGCACAGATGGCCCGGCATATCCATCCGGTAGAGTTTTGCGGTGTTGCGTGCGGCATCCGTGTGCGCGGGGTCTGCGGCGGTCATTGCGTGCTCCTGTTCCGGTCCCGGCCAATGGGTTGGCGTCACCGGCTCAACGCCGTGCCCCCGCCCTAAAGTTCCGCCTGGTTTTCCCGGGTTCGCATACCGCGGCGGAGAAACGGCATTTGGGCCGCAAGAACGGCCTCTTAGCGCTTGCCAGACGGGTACTTGCATGCGCACTTTATCCCGCAGCTTCGAAATTCGGATATATCTTCATGCCTACGCATATGGACCGCACAACGCTGACCTGGAAGGTCACCCCTGACCTTCTCGGCGTCGTCGACGCCTCTGGCATCTTCACCGACACCAACCCCGCCTGGTACACCACGCTGGGCCTGCTGCCCGAGGACATCGAGACCCGCCAGTTCTTCCATTTTGTGCATCCGGACGACATCTCCCGGACAGAGGCTGCGTTTGAGCGGGTCAAGCACGGCCATCCGGTGCTGCAGTTCGAAAACCGCTACCGGCACAAGGACGGCTCCTACCGCTGGCTGTCCTGGAACGCGGTGCCGGAGGGGGACAGGTTCTTCTGCAGCGCCCGGGATGTCACCCGCGCCAAGGAAAACGAAGCCCATCTGGCCACGCGCGAGCAGGAGGCCCGTTTCCGCGAGCAGTTCATCGCGGTGCTGGGCCATGACCTGCGCAATCCGCTGTCGGCGGTCGGCGCGGCGCTGCGGCTGCTTGAGAACGAGCCGCAATCCGCCAAGGCGCTGGAGATCCTTTCCCTGGGCCGCCAGTCCGTCACCCGCATGTCGTCGCTGATCAACGACATTCTCGATTTCGCCCGCGCCCGCCTGGGCAATGGGATCGAGATCGGCCACCCCGAAAAGACAGACCTGCGGCCGGTGCTGAGCCAGACGGTAGAGGAGATCCGGCTGGCCAACCCGGACACGGATCTGCGCGAGGAGTACAGCTTCCAGGATCCGCTCGCCTGCGACCCGGAGCGCATGGCCCAGCTGGTGTCGAACCTGCTCTCGAATGCGGTCACGCATGGCACGCCGGGCAAACCGGTCACGGTGACCGCCAGTGACGACGGCGATAATTTCATCCTGTCCGTCGCCAATGCGGGCAAACCGATCCCGCAAGAGACGATGGACCTTCTGTTCGAACCCTTCACCCGCGCTGAGATGCGGGCCTCGCAGAACGGGCTGGGCCTGGGTCTGTTCATCGCCCAGCAGATCGCCAAGGGCCACGGCGGCCTGCTGACGGCGCAATCGGACGAACAGCAAACCGTGTTCACCCTGCGGATGCCCCGAAGCTGAGCAGCACCGACAAGGCTTTTGAATGAATTTCCACGCGCGCCCAGCCGGTTGCTTATTTAACGCAATTTGAAGATATCATTTTAAAGACGAATCCTAAAGTAGATGCGCAACCTCTGATTGTTCATCATTCAGCGAAAGGGATTGCAATGGACGGCGCATTCAGCAAGGAACTTCCGGTATTTTCCCAGAACGAGATCAAGGACCTCAAACAGAGCGGCGGCAAGTTCGTCAAGCACCACATGGGCGGCGGCGGCGGCAGCCGGTTCGACCATGTTTCCCTGCGCGAGTTGCGCCTCGAATCCGGCGAACTGATTGAAGCCATCATTCTCAACGGCGAGCGCCATGGCGGCAAGGGCAAGGATAAGAGCAACTCGGTCACTCTGTCGCCAGATGTTCTCGTCCAGGATATCGGCTACAGCGTAAGCGACGGCTTTCTCAGCGGGCTCCGGTTCCACTTTACAGATGGAACAACACTTCAGGGCGGCGTCCTGAATGACGAAAAACTGCTGTCTGCGGAACTGGGCTGCTCCCAGCAGGAACTGCTTGTGATCGCCTTGGGCGGCAGCAGCGGGAAGTTCCTCGATTCCCTCGATGCCGTCTGCGTGGTGGGCTACAGCAGAAGCACGGTCCTTGCCCGGGACGTCACCGCCATTGTCGGAGCGATCACACCCGGGATGGAGCTCTCCGAATATACCGAAGTTGCCTCCCGCAAAACGGAATCCTACGAACGCGCGCTGTCCCAGACCCACAGCGTGACAACCAGCGCCTCCGTTTCCGGCACCTATTACGTCACCGCCTCGGTGGAAACCGAATACGCTTACAAGTGGTCCGACGATAGGACGATCGGCCGGGACTTCGAAGAAGTGCTCGCAAGCAAAGCAACCCAGAATATCAGCGTGCCCGAGCACGCCTGGGCCTATCTGAAAGTCACCCGGGGCGACATTATCTCACCGGACGGGAGCCCGGACAAAAGCGTGTTCATTCCGTCCGGCAACAACGCAATCAACTACCGGCTGGCCGACGAACATTCATACACCAACCTGGCTGGGCACTATGACCTGAACGGCTATTGCGCAAATCTGCCTGCGGACCGTGTTTCGACACGGCTGGACGCAACCACCGGCCTGATGATCGTGGAATGCAGCTAGGGCTCCGCCGCTGCCGACTGTGCCCCAAAACAAGAAAGGCCGCTCCAGCTGGAGCGGCCTTTCCTGATTTCAGATCCGTCTGGAGCCTTAGGCTGCCAGCGCGTCCTGTGCCTGGCGCACGATCGCACCGAAGGCTTCGGGCTCGTGCACGGCCAGGTCGGCCAGAACCTTACGGTCCACTTCGATGCCGGCCAGGTTCAGGCCGTTGATGAAGCGGGAGTAGGTCAGCGCTTCGTCGTGCGAACGCACAGCCGCGTTGATCCGCTGGATCCACAGCGCGCGGAAGTTGCGCTTGCGGTTCTTACGGTCGCGGGTTGCGTACTGGTTCGCCTTGTCGACGGCCTGACGGGCAACCTTGAAGGTATTCTTGCGGCGGCCATAGTAACCTTTGGCTGCCTTGATGACCTTCTTGTGACGGGCGTGAGTCGTGGTACCACCTTTAACGCGGGACATATCTCAATCTCCTCTTAGCGGTCGTAGGGCATGAAGCCCTTGACGATCTTTGCGTCGGGTGCCGACAGGACCGTGGTGCCGCGGGCATCACGGATGAATTTCTTGGTGCGTTTGATCATGCCGTGGCGCTTGCCGGCCTGACCTGCGATGACCTTGCCAGTGGCGGTCACCTTAAAGCGCTTCTTGGCGCTCGATTTCGTCTTCATCTTGGGCATTTCCGTCTCCTTCAATGCAGGTTCGCTAGACGCGCGACTCGGCATGCCTCGACGGCCGGCCGCGCGGAACAGAGCTGCCCTTTAAGCAATGCCCGCCCGGGGGGCAAGCGGAATCTCTGGAATTAGCGCCGAGGACCCCGGAAATACGCACACCGCGCGTCTTTCCCGGCATCCGAGCCGGGTGTCGCCGCCCGGCACAGATGCCGGACGGGCACCGCCCGCCCAAGGCGGCAGCATGGGGGGGGCTCAACGCCCCCGGCAATCAGTCCCCTGACCGGGGTATGGTTACTCCGGGTCGGTGCTGTAAATCAACCGCTCGTCACAGGGGGCGATGCGCAGAATGTTGGTGGTGCCCGGCACGTTGAACGGTACCCCCGCGGTGACCACGATCTGGTCGGTATCACCCGCATAGCCGCCCGCCCGCGCCGCCCGCGCCGCGTTCACAACCGCGCCTTTGAAGCGGTCCAATTCCGGTGTCATCACGCATTTGCAGCCCCAGCTGAGGCACAGCCGGCGGGCCGTGGCGCTGACCGGGGTCATCGCGATGATCGGCACGCCGGGGCGCTCGCGCGCGGTCAGCAGCGCTGTGGTTCCTGATTGGGTGAAACAGCAGATCGCCTTGATCTCTGTCTTCTCCGCGATCTCCCGCGCCGCGGCGACGATACCGTCAGCCACCGTGGTGCCCTTGGCCGAACGCGAGGCGGCGATGATCTGGGAATAGGTCGGGTCGGCCTCGACCTCGATCGCCACCTTGTCCATGGTCTGCACCGCCT
The DNA here is from genome assembly GCF_000473325.1 of Leisingera caerulea DSM 24564. Taxonomy (NCBI): domain Bacteria; kingdom Pseudomonadati; phylum Pseudomonadota; class Alphaproteobacteria; order Rhodobacterales; family Roseobacteraceae; genus Leisingera; species Leisingera caerulea. Next base: position 631,884 of record NZ_KI421513.1, read on the forward strand.
GCACCGGATACTGGCCCGCGGCGCTCTCGGCGCTCAGCATCACCGCATCGGCGCCTTCATAGATGGCGGTTGCCACGTCAGAGACCTCGGCACGGGTCGGCATCGGGCTTTCGATCATGCTCTCCAGCATCTGGGTCGCCACGATCACCGGCTTGGCCGCCGCCCGGCACTTGCGCACCAGACGCTTCTGGATCGGCGGCACCGCCGCCACCGGCAGCTCCACCCCCAGATCGCCGCGCGCCACCATGATGCCGTCAGAGGCATCAAGGATGGCCTCGAAATCCTCCACCGCCTGCGGCTTCTCAATCTTCGACAGCACCGCCGCGCGGCCATCCGCCAGCGACCGCGCCTCGTAAACATCCTTGGCCCGCTGCACAAAGGACAGCGCCAGCCAGTCCACCCCCAGATCGCAGACAAACTCCAGATCCGCGCGGTCCTTCTCCGACAGGGCGGCCAGCGGCAGCACAACGTCGGGCACGTTCACCCCCTTGCGGTTGGAAATCGTGCCGCCGGTTTCCACCGTGCAATCGGCAAAATCCGGGCCGCAGGCGTCCACCGCCAGGCGGATCTTGCCATCGTTGACCAGCAGATGCGCCCCCGGCTCCAGCGCCTGGAAGATTTCCGGGTGCGGCAGGCACACGCGGCCGGCATCGCCCTCCGCCTCATCCAGATCAAGGCGGAACTTGGCGCCCTCCTCCAGCTCCTCGGCTCCGTTGGCAAACACGCCGACCCGCAGCTTGGGGCCCTGCAGATCCGCCAGAATGGCGATCGGGCTGTCCAGGTCCTTTTCGACCTGACGGATGATCTTGTGCTTTTCGGCAATCTCCGGGTGGCTGCCGTGCGACATGTTCAAGCGGAACACATCGGCGCCGGCCTCATGCAGGGCGCGGATGGTTTCATAAGTCTCCGAAGCCGGCCCCAGGGTGGCAACAATCTTGACATTGCGCGAGCGTTTCATAGGGGTCTACTCCTCCGGACCTGAAATATGTTATCGCAAACAGCGTTGAGCTGCTTATCCCCTAATTCCCATTTTCCCGCAACTCCCCTAAACAGCCGTCACCAAAAGATGACAGGTTCATGACATATACACCCTATTTCGTGCACGGCGCCGACCGCCCCGCCCGCTGGCTGATCACCTGCGACCATGCGACCAACGTTGTGCCGCCCTTTGCCGGCGGCGGCGATTTGGGCCTCCCGCGCGAGGATATGGAGCGCCACATCGCCTATGACGTCGGCGCCTATGAGGTGTCAAAACTGCTGGGCGAGATGCTGGACGCGCCGGTGGTGGCCTCGAATTTCTCCCGCCTGGTGATTGACCCCAACCGAGGCGAAGACGATCCGACCCTGTTGATGAAGCTTTATGACGGCACCATCATCCCTGCCAACCGCCACGCGGGCGCGGCAGAGCTGAAAAAGCGGCTGGAGAACTGCTACCGCCCCTACCACCGGGCGCTGGCGCGGCTGGCGGAACGGCCCCGCACGGTCATCGTCTCGGTCCACAGCTTCACCCGCCAGCTGCGCGGCCGCCCCCCGCGCCCCTGGGAGATCGGCATCCTGTTCCCCAAGGGCGAGCGGTTCTCCCCCTTCGTGGTTGATGAGCTGAACCGCGAGGACGGCCTCTGCGTCGGGGTCAATGAACCCTACACCGGCCACCTGCCCGGCGACGCGATTGAGACCCACGCCACCAAGCCCGGCCGCCCCAACACGCTGATCGAGCTGCGCAATGACCTGATTGCCGAATACACCGGCCAGCACGCCTGGGCCGAACGCCTGGCCCGCATCCTGCCCAGGGCACTGGACGCCTCCGGTCTCTGAACCGCAATCCGGAACGCATTCCGTCTCGGAAAACACGTGATTTCCGGGCCGTTTTCCGCGCCGGAAAACGGCTGCCCGCGTTGCCGAACCGGCACCCCGCCCCCATATCTGTAACGGAAACGCGGGCAAAACCGGGAAATCGCCGTCATGACACTGGATACCCTCTCTGCCTTTTTCGGCTGGCTGACCGTGCTGCACATCGGCCTGTTCACCTTGTCCGCCGTCCTGATTATGCTGATGCACGACTGGGTGGCCGGGCTGCACGCCCGCCTGTTCGGCCTGGCGCCTGCGGATGTCAGCCTCACCCTCTACCGCTGGCTTGGCACCGACAAGATCGTGATCTTCGCCACCGCGCTGGGGCCGTGGCTGGCGCTGCAGCTGATCTGAATGCAGCCCGCCATTGCCCGTCCCTGCCGCGGCTGCTAGGCCTGTGCGCAAACGCGCTGATGACCCGAGGACTTCTTGCCATGGACAAGCAAACCGAGATCGAAATCCAGGCCGCCGCCTTCCGCCGCCTGCAAAAGCACCTGATGGAAGACCGCACCGATGTGCAGAACATCGACCTGATGAACATGGCCGGCTTCTGCCGCAACTGCCTGGCCCGCTGGTACCAGGAAGCCGCCAACGAGCGCGGCATCGAAATGGACAAAAACGAGGCGCGCGAGATCTACTACGGCATGACCATGGCGGAGTGGAAAGCCAATTACCAGACCGAGGCCAGCCCGGAGAAGCAGGCGGAGTTCGAGGTGGCGTTCAAGGAAAACGTGACCGACAAGCAGTAAGCGTCAGCCGCCCGGGGCGGAGGGGCGCTGCCCCTCTTGGCCTTACGGCCAATTCACCCCGGAGTATTTGCCCAAAGGTGAAAAGGGCCGGGCTGGCCGCCGCCCTCACTCCCTCAGCCGCAGGGTTGCGCGCGCAAGATCGGCCGGTGCGCCGTCTGCATCCATCAGCCCGACCCGCAGCGGCGCGCCGGTTTCCCGGTCCACCACCCCGACCGGCGCCGCGCCGCCGGTCACATGCGCCTCGCCCCATTGCGCCAGCGCCAGAAAGGTCAGCGCCAGCCCGCGGCCCGTGTCCGTCAGCACATAGGCCTGGCGCACCCGGTCGCCCGCCTCCTGATAGGGCTGTTTTTCCAGGATCCCGCGCGCCACCAGACTGTTCAGCCGGTCGGTCAGGGTAGAGCGCGGCGCCTTCAGGTCTTCGCGCATATCGTCATAGCGGCACACCCCGTAAAACGCCTCCCGCAGGATCAGAAGGGTCCAGCGGTCGCCCAGGATCTCGGCGGCCAGTGCCATCGGGCACTGTTCCTTGGGCACCAGGGCGCGGCGGCGGACGGCGGGCAGGGTTTCACGGGAATCAGAAGCTGGGTTTGACATACGGACCCAGATAGGGGATTTCTATCTGGGTTCAAAATTCAGACTCAGATTCGCAGACAGGAAGGACCCCCAATGACCAAGCGCCCGATGGACCAGGATGACGCGCTCGAAGATTTCGAGCCGCGCCGGATCACTCTCAACGATTCAGAGAAGACCGTTCATGTGTCCGGCCAGGGCCCGGCAGTGATTGTGATGGCAGAGATGCCGGGGATCAGCCCCCATGTGGCCCGCTTTGCCCGCTGGGTGCGGGGTGCAGGCTTCACGGTTTACGTGCCTTCGCTGTTCGGCCGTGACGGAGCCGTGGCGACGGCAGAAGACGGCGCGGAGGTGTTCCGCCGCGCGTGCGTCAGCGCCGAGTTCCGCGCCTTTGCCGGCAATGGCGCCAGCCCTGTAACCCAATGGCTGCGAGCGCTGGCGCGGCTGGCGCATGAGGAATGCGGCGGCCCCGGCACCGGCGCCATCGGCATGTGCTTCACCGGAAACTTTGCCCTGTCGATGATGCTGGAGCCCTCCATGCTGGCGCCGGTCCTGGCGCAGCCCTCGCTGCCGCTGGACAATCCCGCAGGCGTCGAAAGCCCGCCCGAAGAGCTCGCCGTGGTGCGCGAAAGGCTGGAGCGCGAGGACCTCACCGTGCTGGCCTACCGCTTCCAGGGCGACGCCTTCTGCCAAGCGCAGCGCTTTGCCGCCTACGCCGAAGCCTTGGGAGAGCGCTTTGACGCCCGCACCCTGCCGGACAGCGCCGCCGCCACCCAGGTGCCGCCGTTTTTTGCCAAGCACGTCCCCGCCCCGCACAGCGTTGTGACGGCGCATCTGGTGGATGAAGCAGGCCACCCGACCCTGCAGGCGCGGGATGAGATCCTGGGTTTCTTCAGGCAGCGCCTGACGGCGCGCGGCTGATCATACTGGCCGCAATGGCCGCCCGGCCCTGCCGCCTCAGCGCTCCAGGTCCTCGAACCAGTCCAGCGCCAGGGTGCTCCAGCCCTTGGGCAGGCCATGCCCGCCCTTGTGCAGGATCAGTTCCAGCCCGCCTGCCTCGCACTTCCAGCGCTTGCGCCAGAGCCCGTCCCGGACCTCATGGTCTGCGGCATTACTGGCGCAGGCGTTTTCACGCCGCCACAGCTGCAGCCCCTCCCAGATGTCGGCCTGCACAATCTCAGCCTCCGACCCCTGGATCACACGTCCTTCCAGCGGCACCACCTTGTCGGCAAAGCCGTGGATATGCAGCAGCCGCACGGGGCCTTTGCAGTCCTGGGTCACCGGCAGCCAGAAGCCGCCGGCAACCGGCGCATAGGCGGCGGCAAATTCCGGTGCCTGGCACGCCACATCCCAAACCATTGAACCGCCGCGGGAAAAGCCGCTCAGCAGCAGCCGGTCCGGCATAACCCCGGCGCGGGCCGCGGCATCCGCCAGCACGTCGCGCAGAAACGCGACGTCGTTGCGGGGATAGGTGTTCCAGCCGTCGCGCACCGACCAGTCGGCGGGCTTGCCATCCTTCCAGGGCAGCCCGCTGGGGGCGATCACTGCGTAGTCGCGCCGGGTGAAAGCTGCCACCAGCCCGGAATTGGCAACCACCTTGGCGCCGCTGCTGCCGTAGCCGTGCAGGAACATCACCGCCGGCCCGCCCTGCCAGCTGTCCGGCAGGGCCAGGTGGTATAAGCCGCCGTCTATCCGGCAAGCTGTTTCGCCGCCGCACTCCGCACCGCCTTCCGCGGCGGCTGCCGGTGCGGCAATCAGCACCGCTGCCAGCAGCATCCAAATCCGGTTCAGCATCTGCGCCCCTCCCCCGCCTGGCTTGCCGATCAGATTAGCACATACTGCCGCTGCCGTTGCAGCCGGCCGTTGCTCAGAAGAAAAAAGGCCGCCCGATCCGGGCGGCCTTCGCATGAATATCTTTAACCAATAAGCCGGTACCGGGCCGCCGTCCCGCGGCAGGGCGCGCTCCCCCCCGAGTGCGCGCCTAGCCGCGAAGACGGCCCAGCAGCCGTGCCGCCAGCGAAGGTTTGACCGGGCGGTCCGCCTCCGGCAGCCTGCCTGCAAACCAGCTCCGGCCAGCGGATGCCTGCGCAACGCCGGGATGCTCCACCTCTTCGGCGGTCAGAACCCGGCGGACGGCCGCAAGAATTTCAGCGTCGCTCGGCTCCGCAGCCTGGACTGCCGTCACCTGACCCATTTCCGGCTGAAAACACTGTCCCATCTGGCACCTCCGCGGCTTGTTACTCTGGCAGGCGGCCCGTTTCCCGGCGCCTCTTCAACTGCGTTCCAGACTATCCTATTTCGCCGTTGACGCGCCCATTTTGTATAAAATTAGTTAAAATCCTGAGCGTAAGAGCCGGATTCTGGCGACAGTGCCGCAGCCACAGCGGCGATTGTTGACAGCTTGCGGAAAATACCGCCGACCGCACCGCTGCGCAGCCCCTGCTTTTCACGCAGTTTTACCGTCCGGGGTCACGCCGCCTGATTCCCCGAAACGCAAAAAGCCGCCCACACCGGGGCGGCCTTCCAATCCGGTCCGTCAATCCGCCTCAGACGGCTTTCTTGCGGCTTTCTTCCAGGTAGATCTCGCGCAGGCGCTTGGCGATGGGGCCCGGGGTGCCGTCGCCCAGCTGCACACCGTCGATCTCTACCACCGGCATCACAAAGGCGCTGGCGGAGGTCGTGAAGGCCTCATCCGCCTGTTTCGCTTCCTCGATCGTGAACAGGCGCTCTTCGATCTCCATCTGGGCCTCGGCGGCCAGACGCAGCACCGCGGCGCGGGTGATGCCGTGCAGGATGTCGTTGGACAGCGGCCGGGTCACGATCTTGCCATTCTTGACGTAATAGGCGTTGTTCGAGGTGCCTTCGGTCACATAGCCGTCCTCGATCAGCCAGGCATCATCGCAGCCCGCCTTCTTGGCCATCATCTTGCCCATCGAGGGATAGAGCAGTTGCACCGTCTTGATGTCGCGGCGGCCCCAGCGGATGTCCTCGATCGAGATGATCTTGGCGCCCTTCTGCGCCGCCGGGCTGTCGGCCAGGCCCGGCTTGTTCTGGGTGAACAAAACCAGGCTCGGCGGAGTATCCTCGGACGGGAACACAAAATCCCGGTCGCCGTCAGAGCCGCGGGAAACCTGCAGGTACACCAGGCCCTCTTCAATGCCGTTCAGCTCCACCAGCTTGCGGTGGATTTCCAAGAGCTCCTCCTTGGAGCAGGGCGACGCCATGTCCAGCTCTTTCAGCGAGCGGTCCAGGCGCACCGCGTGGCCATCAAAGTCGATCAGCTTGCCGTCCAGAACCGAGGTCACCTCATAAACCGCATCGGCAAACAGGAAGCCGCGGTCAAAGATCGAAACCTTGGCCTCACCCTCGGGCAGGTATTCGCCATTCACATAAACGGTACGGGTCATCTTGGTCTCCTCAACCCCAAAGCGCCGGTTTCGGCGGGTGCACGCCCTCGGCGTCAAACAACAGTGGTTCCTCGCGGTCTTCGGCCAGAAGCAGCGGCCCGTCAAGATCCGTAACCGCCGCACCCTGGGCCACAAGCGTCGCCGGCGCCATGGCGAGCGAGGAGCCGACCATGCAGCCGACCATCACCTCATAGCCCTCGGCCAAAGCCTGAGCGCGCAGCTTCAGCGCCTCGGTCAGGCCGCCGGTCTTGTCCAGCTTGATGTTGACCACATCATATTTGCCCTTGAGCTTGGGCAGGCTCTCGCGGTCATGGCAGCTCTCGTCCGCGCACACCGGCACCGGGCGCTCCATGCCGATCAGGGCCTCATCCTCGCCCGCGGGCAAGGGCTGCTCCACCAGCTCCACACCCAGGCGCACCAGATGCGGCGCCAGTTCGGCGTAAACCTCTGCCGACCAGCCCTCGTTGGCGTCGATGATGATCTTGGCCTCCGGCGCACCGGCGCGCACCGCTTCCAGGCGGGGCATGTCGTCAGGGGTGCCAAGCTTGATCTTCAGCAGCGGCCGGTGGGCGTTCCCGGCTGCTTGCTTTTGCATGTTTTCGGGCGTGTCCAGCGACAGCGTATAGGCGGTGATCTCAGCCTTGGGTTCCGGCAGCCCGGCCAGTTCCCAGACACGCTTGCCAGCCTGTTTCGCCTCCAGATCCCACAGCGCGCAGTCGACCGCGTTGCGGGCGGCGCCGGCGGGCAGCAGCGATTGCAGCTCCTCGCGGGTGAAATCGGCTGGCAGGCCCTCGATCTCGGCGGCCACGCTGTCCAGCGTCTCGTTATAACGGGCATAAGGCACGCATTCGCCCCAGCCGGTGACGCCGTCCTTTTCCACCCGCACGGTCAGCACCTTGGCCTCAGTGCGCGAGCCGCGCGAGATGGTGAAGACCTGCGCCAGTTTGAAGACGTCCGGGGTGACGGTGATGTTCATGAAACTGCCCTTTCCTGCGGCCCAGCGCGCGCAATCGGCGGGCCTTGGCATGACGCCCGGCAACCGGGGCACCTGCCTTTTCATCTTTCCAAAAATACTCCCGCCGGAGGCGTCCCAGGCTGCGCCTGAACACCTCCGGCGGGGGCTGTTAGATCAGACCGCGGCCAGCGCGTCCACCAGGCGGCCGGCGCCGTGGCGGTACGGGTCGACGGCGGGCAGGCCCATGCGGTCTTCGACCCCGGCCAGGTATTTCACCGCCTCGTCCTCGGACAGATGCTGGGTGTTCACCGAGATGCCGACGATCTGGCAGGCCGGGTTGGAGCGCTGCGCCAGCGGCAGGGCCACGTCGCGCAGCTCTTCCAGCGACGGCACGTCGTATTCCGGCAGGCCGCGCATATGGGTGCGGGTCGGCTCGTGGCACAGGATCAGCGCATCCGGCTGGCCGCCGTGGATCAGCGCCATGGTCACGCCAGAGTAGGACACGTGGAACAGCGAGCCCTGGCCCTCGATCAGGTCCCAGTGGTCGTCATCGTTGTCCGGGGTCAGATACTCGATCGAACCCGCCATGAAGTCGGCGATAACCGCGTCCAGCGGCACCCCGTGGCCGGTGATCAGGATGCCGGTCTGGCCGGTGGCGCGGAAGGTCGACTTCATGCCGCGCTCGCGCATCTCGTTGTCCATCGCCATGGCGGTGTACATCTTGCCGACCGAACAGTCGGTGCCGACCGCCAGGCAGCGCTTGCCGGTGCGGGGCTTGCCGTTGGCAATCGGGTAGCCGACGGTGGGGACGCGCACGTCGTGCAGGGTGCCGCCGTGGGTCTGGGCCGCGGCCACCAGGTCGCCTTCGTCGCGCAGCAGGTTGTGCAGGCCGGAGGCAAGGTCATAGCCCATTTCCAGCGCTTCGATCAGCACTTCCTTCCAGGCCTGGGAAATCACGCCGCCGCGGTTGGCAACACCGATCACCAGGGTCTTGGCGCCGGCTTCTTTGGCTTCGGCCAGGGTCAGGTCCTTGAGGCCCAGGTCGGCGCCGCAGCCCGGCAGGCGGATCTGGCCAACGGCGTGGTCGGGGCGCCAGTCACGGATGCCGATGGCAACCTTGGCAGCCAGCATGTCGGGCGCGTCGCCCAGGAACAGCAGATATGGGGTTTCGATCATGGCGGGTTTCCTCTTCACTCTTGCCGGTGAGTTTGCGGAGATTCTTGCACAAGTTCATACCTTTTCCGCCGCGCGCCGCCCTCACGACGCAAGTTCCTCCTGCCTAATCGTCACTCTGCAGGAGATTCCTGCGTTATGTCATCACTGCTGACATTATTTTCCTCCTCCAGCCAGGATTCGGCCTGAAGCACCCCGGTTTGGGGCGCGCCAAGCACCGCAATCGCCTGCTGGGAGCCGGTTTCCTCCGGCGCTTCGGCCTGTCTGCGCCGCAGCGCAGCGACGCCTGCCACCATAAAACACAGGGCTGCGAGCAGGATCAGCAATCCATTTCCGTCAGCAATGCTGACCATATTTGGAGCCGCCAGCGTGCCGGTGAACTGGCCGGCGTTCAAAAGGAACACCATGGTGCCGCTGGCAGGCACGATCTGGGAGGGCTTCAGCTGGTCGTTGGCATGGGCCGAGCAGACCGCATACATCGGCAGGCTGGCGCCCGCGAGCACCGCAAAGCCGATCACCAGCGCCTGCGGCGCGGGGCTGGCCAGCATCCACAGGCAGGCACCTCCGCCGATGAGGCCCAGCCCCACCAGCACCAGCCGCCGGTCGGTCTTGTCGCTGATCCAGCCGGCCGGATACTGCACTACCGCGCCGACCACCATCGCCACCACCAGCACCCCTGAGGCCTCTGCCGGGCTTAGCCCGCGCGACAGCGCATAGAGCGGCAGCGCGATGAACCAGCCCGCCACCGCCGCAGCGCTGACCAGATTGCCGAGCACCGCCATCGGCGACACCCGGTACAGCATGCGCACGGACATCCGGTCCGGCACCTGATACTCCGGCGCCTTGTTGCCTGACAGCAAGAGCGGCACGATCGACAGCGAAATCAGGATCGACACCACCCCGAACAGCAGGTTGCCGCCAGGATCGGGCAGCGCCACCAGCGCGGTGCCAATCGCCGGGCCTGCCATCCAGATCATGAAATAGATCGACAGGATCTGCGCCCGGTTGCTGTTTTCGGACTTCGCCTGCAGCCAGCTTTCGGTGATCACATACATGCCGGGATAGCAAAACCCGGCCAGGAAGCGCATCGCCGACCAGGAATAGGGGTCCGAGGTCAAGAGGTGCAGGATCGCCGAGATCGACACCAGCGAGGCCAGCGCCGAAAAGGCCCGGATGTGGCCGACCTTGGCCACCATCCCCGGCGCCAGCGCTGTTCCCAGCAGGGCGCCCGCCGGATAGGCCGCCTGCATGATCGAAATGGTAAGGTCGGAAAAGCCAAGCCCTGCGCCCCGGATTGTCAGCAGGGTGACCAGCAGCCCGTTGGCCACCATCAGCATCAGCATGCCCAGAAACAGGGCCCAGTTTTCAATGAATGCACGTCTCATGCTTGCTTGCTCGCATGAGCATCCGGCGGGCGCGCGCCTGTTTGCGGCAATGTTTCCGCCGCCGCATCGCAGCGGCACTTTCTGCACGTGCAAAATTCCCTTGCATGAGGGTGCGCAACTTTCTAACACTTCACCCCAGCAGAATTGAAACGTCATTACCCGGAGGATTGCCCCATGAGCTTCCGCATCCAGCCCGCCGCCCCGGCGCGCCCCAACCGCTGCCAGCTGTTCGGCCCCGGTTCCAAAGTGAAGCTGTTCGAGAAGATGGCGGCCTCGGCGGCGGATGTCATCAACCTCGACCTGGAGGATTCGGTGGCGCCGGACGACAAGGACCAGGCCCGCGCCAATGTGATCGAGGCGATCAACAGCGTCGACTGGGGCAGCAAGTACCTGTCGGTGCGGATCAACGGGCTCGACACCCCCTATTGGTACCGCGACGTGGTGGACATTCTGGAGCAGGCGGGCGAGCGGCTCGACCAGATCATGATCCCCAAGGTAGGCTGCGCCGAGGACGTCTATGCGGTGGACGCGCTGGTCACCGCGATTGAACGCGCCAAGGGTCGCACCAAGCCGGTGTCCTTTGAGGTGATCATCGAATCCGCGGCGGGCATCGCCCATGTGGAGGAGATCGCCAAATCCTCCCCCCGTCTGCAGGCGATGAGCCTGGGGGCTGCGGATTTTGCCGCCTCGATGGGGATGCAGACCACCGGCATCGGCGGCACCCAGGAGAACTACTACATGATCCGCGAGGGCCAGAAGCACTGGTCCGACCCGTGGCACTGGGCGCAGGCGGCGATTGTTGCGGCCTGCCGCACCCATGGCATCCTGCCCGTGGACGGCCCGTTCGGCGACTTCTCCGACGAGGACGGCTATATCGCGCAGGCGAAACGCTCCGCAACGCTGGGCATGGTCGGCAAATGGGCGATCCACCCCAGCCAGATCGCGCTGGCAAACCAGGTGTTCACCCCGTCTGACGAAGCGGTGCAAGAGGCCCGCGAGATCCTGGCGGCGATGGAAGAGGCCAAGGCCTCCGGCGCCGGTGCAACCGTCTACAAGGGCCGTCTTGTCGACATCGCCTCGATCAAGCAGGCAGAGGTTGTTGTGGCGCAGGCCGAACTGATTGCGGGCAGCTGACGCCGGTCCGTGAGTGAAGGTTTCGAGGGCGTCCCCAAGGGGCGCCCTTTTTGATTGGAGGGAGAGATGCCGGATCTGACCTTGCTGCATACGGCTGCGGTGCATGTGGAGACCTTTCGCGCGCTGGCGCTTTCATTGGCGCCGGGGGCGGTGCTGGATCAGCAGGTGCGCGCCGATTGGCTGGAGCGGGCGCAGGGCGGGGTTGATGCGGACCTCAAGGCAGAGATTGCCGCGGCAGTTGCAGCGGCGGACGGCCCGGTACTGTGCACCTGCACCACCCTTGGCCCGGCTGCAGAGGACGCCGGCGCGACCCGCATTGACTGGCCGATGATGCAGGAGGCTGCACGCTTTGGCGGGCCGGTGCTGATGGCCTACTGCCTGGAGAGCACTGCCGAACCATCAGAAGCGTTGCTGCGGCGGGCCTTTGGGGATCGTGATCCTGAGCTCACCTGCCTGGAGCTGGGCCAGCATTGGCCGCTGTTTGAGGCCGGGGACAGCGCCGGCTTTGCAGCGGCTGTCGCGGCGGATGCGGCCGAGGCGCTGGGGACAATGGATTTTGCCTGCGTGGTGCTGGCGCAGGCCTCGATGGCCGGGGCGGCAGAGCTGCTGCGGGCGCAGACAAAGGTGCCGGTTCTGGCCTCGCCGGAGATCGCGATGCGGGCGCTGCTGCGGGACGGGTAACGCCCCCAGGGCGGGGCACGCAAAAACCGCCGGCCAAGGCCCCTGCCCTGCCGGTATGTCTGTTCCGTTTCTGCCCGTTTCCACGTTCCGTTTCAGCGGAGGCATTATGGATTGGCGGCGCCGCCAAAATGGCGGAGATGGACGGGCGTATCCGCCCGCGTGCTGAACGTTGTCTCTGCACGGCCCCGCTGCCAGGCGGGAGTCCGGTACCAAGGATGCCGGGGAGCCAAGCCCCGGCGGGTGATCGCGACCGGTGCCAAGACTGCCAAAGGCGGCTTAAGATCCCGTGAGAGCAGCGTGCGCAGGGTTCGCAACACCTGCAGCCGCGCGTATGAAGCCAACGCAGCGCAGTGAGTATTTGGGGAAAGATGAAGCGCATCAGTCTTTCATCTTTCCCCAAATACTCAATAATCCAGTCTCAGCCAGAGATCACGCCCGCAGATCCTTGGGCGAGCCCATCACCACATAAGTGGTGATCGCGGTGACATAGGGCGAGGTGCCGAGGATATCAGTGTGGAACCGTTTGTAGCTGGGCAGGTCGGCGCATTCGACGCGCAGCAAGTATTCGATGGTGCCGGTGATATTGTGGCATTCGACCACTTCAGGCGCCGCCTGCATGGCACGCTCAAAAGCTTCCTGTGCCTCTTTGGTATGCTCCCCCAGGCCGACGCCGATATAGGTGGCAAAGCCCACCCCCAGCTTCTGCCGGTCCAAGACGGCGCGGTAGCCGGTGATGACGCCGGCGCGCTCCAGCTCCTGCACCCGGCGCAGGCAGGCGGAGGGGGAGAGGCCCACGCGCTCTGCCAGTTCCAGGTTGCTGATGCGGCCATCGCGCGTGAGTTCCTGCAATATCTGCTGATTTATCTTGTCATTTTTCGCCATTAGTTGCGAAAATACGCGCAAGGCACGGCAAAACGCAATTTCATTTGGCGGGTTTGGCGCAATGATTTTGCGCATGACTTATGAACTCCTCACCGCGCTGGCGCTGTTTGCCTTTGTCTCCTCGATCACGCCGGGGCCGAACAACCTGATGCTGATGGCCTCGGGCGCCAACTTCGGCTTCCGCCGCACCATCCCGCATATGCTGGGCGTGGCCTTGGGGTTTGTGTTCATGGTGCTGTTGGTCGGCGCCGGGCTGGTGCAGGTGTTTGATGCCTTCCCGGTCAGCTACATAGTGCTGAAAGTGGTCTCAGTGATCTACCTGCTGTGGCTGGCGTGGAAGATCGCCAACGCCGCGCCGGTGGAGGCGAAAGGGGCGGAGGGCCGTCCGATGACATTCCTGCAGGCGGCGGCGTTTCAGTGGGTGAACCCCAAGGCCTGGGCAATGGCGCTGACGGCGATCAGCGCCTACACGCCGGATCAGACCCTGGCGGCGATCCTGCTGGTTGGGGTGATTTTCGGCGCCATCAACCTGCCCTCGGTCGGGTCCTGGACGGTGCTGGGCCAGCAGATGGCGCGGTTTCTGACCAGCCCGCGCCGCCTGGTGGCGTTCAACTGGACCATGGCCGCGCTGCTGGTGGCCTCGCTTTATCCGGTGATCTGGCCGCAATAAGGCGGGGCGCTCCTCTGCCCGGCCATCGGTGCTTGCCTCTGCTGCGCTGAGGCGGCCTCTGGCGCTCTCGCACATGATCCCGGATCTTGCTGAGTTGCATCTTGGCGCAGCTAAGGCCATATAGCTGCAAACCTGCAGAGCAGAGGCAACATGACCCAGTATCTGGAATTCGAAAAACCGCTGGCCGAAATCGAGGGCAAGGCGGAGGAGCTGCGGGCGCTGGCGCGCGCGAATGAGGAAATGGATGTGGCGGATGAGGCCAAGGCGCTGGACGCCAAGGCGGAGCAGCTGCTGAAGGATCTCTATAAGGAGCTGACGCCCTGGCGCAAATGCCAGGTGGCGCGGCACCCGGAGCGGCCCCATTGCAAGGACTACATCGAGGCGCTGTTCACCGAGTACACGCCGCTGGCCGGCGACCGGAACTTTGCCGACGATCTGGCGGTGATGGGCGGGCTTGCGCGCTTCAACGATCAGCCGGTGGTGGTGATCGGCCATGAGAAGGGCAGCGACACCAAATCGCGGATCGAGCGCAATTTCGGCATGGCGCGTCCCGAGGGCTACCGCAAGGCGGTGCGGCTGATGGAGATGGCCAGCCGGTTCAAGCTGCCGGTGATCACCCTGGTGGACACAGCCGGCGCCTATCCCGGCAAGGGCGCCGAGGAGCGCGGCCAATCGGAAGCGATCGCCCGCTCGACCGAGATGTGCCTGAAGATCGGCGTGCCGCTGATTTCGGTGATCATCGGCGAAGGCGGCTCTGGCGGCGCGGTGGCCTTTGCCACGGCCAACCGGGTGGCGATGCTGGAGCATTCGATCTATTCGGTGATCAGCCCTGAGGGGTGCGCTTCGATCCTCTGGAAAGACGCGGAAAAGATGCGCGAAGCGGCGGAAGCGCTGCGGCTGACGGCGCAGGATCTGAACAAGCTGGGCGTCAACGACCGGATCATCCCGGAACCGCTGGGCGGCGCGCACCGGGATCCCAAGGCGGCGATCAAGGCTGTGGGCGGCGCCATCCAGGAGATGCTGGACGAGCTGAAGGACAAGGACGCAGGCGAGCTGGTCAAGGACCGTCGCCAGAAGTTCCTGGACATCGGCTCCAAGGGGCTGGCGGCGTAACTGCCGGAACAGCTTGGTGAATTTGAAAGCCCGGCCTTGGCGCCGGGCTTTGCCGTTTCAGGGCCTGGCCGCCGCTGCGGCAGGGGCGCGGGAACAAATCCGGGTTTGGCGCATTGAGTCAGGAAGAGCCCTCCCTTTGCCCAGCCCGGATATGATGCCATGACAACCGACAGCTTTTTCAACGACGCCCGCCGCAAGCGCCTGCAGGAAGTGGACCCGGCGGATTTCGCCTGGGCCGTGCCGATCATGCGAACCGGTTATGCGGGGCGCGCCCTGGTCTATCTGGCCGTGGCCGGTGTGTCGCTGCGCTCGATCTGGCAGGGCGGCGAGGCCAAGGGCACAGCGGCGGCGCTGGAGTGGCTGCAAGGCGGCTGGGGCACGGCGGTTATCATCCTCATCACTATCGGGCTGTTTGCCTATGCGGTCTGGCGCATGGTGGACAGTTTCTGGGATCTGGAAGCCTATGGCAGCGGCGCGAAAGGGCTGATCGCGCGCGCCGGGATGATCGTGACCGGGCTGATCCATCTGGGACTTGGCATTCTGGCGCTGTCGGTGCTGACCGGCTCCGGCGATGCCTCGGAGGGCGGCGGCGGCGGTCTGAGCGGATATTTCGACAGTACTGCCGGGCAGGCCGCGCTGGCGGTGGCTGGCATCCTGACGATCGGGTCCGGCGGGTATTACATCCGCAAAGCCTGGAAAGAGTCTTACCGCAACCACCTGCGGGCCAATCCTGTCACCCTGCATCTGAACACCGCCCTGAAGGCCGGGCTGGCGGCGCATGGGGTGGTGATTGCCATCATCGGCGGCCTGATTCTGCAGGCGGCCCTGTCTGCCTCCGGCGCGCCTGAGGGCGGCATCGGCACCGCGTTCGACTGGCTGCATGACAAGGTTTATGGCCGTATCCTGGTGACCATTCTGTGCGTTGGCCTGCTGGGGTTCGCCCTGTTCTGCCTGGTCAATGCGCTGTACCGGATCGTCCCAAAAGCCTCGGACAGCGCGACCGAAACACTGCGCGCGGCTTTGGACAAAAGCTGAGGCCCGCCCGCTAGCCCGCCAGCAGCCGCAGCCCCTGGGTGACATCGGAGCGCACGGCCAGCCGCAGGCCCGGCTCATCCCCCGCCTTGAGCGCTGCAATGATCAGCCGGTGATTCTGCGGCGGGTCGGTGCGGCGCAGGCGGCCGTAGAGCGCCCGCATGGTGGGGCCGAGCTGCAGCCAGACGGTTTCCGCCATGGCCAGCATCGCCGGCGCCTGGGCGCGCAGGTAGAGGGTGCGGTGGAACTCCAGGTTGGTGCGGATATAGCCGACCGCATCGCGTTTTGAGACCATTTCCGCCACAGTTGTGTTGATCATCTGCAGCCGGTCGATCAGCGCGATATGCGCCCGCGGCAGGGCACGGCTGGCCAGCTCCACCTCCAGCAAAGCACGCAGGGCGGCCAGTTCCTCAATCCGCTCATTGGACAGCTCCGGCGTCGACACCCGGCCCGAGGAGGACAGGAACAGCGCGCCCTCGGCGGCCAGCCGCCGCACCGCCTCGCGGGCGGGGGTCATCGAAACTTCGAACTCGCGGCCGATGCCGCGCAGGGTGAGCGCGGCGCCGGGGGTGATCTCGCCATGCATGATGCGGGTGCGCAGGGACCGGTAGACACGGTCATGCGCCGGCGCAGAGGCAGAGGCGGCGTCCTGGGATGAGCGGGCAGTCAGATTCATGCCCTCATGTGATCACAAAACACGGCCCGGTCAAGCGGGCAGATCCGCGCGTGTCAGCGCGGCCCGCAACCGCGGCGCCGGTCAGGGGCGGCCGGAGAGCCCGGCCAGGCTGAGACCCGTGCGCAGCCGCCGCAGCGGAGCCTGGGCCGCATAGGGAAAGCCTGCGGTGGCCTGGTCCAGCGTCAGCGGCGCCCCGGCAAGCCTGCCGCAGGCCGCTGCAGCCTCCTCGAAGCTGCCGAGGGCGGCAAGGCTGGCGCAGTGCAGTGCCAGCGCATGCTGGGCCGCGGGTTCCAGAGCCAGCGCTTCGGCGGCGGCGGCGGCGGCCTCATCCTCCCGCCCGGCGGCCAGCCGGATGGCGGCCTGCACGGTCAGGACGGCCGGCTGCGGCAGCGGGTTGAGGCGGCGGACCTGATCCAGCACTTTCTGCGCCGCACCGCCCTGCCCCGCCAGATGCAGCAGCCAGGCGCGCGCCAGCTGGCCCGAAGCGTCGCTGGGATAATCCTGTGCCAGGGTTTCGGCGAGCTGCAGAGCCTCGCCGGACTGGCCCGCGAATTGCGCTGCCAGCGCCCGCAACTGCAGCACGCCCGCCCCTGGCGGCAGGCCTGCAGTCATCTGCGCGGCCTCGGCGGCGCGCTGCGGCAGGTCCGCCAGCGGACCGGTCAGCGGATCCAAATGCCACATCGCCGCAAGCGCCTGTGCCTCCGGCCAGTCCGGCGCCATCTGCCGCGCCCGCTGCAGGGCCCGCTCTGCGCCGCTGCGGTCGCCCTGCTGCATCAGGCTGCGGGCTGTGAAGAGTTGCAAGACGGCCTCATCTGCGGCGTTGCCGGGGGCAAGCTCCGGCAGCGCCTTGCCGAAATAGCGGACAACGCTGGCCGCCAGTTCCGGGGCGAGCCCGGCAACCGTTTCCTGCGGCTGCGGCGGCAGAATGCTAAGCGGCTCTGCCCCGGCGCCTGCTTGGAGGATTTTCAGCCTGACCCCGTCCTGCAGGGCGCCTGGCAGATGACCGGTGACCACGAAATCCGCGTCCAGAAGCGCGGCCGCTTCGGCGGGCAGCAGGCCCTCGGCGGCGCGGGCGCTGGCGGGAGCGATGAGGCGGATGCCCCCGGCCGGGCCCATGCTGCGGATCACGTCCTCTGCCAGCATGGTGGCAACAGCAGGTTCCAGATCATCAGCGGTGAAGGGCAGGACGGCGATCACCGGGCGGCCTTCGAAGGCGGCCGCAGCCGGAGAGCCGGGAGCCACCGCCGCAACGCTGTTGTGCTGCTGCCAGCCCCACAGGGCAGCCGCAGCGGCGGCGGCCCCGAGGCCCCCCGCCAGCAGCAGCACGGCAAGCCGCATGCCCCGGTGCGGCTTGGCCGCCTTGGGCTTGGGCGGCGGGGTGCTGCGGTGCAGGCTGGGCAGCGAGGTCAGCTCCTGCCCCAACGCATAGACATGCACCGGTTGCGGTATATTCTTGACTTCATGCAGGCCCATGTCCTCGAACGCATAGGGGATGCGGCCCTGCACCTGCCCGTAAGCCGCAGCCGACAGCGCCACCCCGCCCAGCGGCGCCAGCGCTTCCAGCCGGGCGGCGATATTGACGTCATCGCCGTAAACATCACCCTGGGCAATCAGCACCTCGCCCAGGGTTATGCCGATCCGTAGCTGCAGGTGGCGGTTGCGCGCAGCGCCGGCCTGCACCTCCGCCGCGGCCTCCACCGCCGAAATCACGCTGGGAAAGATCGCCAGCACCCCGTCGCCCATCAGCTTGACGATCCGGCCCTGATGGCTGCGGATCGCCGGGGCGATCAGGCTTTGCTGCTGCGCCAGCACCTGATTGAGCGTGCCGGCGTCATCCTCGGCCATCAGGCGGCTGAAGCCGGCAATATCCAGCACGAAGATGGCAGCAAGGCGTCTTTGCGGTTTGTCTGGCACGGGCTGGCCTCAGGAACCGGGGCAACTGGAAACGGAAACGTGACGCGAGCTTAGCCCGCGCAGCCCGGCCCGCAAAGCACTGAGTTTATTCGCCGAACCGGTAGCGGTGCAGGCGGGCTCCGTTTTCCCGCAGCCAGGCGCGGGGGTCCTGCCAGCGCCCGTGGATACGCTCCACCGTGTCCCAGAAGGCCTGCGAGTGGTTCATTTCCGCAAGATGCGCGACCTCATGGGCGGCGACATAGCGCAGCACCGCAGGCGGTGCCAGGATCAGCCGCCAAGAATACATCAGTCCGCCGTCCGCGGTACAGGAGCCCCAGCGCGAGCGGGTGTCGCGCAGGGTCAGGCGGCTGTACCCCTTGCCCAGCCGCGCGGCATAGAAATCCGAGGCCTCGGCCAGCCGGTTGCGCGCCAGCTCTTTCAGATAGCGCTGGAGGGGCCGTGCCGGGCTGTTCCCCGGCACGGCAATCCGGCCTGCCTCCAGCTGGATGCGCCGCCCTTGGGCGCGTTCGACCACCCGGTTCTGGCCGTCGATGGGCAGCACCGCGCCGAAATCCGCCTGCACCGCCTCGGGGTGCTTTTGCAGATGGCCGCGGATCCAGTCGGCCTTTTCTTCGGCAAAGGCCAGCGCGGCGCGCTCCGGCAGGCTTTTGGGCAGGGTCAGCGTCACCCGCCCGTCGAGCGAGGAAATCCGCAGGCTGATCCGCCGCGCCCCGGCTGACCGCCGCAGGGTCAGCGGCACCGGCGGATCTCCGGGCAGGTGATAATCGGCCATGCGCGCCCCCTTCCAGGCAAAGGCTTTGACAGTGCCCCCCTCATATGGCAAGGCACCGGAATCGTCGATACGACTCACCAGTAAATCAAGGGGATCCACATGCCCAAGGAAGAATGGGGTGTAAAGCGCGTCTGCCCTACCACTGGAAAGCGCTTTTATGACCTGAACAAGAACCCGATCGTCAGCCCCTACACCGGCGAGGTCGTGGAGCTGGATACCGGCAAGACCCGGATGATCGAGGCGGATGCCGAAGACGCGGCTACCCTGAAGGCCAAAGAGAACCTGGACACGGATGACGTGGTCCTGGAAGATGACGAAGACGTCGATGTCGATCTGGGCGACGATGTCCTGGATGATGACGATGATGACGACAACGTCTCGCTGGACGACATTGCCGACATGTCGTCGCCTGAGGACGATTCCTGAGGCCATTCAAGCTGTTCGGGGAAGCGTTTGGCCTTCCCCGGACCGCGCTCCGGCCCTGCCCGGAAAAAATTCGGACCCCGGCGCATTTTCCGCTTGCAGCCCGCGCCGCCGTCCCGTAAACGACGCTCACACCGCGAGACGGGCCGCACCGGCAACGGAACGGACACCGAAAAGCGGACAGGTTTGGGGCCTTAGCTCAGTTGGGAGAGCGCTTGCATGGCATGCAAGAGGTCAGGGGTTCGACTCCCCTAGGCTCCACCAAATCTTCACATTCCTCTTCCGACGCAGCCAACGCCTTAAAAATAAAGGCCGGTTACGCTGTTCGAAATCCTCGTTTCAGGGGAATACCGTGGCGGTTTGGCAATCAGGTGCGCAACCCTGCCTGCATGTCCCGAATGCTCCGGTTTTTCCATATTTTCAAAGGGGTTGAGACACTCCTGCGAACGCGTTCGAACATTTCAGAAGCTTTGATTGTGTGACCGCCCCGACGGCATCGGTGTGCCAGGGCGGGCTGGCAATGATCCGCAAAGGACAGCAGCCGTATCATCAGAGACATTCAGAGCCGCGGGAGACTGGAAGGTCTGCCGCCGCGGCCCTGCTTCCCGTGCTTGGGTCATTCGATACCGTTGGTCTGCTGCAGCTCCCGCACATACCGGGTGATGCCCTTGACGTCAGCATCGGTCAGCCCCTGCTGCGCAGGCATGTTGCCGAACTTCCAGTGGTGCGCGCGCACGCCGTTGCGGACCGCAAGCAAGAAGGCCGCATCGCCATGGTGCGAGGGTTCGTAAATCTTGTGAACCAGCGGCGGCCCCATGCCATTGCGGCCTGCAGCGTTATCGCCGTGGCACTCGGCACAGACCGCGTCAAATGCGCGCTTGCCGATCTTTGCGGTATCACTCAAATCCGGTGGCAGCTGAACCGCGGTAAGCGGCGCGCCGGGCTCCAGCACGGCGCGCTGCGCGGTTGCGCCGTCTCTGCCTGCGCTGCTGTAGACGAAATAGGCCGCAGCGGCTGCCACGGCAGCGGCGGCTGTGATGACGAGGGGCTTTCTCATAAGGGTGACTTTCTTTCATGGGTGAATGATGTGCCGCAACGGGCAGGGGCCGGGGTGTACCGGGGATGGCCCGCAGCTTGTCCAAATCCAGGCGCCTCGATGGCGGGGGCGGCAAAGGCGCGGATTTCCTGATAGCGGATCCGCACGTCCTCGCTTTGCTGGTAAAACCGGAACAGATCCTTCAGCGGCGCGGAAAATTCCTTGTGCGCAGACAGCATCGCCACAAGCGCCCCCAGCGAGACCCGCTCCTGCAGCACGAAATAGCCGCCCAGGGAATAGAACAGGAACGGAGTCAGAGCGGTCAGGAAATTGTTGATGGCCTTGGCCAGGAATTTGAGGCGGTGGATCTGCAGGCGCAGGTCCTGCAGCTGCCGGAAACTGCGCGCAGCCGGCAGCGCGCCCTGTCCCGGCCCCCGCATGCCGCGGTCCAGGATTTCCCCCAGCAGGCGCATTTCGCGGATCCGTTTGCGGGACACCGTGTTCACCCGCCGCTGCAGCCGCGGCACGATGATCAGCTGCAAGGGCAGCACCGTCAGCGCAGCCGCGGCCAGGATCGGGTCCTGCACAAACATGAACAGCAAAATCGTGGCCAGCGTCCCGCCTTGCAGCAGCGGCACCGTCAGCATCTCCGAGGCAAAGCCGCCAACAGGTTCAACCTCAGGGCCCAGAACCGGCATGACGGCAGGCTTGCGCCATGCGGGCCGGTCCCGCCGCCACTGGCGGTAAACGGTAAGGCGGAGGCGGCGCACAAAGCGTTCGGCGACCCGGCCCTTGCTGATATTCAGCCAGTATTTGTTGAGGCCGTTGAGCGAGATCGCCGCCAGGTAAGCGCCGCACAGGAAAAACAGCAGCGAGACCTGCGAGAGCTCGAAGCCAAGAACCGGAACCGCGATATCCTGGCTTTCAAAGACACGGTTCACGATCTGCTTGGGCAGTTCCAGGGTGAGGTAGAGGATCGGCATCGCAGTCAGGCTGAGCAGGACAAGGACCATCTGGTGCCGCCCGGTCGTGCGCAGGATCTGGCGCGGCAGACCGGCCCATGCGCCGCCATCCTGCCCCTGCTCAGCAGCACCGGCTGCTGGCGCAGCCTGCAACCGCCGCCGCAGCAGCCAGGCGGCCTTGGCAGCCAGGGTCACTGCCAGCATCGCAGGGGCCAGCACCAGCACCAGATGCATCATCGGATGCAGCCAGGCCGGCGCTGTACTGTCATAATTGAAGCCCAGCGCCGCGGCCGCGTCATGCGCAAGAGTATGGAATTCCGGCATCGGCCGTCCTTGTTCCGGTCAGCGGAAGGCGGGCAGGCCCGCCTTCCGCCACGGGCTTACTTCAGCGCGGTCAGGGTCAGCTTGCCCTTAATCCGCTCGGCAACGAATTCGATGGCATCGCCGGCCTTGAGCAGGTCCAGCATCGCGTCATCCGCCACCCGGAACACCATGGTCATCGCTGGCATCTCCAGATCCACCAGTTCCTCGTGGATGATGGTGACCTTGCCGGACTTGGGATCGACCTTCTTGACGGTGCCTTTGGTGAAGGTGCCATCGCTGCCGTCAAGCACAGCAACCGGCCCGTGCATGCCGGATTCATAGTGGCCGGGGATCAGGCAGGCGAATTCGAAGGTGCCGGCGTTGGAGAAGGTCCAGACGACCTCGCCCGATACGCCGGGATCCAGACGCACCGAGTTCGGGTCGTCATGCTCCATCTCCATCTTGGCCATCATCGCCTTGTGGTGGACATTGCGCTCTGCTGTATCCAGCACGAACTCATGCTCCAGCTCGCCCGCGTTGGTGATCACGAATTTGACCGTCTCGCCCTTGGCGAAGGAAAAACTGGAGGGCTCGAACAGCATTTCGCCGTCATCGGTTTCCTTCATGGTCACGGCGACCTCGCGGTTCACGTGCGCGGCCTCGCCGGGTTTGCCGACTTCCATGCCGCCGCCGTGGCCGCCGCCGTGGGTGCCTCCGGCATAGGCGGGAGCTGCGGAAAGGACGCCCAGCAGGGCTGCGGAAAGGATCTTGTTCATGTCTGTCTCCTCGTCAGGTTTAGTAGAAGCCAGGGGTTAGCCCTTGGCGGATGGTTTCGGTGTAATACGGGTCTGTGCGTCTTCGGCGCGGGC
Organism: Leisingera caerulea DSM 24564; assembly: GCF_000473325.1. Lineage (NCBI taxonomy): Bacteria > Pseudomonadati > Pseudomonadota > Alphaproteobacteria > Rhodobacterales > Roseobacteraceae > Leisingera > Leisingera caerulea. The sequence goes on from NZ_KI421513.1 coordinate 654,438, forward strand.
GAAGTCCGGCAGTTCGCCGGTCCACTCATAGGCCTGGGTGCCGGGCGGGTTTTCGTACCAGCCGGGATCGCTGTAGTCGTTTGCATCAATGCCTTCGCGCACCTTCACGACCGAGAACATGCCGCCCATTTCCAGCGGCCCGTAGGGGCCCCAGCCGGCCATCATCGGCACGGTGTTGTCGGGCAGCGGCATCGACATCTCACCCATGTCTGCCATACCGGCAGTGCCCATCGGCATATACTCGGGCTGCAGCTTGCGGATCTGGCCGGTCAGCTTGCGCTTGTCGGCACCGATGAAGGTTGGAATGTCGTGGCCCATGGCGTTCATCGTGTGGTGCGACTTGTGGCAGTGGATCGCCCAGTCGCCCGGATGCACCGCGTCGAACTCATAGGCGCGCATGGCGCCGACGGGAATGTCGATCGACACCTCCGGCCAGCGGGCGCTTTCCGGCACCCAGCCGCCATCGGTGCAGGTGACCTCGAAGTCGTAGCCGTGCATATGGATCGGGTGGTTGGTCATGGTCAGGTTGCCGGTCCTGACCCGCACCCGGTCGCCCTGATTGACCACCAGCGGGTCGATGTCCGGGAAGATCCGGCTGTTCCAGCACCACAGGTTGAAGTCCGTCATCTCCATCACCCGCGGCACATAGGAGCCAGGGTCGATGTCGAAGGCGTTCAACATGATCAGGAAGTCCCGGTCGACGGGCATGAAGGCAGGGTCTTTGGGATGCACGATGAACATCCCCATCATGCCCATTGCCATCTGCACCATCTCGTCGCCATGCGGGTGGTACATGAAGGTTCCGGATTTGATCAGGTCGAACTCATAGACAAAGGTCTTGCCCGGCGGGATGCCGGGATGGCTGAGACCGGCAACCCCGTCCATGCCGGAGGGCAGGATCAATCCGTGCCAATGCACCGTGGTATGCTCAGGCAGCTTATTGGTGACGAAGATCCGCACCCGGTCGCCCTCCACCGCTTCGATGGTTGGGCCGGTGGACTGGCCGTTGTAGCCCCACAGATGGGCAATCATGCCGTCGGCCAGCTCGCGCTCGACCGGCTCCGCGACAAGGTGGAACTCCTTCACGCCGTAGTTCATCCGGAACGGCAGGGTCCAGCCGTTCAGCGTGACCACCGGGTTGTAGTCCGGCCCAGTCGTGGGGGACAGCGGTGGCTGGGTGGCGGCACTGTCCATGCTGGCGGCCTCGGGCAGGCCCATATTCGCGGTCTTGCCCCAGGCCTGGCTGGACACCAGCGCCGCACCTGCAGCGCCGGCGCCAAGCATTTGACGTCTGTTCATCATGTCATGTGGTCCTTTCAATGGCCCGCGCCGCCGCCCGCGGCGATTTCGGCGCTGCCGCCCTGCGGAGCTGATCCAGCACCGCCGCCGTAGATCGCGGCATTCACATTGGCTTGCGCCAGCCAGAAATCGCGCTTGGCATTGGCCGCTTCCAGCGAGCCCGCCAGCTTTTCGCGCACGTCGGTCAGCAGTTCGAAGGTGCTGGTGATCATGCCGTTGTAGCTCAGCAGCCCTTCCTCCTCGATTGTCTTGCGCAGCGGCATCAGCACGTCACGGTAATGGCGCGCGATCTCGTAAGAGGCGTAATAGGCCAGCTCTGCGCTGCGGGCCTCAGAGCGGACATTGACCGCCCGTTCCGCCAGCGCATTTGCGGCCTGCATGTAAGACAGCTCTGCCTTGCGCATCCGCGCCTTGCCGGTGTCGAACACCGGGATGGCGAACTCCAGCTCCAGCTGCGGCAGGGTTTCGGTTTCCGTCTCCCCGTCCTCGCGCTCGCGCTCGGCCTCCACCCCGGCAATCAGCTCCAGGTCGGTGACCAGCCGGGTCCGGTCCGTCAGGCCAAAGGCCCGGGCCTGTGCTTCCAGCCCCAGCTTGGCCACCTGCAGGTCCACCCGGTTCTGCAGGGCCGACTTCTCGATTGCCGGCACTTTGCTCAGCGACTTGGGCAGCGGCGGCAGCGCATCGGGAACATAATAATTGGCATCGCTGCCCCATAGCCCCATCAGCCGGGTCAGCTCCTCCTTTGCGAGCTTTGCCTCCAGCCGGGCCCGGGCCACCTGCCCTGCAAGCTCCGCATTGAACGCAAACTCCCGCGCCTGGCCAGCCTTGTTCAGCGCGCCGGTCTTGCCCAGCTGGCTGGCCAGCTCTGCCCCTGCCTCGGCGGTTTCCCCGGCCTGGCGCAGATAGCTCAGCCGCTCAAAGGCCGCCACGGCATTGATCCAGGCCAGCCGGGTCTGCCCGGCCAGCGCCAGCGTATCGTTCACCGCGTTCAGCTGCGCCTGCTGAAACTGCGTCTCAGCCACGGCGATGCGCTGCTTGCGGGTCTTCACGTCCAGCAGGTTCACGGCGATGGTGGATTCCAGGGCGCGGTACAGGCCCAGTTCCGGCGCGCCGATCCCCATCAGCCCGATTGAGACCACCGGGTTTTCCGGTGTCATCTGCTGCCAGGCCTCTGCCGCCGACAAACCGACCGCGGCATAAGACGCCTGCAGCCCCTTGTTGTTCAACAGCGCCGCCTGCACCGCAGTATCGGCAGAGATCGTCTTGCCCTGCACCATCTGCCGGACGTCCTTGGCCAGCGCGTCGTTCTGGGCCCGGGTTTGGGCAAAGGCCGTGCGTTTGCCGATGGCAGCCGCAGTCTGGCTGGAAACTTGCTGAAACCCGGCCTGCGGGCTGGTGTATTTTTCCGGCACGGCGGCCGAACAGGCGGCCAGCACCAGGGGCGGCGCCAAGAGGACGCGCCAAGTTTTTGCTGTCATCAGTGGCGCTCCCGCTGCTGCTCGTTGACACCGCGCCAGGACACAGGGCCGCCGGGCGTGTGGCTTTTAAATCCCCTGAAGGGAGACTGGTAATTCAGAGAGCGGTATGGGCCGGACGGCGCCGCAGCATGTTGCAAGGCTGCGGTATCGGGCAGCGCCGCCGGTGATTTGGCGCACGCCCCCAGCAGCAGGGCGCCCGCCCCGGCCAGAAAGAGAGATTTCATGTGTTTTTCCTGAGAAATATCTGCACGGCTCCTGCAGGTGCATGCAGGAGCGGGTTAATCACCGCCGAAGCGGTTCAGATGTCTCAGGCTCTCGGCGGGCGCAGAAGCGCGGGCTGTTCTTGGGATGGCAGCTGTGAATTCTTCTGCTTCCAGCGCACAGGCCGCGTCAGGGAGATTTGCTGGGGCTGCAAAGACAGCACCGCAACCGCCATGCAGGCGCCAGCGCAGCAATTGGCGGTTTCTGCGTTCCGGGGCGCATCCTGACTGTCCTGCGCAGCGGCATTCGAAGCGTCATGACCCGCGGCCGCAATAGCTGCGCCGTCATGGCTGTCCCCAGCATGCGAAACCGCGGCCTTGCCGTGATGACCCGCAAAAGAATGCGCGGCGGATGGCAGCGAAAACCCCAGCGCAAGGATCACTGCAAATGCAGCAGCCACCCTGATCAGCCGGAGGATATGTGCCAGTAACGCCATGCCGGTATTTCTCCGGACGGAGCCCCCCGCGTCAAGACGGCAATCATGCATTCAGCGCACAAATTTGTGTATTTCGGAGGCGTTTTCCCGGAATTTCACCGCCGGACCGCAGGCAGCTGCACCGCCATGCAAACCCTCCTGCGCGGGAGGCCTGCGGCTGACCGGTAATGGAGATTCGGTGGCTGAACAGGTCAGCACAGCGGTCGATCCTGCGGCTGGTTAAACGCCTGCTTCGGCCGGCGGAAACCATGCTCAGACGGTGAACGGAGACAAGGCGAACGCCCATCGGGTCACGCCGCTTGCTGCACCGGCACACCGCAGCACGGACTGCAAGCAACGCGAGGCAGCCCTCAATCAAGCACACCTGCTCCTGCCCTTCTGACCGGGAGGCTTCGGCGGTTGGACGGTCAGGGCCCTTCGCCGCGATGCACCCGCCGGACGCCCTGCGCCAGCGCATCTGCTCCTTGATCCGGCATCGGGTGCGGTATCCTGTCCTGCGCCGTCGGGATGCCCGGCCGCAGTGGCGGGCAGCGCGCAGGGTTTCGTTTCCGGCCCACGCCGCCTGACAATCAGCCTTTCACGGCGGGCGGTGCCGTCTGAGCAGTAAGACCGGGTCAGCATCACGCTTGCATATGGCAGTGCGGGCTTGCCCATGCAGCCCGGTTAATTGCTTGAATTCACAATTCAAACCTGCTCCATCCAAAGGTGTGCAGCGACGCCGTTCCAACAGTTCACGTAAAGCTCACAGACCGTGACGCGACAAATGGTTGCCTGTCACCCCCTGAGCTTTAAGGTAGACCCTGTCAGCCCCCTGCGGAGAGCCTCGCATGAAAGATCAAGCCCCCGCGCCGGACCTCAGTCCGGACACCGCGCAGCCAGACCTCCCCGCCAAGCCGCCCGGGCTGCATGAGCGGGCGCTGCATCTGATGGCCCGGCTGCTGCCGTTGTCTTTTTTCCGCCGCCCGCCCAAGATCATCATCATCGACGCCACCAACAGCTGCAACCTGCGCTGCCCGGTCTGCCCCGTCACCTTTGCGATGAGCCGCAAGCGCGGTATGATGAAACCGCATGTGTTCCGCAAGATCATCGACGATTTCATGGACCAGCCGGAAAAACCCGCGATTTACTTCAGCTTCTCCGGTGAGCCGACGCTGCATAAGGATCTGCCCGATTTCATCGCCTATGCGCATGAAAACGGCCATGACACCTATCTGTCGACCAACGCCACCCGCCTGACACCCGAGATGAGCGAGCGGCTGATCCGCTCGGGTCTCGCACGGGTGAATCTTTGCATGGACGGGTTCTCCAAGGAGGCGCAGGAGTCCTACCGGGTCAACTCCGACTTCGATAAGGTCAAGGCCAGCATCGAGGAATTCCTCACGATCAAGAAAGACCTGGGCTTCAAGACGCCGGTCACGGTGCTGCAAACGCTGCTGACCAGCTACTCCGAGCCGCAGATGGACGAGATGGAAACCTGGGCGCGCGAGGCGGGTTTTGACCGTGTGCGGTTCAAGACCTTCTCGATCGGCTCCTACACCTCGGCCGACCAGAAGCGGGAGTTCGCCCATTTCCTGCCGCGCCAGAAGGAGCTGCGCCGCCACCCGCGCCACACCAGCCACGCGCTGTGCACGGTGCCGCTGTTTCAGTCGGTGGTGTTCTGGAACGGCGATTTGGGTCTGTGCTGCATCGACTACGATCAGGTGATCCAGCTGCCCAATGTCGAGCAGGACGGTTTCCTGGCCGCCTACCGCTCAGACGAGGCCGCGCGCGCCCGCAAGCGCGGCTTCCTCAAGCAGTTCGGCATCTGCAAGACCTGCTCCTTCTCAAACGCCGAAAACATGGGCATCCGCCGCGATCTGAAGAAATAGGATCGCGCGGCTTTCATCTTTCCCGAAATATTCTGGGGTGAAGGCCGTCAGGCCTGAGGGGGCAACGCCCCCTCTCCTTTAGCGCTGCAGCAGGATCGGGAACCAATCCTCGCGCAGGCGCTGGCCGGGCTGCATATCGTGGCCCGGAAACGGCGGCGAGGTGCGGCCAGGACGTTCGACATAGCGCGCATCATCGCCCACCAGCCGCAACGAAAACGCGCGGCGGCGCGAGGCCGATGTGTTGCCGCGGGCGCCGTGCAGGGTTTTGTAGTTAAAGGCCACCGCATCGCCCGGCTGCATCGGGTATTCCAGCACCTTCATGCCTTCGGCATCCGGGTCGGGGACGGCCATGTACTGACCCTCGTCCGGGAAGAAATCCTCTTCTGACACCCAGCGGGTCGGCAGCACTTCCTTCTCCCATTTGTGCGAGCCGGCCACACAGCGCAGGGTGGCCTCTTTCACCTCATCCAGCGGCGACCAGAAGCTGATGGTCTGATCACCCTCGACAAAATAGTATGGCCCGTCCTGGTGCCAGGGGGTCGGCATCGAGGTGCCCGGCTCCTTGACCAGAACATGGTCATGGAACATTTGCACTGACTGCGATTGCATCAGGTCGGCGGCGACTTCGGCAACCGGGGAATCTGCAATCGCCTGCTGAAACTCGGGGATTCGGGTCCAGTTGCAGTAATCGTCAAAGAACCGGCCGGTCTGGCCTGCCTTTTCGTTATTCGACGCATAGGGCCCGGGGTTATCCATATTGGCCGCGACGCCTGCGCGCAGCAGTTCCACTTGGTCCGTGAACAGGCCGCGGATGAGGACCACGCCGTCGCGCTGGAACTGCTCCACATGTTCCGGGGTGATGAGGGGGTGGACCATTGCTGTCTCCGCTGCTGAATGATGCAAATCCGATGCGTCATTCCTGCCGCGGCAGATATATAGTTTCAAATCGTATCTTTCTAAGTTACCCATCACTTCATGTTATATCTCACTCTGCGCCATTACGAATATGTCTGCGCCGTGGCACGTCACGGCAGCCTGTCGGCGGCGGCGGATGCCGTGCATGTAAGCCAGCCCGCGCTGTCCGCCGCCCTCAGCCGGATCGAGGAGCATCTGGGCCTCGCGCTGTTCCTGCGCAGGCGCGGCACGGCGCTGGCGCTGACGCCGCAGGGGCGGCGGTTTGCCATGCAGGCGCAGGCGCTGCTGGATCAGGCGGCGCGGCTGGAAAACCCCAAAAACGCCGGAGCCGTGCAAAAGCTGACGCTGGTCTGCTTCTCCGACCTGGCCCCGTTTCTGCTGGCCCCGGCCCTGAAGGCCTTGCGCGCGGCCTTGCCGGACGTGGAGGTCAGCCACCGCGCTTGCGGGTTTGAGCCGCTGATTTCCGCGCTGAGCAGAGGCAGGGCGGATCTGGCCATCACCTATGACCTGGGACTGGATGCGGCCTTCAGCCGGGCGGAACTGGACAGGATCGCGCCGCATGCGCTGGTGCCGCCGGAGCATCCGGTGGCGGAGCGGACCGGCATTTCACTGGCGGAACTGGCACAGCATCCGCTGGTGCTGTCGCAGGAGGGGCTGTCGGTGCAGCACATGCTGGGACTGTTCAAGACGCAGGGGCTGGTGCCGCGGATTGCACACAGGGCGGATTCGCTGGAGCTGCTGCGCAGCCTGGCAGCCAATGGCGAGGGGGTGGGCATCAGCTACAGCCTGCCGCCCGGCGGGATCAGTTATGACGGTAAAGCCCTGTGCGCGGTGCCGGTCACCGACACGGGCGCGCAGGAGCCGGTGATTCTGGCAGCCCACACTGGAATGCCGGAGGCATCCCCGGCCTACAAAGCACATGAAATTCTCCGCGAGGTGCTGAGCGTCCGACGGTCAGACCTTGCGCAGGCGGATCACCACATCAACTGAGGCGATCTCCATCCCCTCCGGCGCTTCCGGCAGCTTGTGAATCACCAGATCCTGCGACGGCGCGTCGCTGACCCGGCCCTCATCCTCCCAGAAGAAATGCGGGTGGTCGTGGGTGTTGGTGTCGAAATAACTCTTGGAGCCGTCCAGCGGGATCTCCTGCAGCACGCCCGCATCGCAGAACGCGCGCAGGGTGTTGTAGACGGTCGCCAGCGACACCGCGGCGCCTTTTTTCTTGGCCGACTCGAACAGGCTTTCGGCGGTGATATGGCGGTGCTTGCCGTCGCCGACCAGCAATTCGGCAAGCGCCACCCGCTGCCGGGTGGGTCTCAGCCCGGCCTCTGTCAGCCAGCGTGTGGCCACTTCTTCGCTGTTTGGCGTCATGAGCAGGTCCTGCATCGCGTTGCTGACCGTATATATAGGAGCAACACCCAAGGTTTTTCAAATGAAATTCATTCGCAGCTAAACTGCCCTTTCCGGGGCGTCTATGGCACATTCAGCGCAGGAAGTGACGCGGGGTCCCCTTGCAGGACCCTTTCGCGCGGTGCTACAGAGCGCCAGATATATAGACCCGAACCCCAGGCAGGAGAGATGCCCGAATGGCCGATTACCCCAGCAGCTTTGACAAGGACGATTTGCTGAAATGCGCGCGGGGCGAGCTGTTTGGGCCGGGCAACGCCCAGCTGCCGGCGCCGCCGATGCTGATGATGGACCGCATCACCGAGATTTCCGGTGACGGCGGCGAGCATGGCAAGGGCCATGTGATTGCAGAATTCGACATCACCCCGGACCTGTGGTTCTTTGATTGCCATTTCCCGGGCAACCCGATCATGCCCGGCTGCCTGGGCCTGGACGGCCTGTGGCAGCTGACCGGCTTTAACCTGGGCTGGCGCGGCTGGAAGGGCCGCGGCTATGCGCTGGGTGTGGGTGAGGTGAAGCTCACCGGCATGGTGCGCCCGGACCGCAAGATGCTGACCTACCGCGTCAACTTCACCAAGGCGGTGCAGACCCGCCGCCTGACCATGGGTGTTGCCGACGGCATCGTCGAAGCCGACGGGGACGTGATCTATCAGGTCAAGGATATGAAAGTGGCTCTGTCCGAAAGCTGACAGGCTTCCGGACAGGACAAAAGTCACAGGAACAGGAGTACGCACATGCGCCGCGTCGTCGTCACCGGTCTGGGGATTGTCTCCTCCATCGGGAACAATGCCGAAGAAGTCACCGCCTCGCTGAAAGCCGGTAAATCCGGCATCGTTGCCAGCCCCGAAATGGCCGAGCACGGCTTCCGCAGCCAGGTGGCCGGCACGCTCAAGATTGATGTGGCTGAGCATGTGGACAAGCGCACCCTGCGTTTCATGGGTCCGGGTGCGGCCTATGCCCATATCGCCATGAGCCAGGCGATTGCCGATGCAGGCCTCAGCGAAGATCACGTTGTGAACGAGCGCACCGGCCTGGTCGCGGGTTCCGGCGGCCCGTCCACCTCGGCCATGCTGGCGGCGCATCAGACGGTGCTGAAAACCGGCGCGACCAAGCGGATCGGTCCGTTCGCGGTGCCGAAGTGCATGTCCTCGACGATCTCGGCCAACCTGGCGACCGCGTTCAAGATCAAGGGCATCAACTACTCGATCACCTCCGCCTGCTCGACCTCGCTGCATTGCATCGGCAACGCGGCTGAACAGATCATGATGGGCAAGCAGGACGTGATGTTTGCCGGCGGCGGCGAGGAGCTGGACTGGACGCTGAGCTGCCTGTTCGACGCGATGGGGGCAATGTCCTCCAAGAAGAACGATGAGCCGGAGAAGGCCTCCCGCGCCTTCGATCAGGACCGCGACGGTTTCGTGATCTCCGGCGGCGGCGGCATTGTTGTGCTGGAAGAGCTGGAACACGCCAAGGCCCGTGGCGCCAAGATCTATGCCGAGGTGACCGGCTTTGCCGCCACCTCCGATGGCCACGACATGGTGGCGCCCTCCGGTGAGGGCGGCGAGCGGGCAATGCGGCTGGCGCTGGCGACCCTGCCCGAAGGCCGCAAGGTCGGCTACATCAACGCGCATGGCACCTCGACCCCGGTGGGCGATGTCGGCGAGGTTGAAGCCGCTCGCCGGGTGTTCGGCGAAGGCAGCGTGCCGCCGATTTCTTCGACCAAGTCGATGACCGGCCACGCCCAGGGCGCTGCCGGCGCGCTGGAGGCGATCTTTTGCCTGCTGATGCTGGACAATGATTTCATTACCCCGTCGATCAATGTCGACACACTCGCCGACGGCATCCAGCCAGGTGAGATTGCCACCAGCCTGGTGGAAAATGCCGGCCTCGACTCGGTGATGACCAACAGCTTCGGCTTTGGCGGCACCAATGGTTCGATGGTTCTGAGCAAGTACAAGGGATAAATGGCGATGACGGGACTTCTGACCGGCAAGCGAGGCCTGATCATGGGCGTTGCGAATGACCGCTCCATCGCCTGGGGCATTGCCAAGGCCATGGCGGACGCCGGGGCCGAACTGGCTTTTACCTATCAAGGCGAGGCCTTCGGCAAGCGGCTGGAGCCGCTGGCCCAGAGCGTCGGCTCGGATTTCATGGTCGACGTGGATGTGACGGACGATGCCTCGCTGGACACAGCGTTCGAGCAGCTGGCCGCGCGCTGGCCCACGATTGATTTCGTGGTGCACGCCATCGCCTATTCCGACAAGTCGGAGCTGACCGGGCGGTTCCTGAACACCACCCGCGCAAACTTCAAGAACTCGATGGATATTTCCGCCTATTCCTTCATCGAGGTGGCGCGGCGCGCCTACCCGCTGATGAAGGACAATGGCGGCACCCTCTTGACGCTGACCTATCAGGGGTCGAACCGGGTTGTGCCGAACTACAACGTGATGGGCGTGGCCAAGGCGGCGCTGGAGTCGGCGACCCGCTATTTGGCCAACGATCTGGGCCCGGAAGGCATCCGGGTGAACGCGATCTCGCCCGGGCCGATGAAGACCCTGGCAGGTGCCGCCATCGGCGGTGCGCGCAAGACCTTCAAGCACACCGCCCAGAACGCGCCGCTGCGCGACAACGCGACGCTGGAGGCGGTGGGCGGCACTGCGGTCTACCTGGCCTCGGACGCAGGCGCCTGCACCACGGGCGAGGTCATCCGGGTGGACGGCGGGTTCCACGTGCTGGGAATGCCGCAGCAGGATCACCTGTAGCCGCCTCCCCCAAGGCTCTCCGTTCATCAAAAAGGCGCCCCACGGGCGCCTTTTTCTGTTTCTTCTCTAAGCTTCACTCGGCCCGCGGCAGTCTGCATCCGGCCTGCGGCGCGCTCCCGCCCGTCGCCGGGCTTCGGGCGAAGCCCGCTCCCGTTGCGCGTGGCAAGCGTCTTCCGGCGCAGCCGGTGGACCTGCGGGCGCGGGAGCACCTCCCCTGCCCCGCAGGCGCGACATCAGTTGATAGACACCAGCTCGATGTCGAAAACCAGATCCTTGCCTGCCAGGAAATGGTTGGCATCCAGCGTCACGGTCTCTTCGGTCACTTCGACCACGGTAACAGGCAGCACATGGCCCTCGGGGCTTTGCATTTGCAGCTGTGTGCCCAGGTCCAGCGGGATATCGGCGGGAATGCCTTCGCGCGGGATTTGCTGGCGCGCTTCGGGATTGATCGGGCCGTAGCCATCGGCACAGTCGATTTCCAGCGTCTTCTTCTCGCCGGCTTCCATGCCCTCCAGACCGGCATCCATGCCGGCAATCACCTGGCCTGCGCCGACGGTGAATTCCAGCGGGTCACGCCCTTCGGAACTGTCGAAAACGGTGCCATCCGTCAGCTTGCCTGTGTAGTGGATGCGCACGGTGTCGCCGTTCTTTACCCCGGTCATGAGACCTCCAATCGGTTGCGGGTTGATAAAGGGGCGCAGCCTAGCGCCCGCAGACGCGATGTAAACCCGTATGGGGGTAATTTCCGGCTTTGCCACCCCGCCGCCTTCGTGCAACTCTCGCCGCAACGGAGGGAGCCATGCCGATCACCACCTGTATCTTCGACGCCTACGGAACCCTGTTCGATGTGGCAGCCGCCGCCCGCCAGGCCGCCGGCGAGCCGCAGTTTCCGCACTTGCAGGACAACTGGGCGGAGCTGGCCGGCCACTGGCGGCTGAAACAGCTGCAATACACTTGGCTGCGCGCCATCACCGGGGCCCATGCGGATTTCTGGGATGTGACCCAGGACGGGCTCGATTGGGCGATGGAAGCCGCCGGGCTGGACGGGGACTCCGCCCTGCGCCAGCGCCTGCTGGATCTTTACTGGGAACTGCAGGCCTACCCGGAGGTGCCCGCAATGCTGAAGGCGCTGAAAGACGCCGGGATGAACACCGCAATCCTGTCGAACGGCTCGCCTGCGATGCTGGACGGGGCGGTACAGTCGGCGGGGCTGGCAGACGTGCTGGATGATGTGCTGTCGGTGGAAAGCGCCGGCATCTTCAAACCTGACAGCCGGGTGTACGATCTGGTCGGCAAGCGTTTCGGGTGCGCCAAGGACGAAGTGCTGTTTGTCTCCTCCAACGGCTGGGATGCGGCGGGAGCTGCGGGCTACGGCTTTGTCACCGCCTGGGTGAACCGGGCGGGCGAGCCGGTGGACCGGCTGCCCTGGAAGCCCGCGCACATCCTGCCGGACCTGACCGCCATTCCAGACCTTGCCCGGAGCTAGGCGGACCCATGGCGTTCTTTGAAACCTCTGACGGGCTGCGGCTCTATTACACGGACAGCGGCGCGGGCTTGCCGCTCCTCTGCCTTGCGGGCCTCACCCGCGACAGCCGGGACTTCCGTTACTTCGCATCTCATGCCGGGCCGTACCGGATGATCACCCTCGACGCGCGCGGCCGGGGGCAGTCGGCGCACGATCCCGATTTCATGAACTACAACGTGCTGCGCGAAGCGCAGGATGTGGTGGAGCTGCTGGATCATCTGAAACTGCAGCGCGCGGCGGTGCTTGGCACCTCGCGCGGCGGGCTGGTGGCGATGACGCTGGCGGCAATGGCCAAGGACCGGCTGGCGGCGGTGATCCTGAATGATGTGGGCCCGGAAATTCCACCGGGCGGCATTGCCCGCATCATGGAATACGTCGGCCGCCGCCCGGCCGCCAAAACCCACGCGCAGGCCGCTCAAGCGCTGGCGGCGCTGATGGCGCCGGCCTTCCCGGACGTGCCCGCGGCGCGCTGGCGGGAGGAAGCGGAGGCGTTCTACAACCAGGGCCCGGAGGGGCTTAGCCTGCGCTATGACCCGCGGTTGCGGGATGCGCTGCTGGCGCAGGCCGAGGCAGGCCCGGCCCCGGATCTGTGGCCGCTGTTCCTGGCGCTGGAGGGGCTGCCCTGCGGCGTGATCCGCGGCGCGAACTCGGACATTCTGAGCGCTGATACTTTCACCGAGATGCAGCACCGCCTGCCGGGCCTGCGCGCTGCTGAAATTGCCGACCGCGGCCATGTGCCCTTTTTGGACGAGCCCGAAGCGCTTGCTCTCATCCATTCAGTTCTGGACCACGTCAAATGACCTCAATTGCCATGATCGACGCCGCGGCGGAGCGGCTGAAGGGCCATGCCCGCGTCACACCTCTGCTGTCTTCGCCGTTTCTGGACGAGGTCGCCGGCCGCCGCGTGCTGGTGAAGGCGGAATGCCTGCAGCACACCGGATCGTTTAAGTTCCGCGGCGGCTGGTCGGCGGTTTCGGCCTTGCCGGAAGAGACGCGCAAGCGCGGCGTCATCGCCTATTCCAGCGGCAACCATGCGCAGGGTGTGGCAGCGGCGGCCAAGGCGCATGGGGTGCCTGCGGTGATCGTGATGCCCGCCGATGCGCCCCGGCTGAAGATCCAGAACACCCGCGATCTGGGCGCCGAGGTGGTGCTCTATGACCGCGCGGGCGGTGAGAGCCGCGAGGCGGTGGGCGCGCAATACGCGGAAGCGCGCGGGCTGACCCTGATCAAACCCTATGATGAGCCGCAGGTGATCGCGGGCCAGGGCACCACGGGGCTGGAGATCGCGGAACAAGCCGCCGCCGAAGGCGTCACCAAAGCGGATGTGCTGGTCAATTGCGGCGGCGGCGGGCTGTCTTCGGGCATTGCGCTGGCGCTGGAGGCGCGCGCGCCGGGCCTGCGGGTGCGGACGGTGGAGCCGGAAGGCTTTGACGACGTGGCCCGCTCGCTGGCGGCAGGCGAAATCTGCCGGAACCCCAGCCAGTCCGGCTCGATCTGCGACGCGATCCTGACACCGCAGCCGGGGGAAATCACCTTTCCCATTCTCAGCCGGTTGTGCGGGCCGGGGCTGGTGATCAGCGAGGAGGAGGCGATGCGGGCAATGGCGCTGGCCTTCCTGCGGCTGAAAATCGTGCTGGAACCCGGCGGCGCGGCATCACTGGCCGCCGCGCTGTTCCACCCTGACCGGATCACCGGCGCCGCGGTGATCGCGGTTGCCACCGGCGGCAATGTGGATGCAGAGCTGTTCCGGGAGGCGCTCTCGCGCTATGCTTGACCCCTGGCCGCGCGTTTCATGGCGCGGCAGTCAGGGGGGCATTTATGACACGCTTCACCATCGCCTCGTTCAACGTCAAGAATCTGATCGGACCGGAGCGGGAATACTACCGCTTCCAAAGCTATACGCCGGAGGAATACGCCTGGAAGGCGGATTGGATGGCCGACCAGCTCTTGACGCTGAACGCCGACATTGTTGGGTTTCAGGAGATCTTTGACGAAGCGCCGCTGCGCCAGGTGATCGCCGAGACCGACCGGCGCGGGGCGGAAGCCAACGCCGCCAGCATCCCCGATCCCTCCAAACGCTATCACCGCAAGGCAGTTTTTCAGAAGCTGGCCTATAGCTCTTACGCAGAGGCGGAACTGGCCTTTGCCTCCAACCTGAACGACACCGGTGATCCAGGCGAGCGGCGGCCCGGGCTGGCGGTGCTGTCGCGGTTCGGCTTTGCGGACGAACCGGAAGCGATCCAGGACCTGGACCAGCCGCTGGACATACCCATGGCCTGCCTGGGCGAGGAAGAGGACGCAGGCTTTTACACTCTGCGCCGGCTTTCGCGCCCGATCCTGAAGGTGCGGGTGCCGATTGGGGATCAGGTGGTCACTGTGTTCAACTGCCACCTGAAATCGAAACTTGGCGAATACATCAAGCCGCAGGGCGCGCCCTATCCGCCCGAAACGGTGCTGACCGCCTATGATGCGGCGGGCCGGGCGATGGGATCGCTGCGCGCGGCGCTCAGGCGGATGGGCGAGGCCTGGGTGCTGCGCCGCGCGGTGCTGGATGAGCTGGAACAGGGACGCCCGGTGGTGGTGCTGGGGGACTTCAACGACGGCGAGCACGCGGTCAGCAGCGAAATCATCTCTGGCGAGGCACCGTTCAAGAACTACGCCTGGATGCTGCGCCATGACGCCAAGCACCCCGGCGACCGTTACAGCGAGGAGGAGGACGCCCTGATCCGCGAAGCCATCGACCGGGTGCGGCTGCGCTCCGCCGAGAAGATGTTCCTGAAGAAATCCCTGCGCGATGTCGTCTATACAACCGCCTTTGGCGGCGTGCATGAGAGCGTCGACCAGATCTACATGTCGCGCCATTTCGATCCGGCCTGGCCCGGGGCGGTTGGAGAGATGCAGTACTACAGCGTTTTCAACGATCATCTGACCGACGGCAGCCACCCGGAGGCGCCTTATAACAAGCTGGCCTCCGATCACGGGCAGATCATGGCCCACATGGTGCTGCGCGGCTGAGGCGCGCCGGAAAATGCAATTTCTCCGGCCAATTTTCTTTCTCAAGAAAATTCCCCCGCCTGCGGCAGGCGGCTGGTTTACCTCTCGGCCCCGGCGCAGGTAGAGTGCGGCGGAACAGCAAAGAGGCGCTCCATGCAGATTGCAGACCTGGGCGATGTCCAGCTTCATTATCGCATTGACGGGGACCCGGACGGCGCCCCCATCGTTTTTGCCAATTCTCTGGGGACCGATCTGAGGGTCTGGGACGCAGTGGTAGACCGGCTTCCCGAGGGCCTGCGCATCATCCGCTATGACAAGCGCGGGCACGGGCTGTCCTCCTGCCCGCCCGCGCCCTATTCGATGGGGGCGCTGGTGCGCGACGCGGAGCGGCTGCTGAATCATCTGCAGGTTCGGGACTGCATGTTCGTTGGGTTGTCGATCGGCGGCATGATCGCGCAAGGCTTGGCGGTGAAACGGCTGGATCAGATCCGGGCGCTGGTGCTGTCGAACACTGCCGCCAAGATCGGCACCGCGGAGATGTGGAAAGAGCGGGTGCAGACAGTGCAGCGCGACGGCATCGAAGCGCTGGCCGACGCGGTGATGGAGCGCTGGTTTGCCCGCGGCTTTCGCGCCACGCCGGAACTGCAGCTGTGGCGCAACATGCTGGTGCAGCAATCCCGCGACGGCTATGCCGGCTGCTGTGCGGCGATTGCAGGCACCGATTTCTATACCCCCACCAGTGGCTTGCGGCTGCCCTGCCTGGGTATTGCGGGATCGGAGGACGGCTCCACCCCGCCCGATCTGGTGCGCGAGACGGTGGACCTGATCCCCGGCAGCCAGTTCCACCTGATCCGGCGCGCGGGCCATATTCCTTGCGTTGAGCAGCCTGACGAATATGCAGAGCGGCTGACCGCGTTTCTGAGGGAGACCGGGCACATTGGCTGACATTCTTCTGGTTCACGGCTCCTGCCATGGTGCCTGGTGCTGGCGCGACGTTGTCCCTGCGCTGGAGACGCGCGGCCACACCGCCCGCACCATCACCCTGCCCGGCCACGGCGATGGCCGCGATCCGGCAGAGGTCACATTGGCCGAAACCGCGGAAGCAGTGCTGGCAGCCTCAACGCCCGGCACTATTGTGCTGGGCCATTCCTGGGCCGGGTTTCCCATTTCCGCCGCGGCAGAGGCCGGGCCTGATAAGATGCGCGGGCTGATCTACTTGTGCAGCTATATTCCGGTCAGCGGTATGTCCCTGATCGGCATGCGCAAGGCCGGGCCGCGGCAGACGCTGACCGGTGCCACCACCAAAAACGCGGCCGGCACCAGCTACAGCTTTGTGGCAGAGACCGCTCCGGAACTGTTCTATCACGACTGCCCGGCTGAGAGGGTGCGGTTCGCGCTGGAGAACCTCTGCCCGCAGCCGATCCCGCCGCAGGATACGCCAATCTTCCTGGGCGACCGATTTGCGAGCATGCCCAAGGCCTATATCCGCTGCACAGAGGACCGGGTGATCCCGCCGGAATACCAGGCGCAGATGGCGGCGCAGCTGCCGCCGCAGCGGGTCTTTGACATGAACACTTCCCATTCGCCCTTTTTTGCAGACCCCGAAGGGCTTGCGGAGTTGATCGGGCACATCGCAAAGGAGGTCTGATGGCAGGCTCGGTTTTTGACAGCCAGGTATATGGCGGGCTTTTCAGCAGCGGCGAGACCAGCCGCCTGTTTTCGGACAGTGCGGAGGTGCGTGCCATGCTGCTGGTCGAGGGCGCACTGGCCAAGGCGCAAGGCGAGGCAGGCGTGATCCCGCAGGAAAGCGCCGCAGCGATTGCCCGGGCGGTGGTGGAAATCGCCGTTGATCCCGGCGTGCTGAAACAGCCCACAGCGCAGAACGGCGTGCCGGTGCCGGGTCTGGTGGCCGCTTTCCGGGAGGAGATGAAGGCGCCGGAGCACGCGCAGTATGTGCATTGGGGCGCCACCTCGCAGGACATCATGGACAGCGCGCTGATGCTGCGGCTGCGTCAGGTGCTGGCGCTGGTGGAAGCAGACGTGAAAGCCGCTGCGGTATCGCTTGGCAGGCTGGCCAAAACCCATGCGGACCTGCCAATGGCCGCCCGCACCTACGGCCAGCATGCCACCCCCACAAGTGTCGGGGCGGTGGCCGCGGGCTGGGGCACACCGCTTCTGAACCTGCTGGAAGAACTGCCCGCGCTGCGCCAGTCGTGCCTGCTGGTCTCCCTGTCGGGAGCCGCGGGAACGTCCGGCGCATTGGGCCCAAAGGCAGCGGAAGTGCGCGCCGCGATGGCCAAAGGGCTGGCACTGCAGGATCCCGGGTGCAGCTGGCACACCGACCGCACCCCCGTCCTGCGGATCGCGGACTGGCTGCAACGGGTGACGCTGGCCTTCGGCAAGATCGGCGGGGACTGCATTGCGCTGGCCCAAAGTGGCATTTCGGAGATTTCGCTGGGCGGTGCCGGTGCCTCCTCCACCATGCCGCAGAAACAGAACCCGGTGGCGCCTTCGGTGCTGGCGGCGCTGGCGCGGCAAGGCAGCGGATTGGTCTCTGTCCTGCAGGGCGCCTCATTGCAGCAGCACCAGCGCGACGGGGCGACCTGGTTCAGCGAATGGATGTGCCTGCCGCAGATCGTTCTGGGTGCGGCCAGTGCTGCGAAAACGGGCAAGGAGCTGTGCGCCGGCCTGGCCCCCAACCCTGAGGCAATGGCCGCCGCGCTGGCGGGCGGGCTGGACATGATCCACGCCGAGGCGCTGAGCTTTGCCCTGACGGAGCAGATACCCCGGCCCGATGCACAGGCGGCGGTGAAGGCGCTGTGCCAGGAGGCGCAGGGCTCGCAAACGCCGCTGCGGGAACTTGTGGCACGTGATTACCCGGATCTGAACGCAGCGGCGTTGTTTGATCCGGCGCAGCAGATGGGCCGGGCACCGAGGGATGCCTTGCAGTTCGCCAAACGCGCTGAGGAGCTGGGCGACCAATAGAGCATCCTGGAGGGGAGAACGCGTGTCAGCGCTGTCAGAAGATCAGGATGATGGCGCTGCAGTCAGACCATTCAGCCGCCTGTCCCTGCTTTTTGTTCTGGCCACGGTGATGATCGACGCCATGGGCATCGGGCTGATCATGCCGGTGATGCCGAACCTGATCACCGAGGTGCAGGGCGGCTCGCTGGCGCAGGCGGCGGTCTGGGGCGGTGTTCTCAGCACGGTGTTCGCAGTGATGCAGTTCCTGTTCAGCCCAGTTCTGGGCAGCCTGTCCGATGCGGTGGGGCGGCGGCCGGTGCTGCTGGTCTCGCTGTTTGTGATGGCGCTGGACTACCTGATCATGGCGGTGGCCGGCACCATGTGGCTGCTGCTTCTGGGCCGTGTTCTGGGCGGAATCACCGCTGCCACCCACTCCACCGCAGGTGCCTATATCGCCGACATTTCGCCGCCCGAGAAGAAGGCTGCCAATTTCGGTCTGCTTGGCGCGGCTTTTGGCGCGGGTTTCGTGCTGGGCCCGCTGATAGGCGGACTGCTGGGAGAACTGGGCACGCGCGCGCCCTTCTATGCCGCCGCGCTGCTGGTTCTGGCGAA
Organism: Leisingera caerulea DSM 24564; assembly: GCF_000473325.1. Classification (NCBI taxonomy): domain Bacteria; kingdom Pseudomonadati; phylum Pseudomonadota; class Alphaproteobacteria; order Rhodobacterales; family Roseobacteraceae; genus Leisingera; species Leisingera caerulea. Next base: position 672,959 of record NZ_KI421513.1, read on the forward strand.
TTTCGCCCTGGGCTGGTTCGTCATGGGCGAGACAGTCCGGGAGGATAACCGCCGCCCCTTCGACTGGCGCCGCGCCAACCCGTTCGGCGCTTTCCGGGCAGTCGGGCGCATTCCAGGGATCAAGGCGCTGTTGTGGGTCTATTTCCTCTATTCCGTGGCGATTTATGTCTACCCGGCGATCTGGTCCTTCTTCACGCTGGAGCGCTTTGGCTGGCAGCCGCAGGTGATCGGGGTGTCGCTGGCGGTCTACGGCGTCTCGATGGCTTTGGTCCAGGGCTGGCTGCTGCGCTACACAGTGATCTGGGCCGGAGAACGGCAGACGGTGATCTGGGGGCAGGTCTTTGACTTCATTGCCTTTGGCATCCTGGCCTTTATCTCCAACGGCACCCTGGCGATGCTGCTGATCCCGGTTTCGGCGCTGGGGGCTGTCGTCCAGCCCGCCCTGCAAGGGATGATGGCGCAGGCGGTGGAGGACAACCAGCAGGGTGAGCTGCAGGGCGTGCTGACCGCCGTCAACGCGCTGGCGATGATCCTGTCGCCGCTGATGATGACCGCAGTGTTTGCCCGCTTCACGGGCGAAGGCGCCACGCTTTACCTGCCAGGTGCGCCCTTCCTGCTGGCGCTGCTGCTGATGGCCATCGGCTGCGTAGTGTTTCTGCGCAGCAAATCTTCCGTAACGTAAAACCGCCGGCCCGCTGCCGCATTCCGGCTTGCTTGCGGGGCACCCGCCGCGCCACCCTGCTTCAAAACGGGGAGGAAGACCATGCAAACCATCAAAGCCGCCGTCTGCCATGCTTTCGGGGCCCCGCTGGTGATTGAGGAGGTGCAGCTGGCGCCGCCCGGCATGGGCGAGGTCGAGGTGACCCTGGACGCCGTCGCCATCTGCCACAGCGATATCTCCTATGCCGAAGGCGCCTGGGGCGGGCATCTGCCTGCCGTGTATGGGCATGAGGCTGCCGGGGTGATTACCCGCCTTGGCGCGGGGGTGCAGGGATTTGCAGCGGGCGACTCCGTTGTGGTCACCCTGATCCGCAGCTGCGGCACCTGCCCGTCCTGCGCGGGCGGCAGGCCGGTTATTTGCGAAACCCCCTATGACGGCGTGAACGGGCCGCTGAAGACAGCCGGAGGCAAACCGCTGGAGCAGGCTATGGCCTGCGGCGCCTTTGCCGAAAAGGTGGTGGTGGACCAGCGCCAGATCGTGAAGATCCCCGCGAACATGGCCAAGGACGCCGCGGCACTGGTTTCGTGCGGAGTGATCACCGGTGTGGGCGCTGTCGTCAACGCCGCCGGGCTGCGGGCGGGCCAGGATGCGGTGGTTATCGGTGCCGGCGGTGTTGGCCTCAACGCCATCCAGGGGGCCCGTATTGCCGGCGCCCGGCGCATTGTTGCCGTGGACATGAGCCCGGAGAAACTGGAAATCGCCAAGGAATTCGGCGCCACTCACGGGGTTCTGGCGACCGAAGAGAAGCCATGGAAGGCGGTGTACAAGGCGCTGGGGGGCCGCGGCGCGGATGCGGTGCTGGTCACTGTCGGCGCCATCCCCGCCTATGAGCAGGCCCCGCGCTATTTGGCCCGCGGCGGCAAAGCAGTACTGATCGGCATGCCGCATTCAGGTGCCAAGGCCAGCTATGAGCCGGTGGTTCTTGCTGCCGTGGGACAGGGGCTTATGGGCTCCAAGATGGGAGATGTGGTGATCCAGCGGGATATTCCGTGGATGGTCGACCTGTACCAGCAGGGCCGCTTGAAGCTGGATGAGCTGATCTCTGGCCGCTGGTCCCTGGAGCAGATCAACGAGGCCATTGCCGACACCAAGACTGGCTCTGCCAAGCGCAATGTGATTGTCTTTGGCTGACACGCACAAACCGGAGCGCAGCACGTGCTGAAATTCCTGACCAGCCTGTTCAAGCCTGAGGCGGTAAAACCGGCCCCCGCCACCTCGGACACGTCGATGCTGTTTGGGGTGGATGAGATTGCCCCCTTCCTGATCCGGCTTGCCAACAATCGCCGTTTTGGACTGCCCGGCGGGCTTGCGGCCGAGGCCGCCGCGGCGCTGCCGGAGCTCGGCGAACAGCAGAAGCGCCGCTGGCGCATCGACGGCGGTTTTGACGGCGCGCCTGCGCATTTCGAAATCGAGGTTATGATGGAGCGCGGCGGCGAGGCAGATGTCACCTTCTTCGCCCCGCAGCCCGCGGTGGAGGAAATCAACAGGGAACTGGCCGCCTTTGATACGGCGGCGGAGCGGTAGGCCATGAAGCTGCAAGACCTGGATGTCATCGTCACCGCCCCGCCTGCCCCCGGCTGGGGCGGGCGGTACTGGATTCTGGTGAAAGTCACCACCGACACCGGCATCACCGGCTGGGGCGAATGCTACGCATCCTCCGTCGGGCCGGAGGCGATGACCCACGTGATCCGCGACGTGTTCGAGCGGCACATGGCCGGGGAAAACCCGGAGAACATTGAGCTGATGTTCCGCCGCGCCTATTCCTCCGGCTTCACCCAGCGGCCCGACCTGACGGTGATGGGGGCGTTTTCTGGACTGGAAATCGCCTGCTGGGATATTCTGGGCAAGGACCGCGGCCGCCCGGTTCACGCCTTGCTCGGCGGGCGGATGAACGAGCGCATCCGCGCCTATACCTACCTCTACCCGCTGCCGCAGCATGACACTTCAGCGTTCTGGACCTCGCCTGAGATGGCGGCGGAAGCGGCGGCACAAAAGGTGAGCGAAGGCTTCACCGCACTCAAATTCGACCCCGCAGGCCCCTATACAATGCGAGGCGGCCACATGCCTGCAATGTCCGACATCTCGCTGTCGGTGGCGTTCTGCAAGGCAATCCGCGAGGCGGTGGGCGACAAGGCGGATCTGCTGTTCGGCACCCATGGCCAGTTCAATACCGCGGGCGCGATCCGCCTAGGTCAGGCGCTGGAACCCTACGCACCGCTGTGGTTCGAGGAACCCACCCCGCCAGACAATATCGAAGACATGGCCCGGGTTGCCCGCAGCGTGCGAATTCCGGTGGCCACAGGCGAGCGGATGACGACCAAATCCGAGTTCGCCGCAGTGCTGCGCGCAGGTGCTGCTGAGATCCTGCAGCCCGCCCTGGGCAGGGCCGGGGGCATCTGGGAAATGAAGAAAGTGGCCGCCATCGCAGAGGTGTTCAACGCCCAGATGGCACCGCATCTTTATGCCGGGCCGGTGGAATGGGCCGCCAACATTCACCTCGCTGCCTCGATTCCCAACATCCTGCTGCTGGAAACCATTGAGACACCATTCCACGACCAGCTGATCAAGGGTTCGATCCGGGTCGAAAACGGCTTTGCCGCACCGCCGGATGCACCGGGGCTGGGCATCGAGGTGGACGAAGATCTGGCCCGCGCGCATCCCTTCACCGGCAGCGATCTGCACCTCAATATGCAGGAAGACCCCTGTGACTATGCCAATGGCAATGCTTTTGCCGGTGGCTCTCCGCCGATTGTCGAATGAAACGCAACTGCGGGGTGACTCGGCTGCCGGAAATGGTCATGTTGCCGGGAAAAGACGACCGCAGGACCTGAGCATTGACCGTTTCGCACCAAGACGCCCTTCCCCCGGAAACCCCTCAGAACATGCAAGAAAGCGCCGCCGCCGCGGCTGCCTTCCTCAAGGCGCTGGCCCATGAGGGGCGGCTGATGATTCTGTGCCACTTAGGCGCAGGCGAGCGGTCGGTCGGGGAACTGGAGGGACTGCTGGACATGCGCCAGGCCGCGGTCAGCCAGATGCTGGCCCGTCTGCGCGAGGAAGGCCTGGTTGCCACCCGGCGCGAGGGGAAAACGGTGTATTACTCGCTGCAGGATCCAAAAACGGAAGAGACCATAGCCCTGCTTTACAAGCATTTCTGCAGCGGACTCTGAGCGGCCGGCCGGCAGCCCGGTCTGAAATCAACGGCCTGCCCTGAAGCGGACCCCGCGCTGCGCTTTGCGCAGCGCCACGCCCAACCGGAATGGGGCATTCTGCGAATGCGCCGGGACGGGCGGGAGCGCCCCGCCTTGCCTCACCCGCCTTGCCTCAGCTGTCCGCGCGCACGGTCTGGGTCTGAACGCCCAAGCCCTCGATCTCCAGCCGCATCACGTCACCCGGCTTCAGATAGACCGGTGCGGGCTTGATCCCCATGCCTACGCCCGGCGGTGTCCCGGTGGCGATCACGTCGCCTGGGTGCAAGGTCATCAGCTGGCTCAGATGCGCGATGATCTGGGCCACTGTGAATACCATTGTGCGGGTGCTGCCGGTTTGTTTGCGTTCGCCGTTCACGTCGCACGTGAGCCACAGCGCCTGCGGATCGGGCACCTCGTCCCGGGTCACCAGCCAGGGGCCTATGGGCCCGAAGCTGTCGCAGCTCTTGCCCTTGGTCCATTGGCCGGTCAGCTTAGTCTGAAAGTCGCGCTCCGACACATCGTTGATCACGCAGTACCCCGCAACGTGGTTCAGCGCCTCTGCCTCCGGCACGTATTTGGCAGCGGTGCCGATCACCACGCCCAATTCCACCTCCCAATCCGCAGCAACCGAGCCGCGCGGCAGGATCACGTCGTCATTTGCGCCAACAATCGAAGACGTGGCCTTGAGGAAGAGGATCGGATGCTCCGGCAGATCCATGTTCATTTCTTCGGCGTGATCGGTGTAGTTGAGGCCGATCCCCAGAAATTTGCCGGCCTGGCCGACACACGGCGCCAGGTCCGGCGCGCCCGGCACCAGCGGCAGGGTTTGCGGGTCCAGCGCGGCCAGCCGGGCCAAGGTCGCGTCATCCAGCACCGCTCCGGTGATATCCGGCACATGCGCGGACAGGTCCCGGACCGCGCCAGCGCTGTCCAACAACCCCGGCCGCACGTCTCCCCCGGCGCGGTATCGCAGCAGTTTCATGAGTGTTTCCCCTGTGTCCTGGTTGTTCCGGTTCAGTTGGAGACGTAGCCCGCCACCACCTGCAGCAGCTTGAAGGCGGTCGAGGCATCGTTTTCGACAACCGCCAGGAATTCCTCCTCGCCGATGCGCAGGCAGCGCAGGTCGCTCTCCGCTATCATGCTCAGCGCCCGGGGCTCCTGCCGGATCAGCCCCAGCTCTCCGACCAGCCGCCCGGGCCCGACCCTGGCAATCAACCGGTCCTCTGCACCCTCCTGCGGCAGATAAAGCCCCGCCTCGCCTTCGAGGATCATATAGGCGCCGTCCGAGGCCTCATCATCCTTGAGAAAAACCGCCTCGCCTTTGGCGGCCTCGTACCAGCGTGCGCCGAATGCCAGCAGGCGCAGCTGGCGGCGGTTCAGGCCGGAGAACAGTTCCGTCTGTTCCAGCGCCCGAAGCTTGCGGGCGAGGTCCTGGCTGGCCGCCCCCTCGCTGGCCGCCACCTCCTGCGCCTCGTCGCTGACCAGCCGTCCCTGGCGCAGTTCATAAAAGACGTCGAAAACATCCGGATTCTGGAAGCCGGACGCTAGGTAGATCAGCGTGGTGTCCGGCAGCAGTTTGCGCAGGTTTTTGTGCACTGCCACCCGGGTTTCAAGGTCATAGCTCGCCATGGCGGAATCCAGGATCAGGATATCCGGCCGCTTGATGGTGGCCCGGCAGAATGCCAGCGGTTCTGCGAAACTGGCTGCCAGCCCTTGCCCGCCGACGGCGATCGGCATGTCAAAGATCAGCTCTACCACCTGGTCGCGCAGCCCCTCGCGCACCATCAGATCCGAAACCAGCTTGCGCACCTCGTCGCCTTTGGCGCCGGCCGCATCGGAGATTTTACCGAACAAGGCGTTTTCAAGAACCGTCAAGGTGGGCGCAAAACTGCCGCCGGAAAACGGCACAAAGCTTGCCCCCAGCGTTTCCAGCAGGCTTTCCCCGTGCGTGCGGCGGAAACTCAGGATGCGCTCCTTCATCCCGTCCTCAAACGCCGGGCCGATCTGTTCCGCAGAAATGGTGAAGGGCACGATCAGCAGCTGCGCCAGCTCTTCGCGGCTGAGCGCTGCGGCGTTGTCGGCCCCCTGCCGGTCAACCAGGGCAATCGCTGCCTCATAGGCCTCCACATCCAGCCCCAGTTTGCGGAACAGCGGGTGGCCGGTGCCATCCATGCCAAAGATCTGCCGCAGCATCTCCACCACGTCGCGGGTCAGCGACACCAGCCCCTTGTCCAGCCCCAGCTGCTTGAGCTGGCCGAGAAACTCCGCGTGCCGCAGCAGCGTTTCAACGGTCATGGTTTCTTGAGACGCGGCAAACAGCAGGTTCTCCGCAACCGGCAGTGCCGGGTTGTAGCTGTCCGCGTCCAGAAAATGCACATGCACGTCCAGGCCTGCGATCTTGACGGCCTCGCGCACAGCCGGGCGCAGCCTGACCAGCTGTTCTGCAAGGTCCGGGTGCGCAGGGGCCTCAAAGTACTGCTCGATGCCGCGGCGGAACAATGCGGTGTCGGACCCTATCCCCTCCACCAGTTTCAGCCACCAGCCCCGCAGCTCCTCCTCGCTGGAGAATCCCGCCAGCTCCGGGTCCAGCCAGGGCGCGTCAAAGGGGTCCGGGCTGTTGCCAGCCCGAATGGCCGTTTCCAGCCGCTCAAGGTCTTGCGCCTCGCCCAGCGGGCGCAGGCGCATCGGCATCATCACATTGTCGCCGAACGAGCCCTGAAACAGAACCGGCCGCGAGGTGGCGTAGCCGATCCGTGCCGCCAGCGTGGCCTGGTGCATGCCGCTGAGGTTCTGGTCCGCCACCGTCACCGCGCCCGACGACGGCAGAATCTCCCTTGTCAGAAGTTCCGCCAGGGCGCGCCTGTCTTCCTCCGAGGGGGCGGCAATCCCGATCACCTGCCCGGCGGGGAAAGCGGCACTCAGCTCCTCCAGCACAAGGTTCCCGTCGGCGTCCCGCACGGTGACGGAATCCAGCACAATGTCACCTTTGAGGTGCGCCAGTTCCTCCGGCTCGCCGGTCATCAGCTTTTCGCCGACCATCCCCTGCGGTGCAAAGCGCTCAAGAACCACGTCCCAGCGCAAGCTCATGTCCTGGGTCTGGTTGTAATAGGCCAGCAGCTCTTTCCAGGGTGCTGCGAGGTCCTTGTAGGCGGCTAGCGCCGCCACCAGCGCCCCCAGCGAGACCTTGCCTTGCAGCACCAGATAGCCGCCGACCGCATAGAAGAAGAAGGGGGTCAGCTGGGTTATGAAGTTGTTGAGAAACTTCATAAAGAACTTCTTCTGATAGATCTGGAAGCGGATTTCGTACAGCCGTCCCAGCCGTTCGGTGATCACCGCCATCCGGTAGCGCCAGCCGCCGTTGATCCTCAGCGTCGCGGCGCCCGCGGCGCTTTCGCCGATCTCAGTGGCCAGCGCGCGCACCTGCTTGATCCGCTTTTTGTTCAGCTGGTTGATCTGGCGCTGCAGCATCGGGATCAGCCATCCCTGCAGCGGAATAAGCGCAATCGCCGCCATCCCGAACCAGAAGTTCTGCAGGAACAGGAAGAACAGGATGGTCAGCATCTGGCCCGCTTGCAGTACCGGCTGGCTGACCGCATCCCCCATCAGCCCGCCCATCGGTTCCGACTCGGAGGTCACCATCGACACCAGTTCGCCCTGGCTGACGCGCTCGAAATATGGCTGCGGAAAGCGCAGCACCCGGGCGATCAGCTGATAGCGGAAGCGGCGCAGCATGCGCTCGGCCAGCACCCCCTTCATGGTGTTGATCCGCATTTTCAGCAAGCCGTGACAGAGAACCGACACCAGGAAGGCGCCGCACAGGATCCACAGGAACGTCAGTTGGTCGAAACTGTAGCCGAGCACAGTGACGGTGGAAGTTTCCGAGCCGATTGCATCGTTGATTATCCGCTTGGGCAGTTCCAGCGTCAGATACAGCAGCGGGAACAGGCAGGCGGTGACCATCAGCAGCACCAGCTGATCGCGTTTCGAGTATTTCCAGATGAAACGGAACAGAGAGCGTTCGATGGGAAAGCTCCATCAATGGCGGCTTCGGGTGTGGTCTGCCTTATGGGTAGCGCGGTTTGGCGGGCACAGGCAATGGGCAGAAATCCGCTTTGTCCCGTTACGGCACCCTGCTGGCGCGGCATTTGCCAGGCGGCGAAAAATCCGTAAGGTTCCAGCCAGGTACCCATGCTGGAGGTCATTCGGTTTGCCGGACTATGTCGGATCTGTTCTGCTGCTGCTCTGCGCTTTGCAGGTCAAACACCTGTTTGCCGACTTCTTTCTGCAAACGCCCAAAATGCTATCCGGCCGCTGTGCCTATGTCCACGTGGGGCGCGCCCAGCATGCCGGGGTTCATGTCATCGGATCAGCCATCGTCTTTTTGCTGTTCGGCGCACCGGTGATGTTCATCCTGGTGCTCGGTGCGCTGGAATGGGTGGTGCATTTCCACATCGACTTCGGCAAGGCCCGGTTCTCCGAGCGCCGCAAGCTGAACCCGCAGCAACCGTTGTTCTGGCAGGCGATGGGCTCTGACCAGGCGCTGCACCAGCTGACCTATATCGCCATGGCCTGGGCCTGGGTGAAATACGCCGCGATGTAGAAGGCGGCCGCCGGCTTGGGAGCGCCCCCCCCAGCCCCCCGGGGTACTTCTGCAAAGAAGGAGCTCAAGAACGGGGCTAATTTTACTTTGCGCAAATACCCCTGCCGGAGGCATGCGCCGAAGGCGCACTTTTCAGGGTACCACAGGCTTGTCCCGTTTGATCGTGCGAAGCACCACATTGGTCTGGGCACTGGCAACCGCCGGAAGGCGGAACAGGAAATCCTCCAGGAACCGGTTATAGGCGTCCAGATCAGGCGCCAGCACCCGCAGATGATAATCGGCCTGGCCGGTGGTGGCATAGCATTCCTGCACCAGCGGGCTGGTCTCCACCGCCCGGATGAACTCCACCAGCTTGTCCGGATCGTGGCGGGTCAGATGCACGTGCACAATGGCCTGGAACGCCAGGCCCATGGCAGGCGCATTCACCACCGCGCCGTAGTGCTCAATAATGCCCGCATCCTCCAGCGCCCGCACCCGGCGCCACAGGGCAGAGGGCGACATGCCCACTGCCTCCGCCAAGTCGGCATTGGAGATGCGGGAATCTTCCTGCAGCAGGGTCAAAATACTGCGGTCGCGGTGATCAAGCTTCATCTGGCGGTCAGAATTTCCGGTCTTTCTCAAGTTTTCGGGTAATATACCCATATTCCTTCGTAAAACCAGCAAGTCTGGCAATTCATTTCACGCAGGGAGGATTATCTTTCCGCGATCAACAGTTTCCGAGCAAGGACTTCCCCCGCGATGACCAAGCTGAGCCACGATTTCCGCAGCTACAAGCTGGACGACCGTTACGAGATGACCAAGGGCCGAGTGTTCCTGACCGGCACCCAAGCGCTGGCCCGGGTGATGCTGGACCAGGCGCGCCGCGACCGCGAAGCGGGGCTGAACACCGCAGGGTTTGTATCGGGCTACCGCGGATCGCCGCTGGGCGGAGTGGACTTGGAATTCTGGCGCGCCAAGGCGCGGATGCAGGAAAACCGGATCAAGTTCATGCCCGCCGTGAACGAGGACCTGGGCGCCACCGCCGTTCTGGGCGCCCAGCAGGCGGTGCTGGACCCGCACTGCGAGGTCGAGGGCGTGTTTTCCATGTGGTATGGCAAGGGACCGGGCGTCGACCGGTCGGGCGACGCGCTGAAGCACGGCAACGCCTATGGCTCGTCCGCCAAGGGCGGCGTCCTAGTGGTGGCCGGCGACGACCACGGCTGTGTCAGCTCCTCCATGCCGCACCAGTCTGACGTCGCCTTCATGTCCTGGTTCATGCCGGTGCTGAACCCGGCGGATGTCTCTGAATATCTGACCTTTGGCGAGTACGGCTTTGCCTTGTCGCGCTACTCCGGCACCTGGGTTGGCATCAAGGCGGTTTCGGAAACCGTGGAAAGCGCGCGCTCGGTCGAGCTGCAGCCGGACCGCCAGTTCGTTTTTCCCGATCTGCCGGAGTATCCCGGCGGCCTGCATATCCGCCGCGCCGACCTGCCCTCGCCCGAGATCGAGACCCGCATCCACGCCAAGCTGGACGCGGTGCGCACCTTTGCCGAGGCGAACCCGATCGACAAGCGGATCTATGACATCAAAGAGGCCCGCTTCGGTTTCGTGTCCACCGGCAAGGGCCACCTGGACTTGATGGAGGCGCTGCGGCTTCTGGGGCTGGATGAGGCCGCGTGCCGCCGCCTGGGCATCGACATCTACAAGGTCGGCATGGTCTGGCCGCTGGACCGCACCGATGCGCTGAAGTTCGTTAAGGGCAAGCAGGAAGTTCTGGTTGTCGAAGAAAAGCGCGGCATCATCGAGAGCCAGTTCAAGGAAAACTTCTATGACTGGCCCGGCAACAAGCCGGAGAAGATGGTCGGCAAATACGACAGCGAGGGCAACCCGCTGATCCCCTGGACCGGAGAGCTGAGCCCGCTGCTGCTGGCGCCGATCGTGGCAGCGCGGCTGGACAAGTTCTTCCCGGAGGAAAACCTGCCCGCTAAGGCGGCAGCGCTGACTGCGGAGCCGCCGAAGGTGCTGAACGTGCCTGGTGCCACCCGCACGCCCTATTTCTGCTCCGGCTGCCCGCACAACACCTCAACCAAGCTGCCGGCGGGATCCAAGGCGTTTTCCGGCATCGGCTGCCACGTGATGGCGAGCTGGATGGACCGCGAGACGGCGGGCTATGCGCAGATGGGTGGCGAAGGCGTGCCGTGGACCGTGGCCTCGCAGTTCAACGGGGGCAAGCATGTGTTCCAGAACCTGGGCGAAGGCACCTGGTATCACTCCGGCTCGCTGGCGATCCGGCAGGCGGTCGCGGCCGGCACCAACATCACCTACAAGATCCTTTACAATGACGCGGTGGCGATGACCGGCGGCCAGCCGGTGGACGGGCCGGTCTCGGTGCATGGCATCGCGCAGACCTGCCGTGCCGAAGGGGTTGAACGGATTGCCCTGGTCTCGGACGACATCGGCAAGTTCAGCCGCGGCGACTTCCCGGCGGGCACAACCTTCCACGACCGCAGCGCGCTGGACACGGTTCAGCGGGAACTGCGCGAGATCCCCGGCGTCACCGTGCTGATCTACGAACAGACCTGCGCCACCGAAAAGCGCCGCCGCCGCAAGCGCGGCAAGATGGAAGACCCGGCCAAGTTTGCCTTCATCAACGATCTGGTCTGCGAAGGCTGCGGGGATTGCTCGGTGGAGTCCAACTGCCTGAGCGTGGAGCCGAAGGAGACGCCCTTTGGCCGCAAGCGCAAGATCAACCTGTCGACCTGCAACAAGGATTTTTCCTGCCTGAACGGCTTCTGCCCCAGCTTTGTAACCGTCGAAGGTGCCGCCCGCCGCAAGAAGAAGATCGCCGGGCTGGATGCCGCTGCGCTGACGGCCAAGCTGCCCGCGCCCGAACTGCCCGCGCTTTCAGAGCCGTTTGACCTGCTGGTCACCGGGGTTGGCGGCACCGGCGTTGTCACCGTGGGCGCACTGATCACAATGGCGGCGCATCTGGAGGGCAAGGGCGCAAGCGTGTTGGATTTCACCGGCTTTGCCCAGAAGTTCGGCACGGTTCTGAGCTATATCCGGCTGTCGACTGCTCCGGACACTTTGAACCAAGTGCGGATTGATCAGGCCGGCGCGGATGCCGTGATCGGCTGCGATGTGGTGGTCAGCTCGGCGCCCAAGGCCTCGGTCCATTACCGGTCCGGCACCAAGGTGGTGCTGAACCGGGCGGAGATGCCTACTGGCGACCTGGTGCTGCGCCGCGATGCAGACCTGATGGCGGGCGTGCGCGAGAAGACCATCGCCGATGCTGTCGGTCCGAAAAACCTCTCCGGCTTCAACGCCAATGAGGCGGCGGAAAAGATGCTGGGCGATGCGGTTCTGGCCAACGTCATGATGCTGGGCTTTGCCTGGCAAAAGGGGCTGGTGCCGGTCAGCGCCGGCGCGCTGGACCAGGCGATTGAGCTGAACGGCGTTGCGATTGACAAGAACCGCCTGGCCTTTGCCATCGGGCGCGCCATGGCGGTTGATCCGAACCTGGTTGCCAGCCATTACGAGGAAGCACCCCAGAGGGAGGAAACGCTGGACGAGCTGATTGAGCGCCGTGCTACTTTCCTCACCGGATATCAGAACATGGCCTATGCCAGCCGCTATACCGCGGCCCTGAACCGGTTCCGCGAGGCGCTGCCCCGCGACGCGCAGGAGGAGCTGACGGCAGCAGCAGCCCGGTCGCTGTTCAAACTGATGGCCTACAAGGACGAGTATGAGGTCGCCAGGCTGCTGACCAGCGACAGGTTCCGGCATCAGCTGGAGGAGGAGTTCGAGGGCGATTTCTCCGTGAAATACCACCTCGCCCCGCCGCTGCTGAACTGGAAGCAGGACGCACGCGGGCGCCCGGTCAAACGGGCCTTTGGCGCCTGGCTGCGTCCGGCGATGAACCTTTTGGCCAAAGGCAAGGCTCTGCGCGGTTCGGCCTTTAACATCTTCGGCTACCACGAAGAGGCCCGGCTGCACCGCGAGCTGCTGGCCTGGTATGAGGGCATGCTCGACACCGTCGCCAGCCGCTACGCCGCAGAGAAGCGCGAAGCCTGCCTGAAGCTGCTGAAAGCGCCAATGGAAATCCGCGGTTACGGCCCGGTGCGCCTGCAAGCCGCCAAGGATGTCCGTGCGGACGCCGCGGAAACGCTCAACAACCTGTAATCCAAACCGCCGGCCCGCACGGGCCGGCGTGTCACACATCCCAGTGCTGGCGGGTGAATTCGGTAAAGGCTTCCATTTCCTGCGGCAGCGGCTCGCGCCCGGTGAACACCTTGAGGTATTCCGGCGTCACCTCCAGCCGGTGGGCGTGGCTTTCGTTCGGGTCAGCCATGTCATAGCCAAGCTGCATGTAATAAAGCACTTTGGCGCGGGTCACCGCCTCTCGCCCCGGGTAGCCGTAACGTTCGAACATGCCGGTCAAGGCTTCGACCCGGCGGCGGTCCGAGCGGTCCAGCAGGCTGCGCACTTTGCCGGAACGGCGCGACCAGTCGCGCACCGCGAAATCCAGGGCGGTGTTGAACAGGTTGGGGTTGGTGATGCAGTGGAACACGTTCAGCACCGCCCCGGTGATGGTCCTGGCCGGAGCCTCGGCCTGGCGGACCATGCCTGCGGTGTTGGTCTGCTCCCAAGTCTTCAGCAGCGCATCCAGCAGATCCTGGCGCGACTTGAAATACCAGTAGAAGGACGAGCGCGAGACCTGCATCCGCTCCGCCAGCGCCAGCACCTTCACCTGCTCCACCCCGTCAGAGATCAGCACATCCATCGCTACATTCAGCCAGTCATTGCGGGTGACTTTGATATTGCCGACCAGCGGCTCAGCCTCCGGATCGTCGCGGTGGAGAACAGGTTTCTGCGCCATGTGCGTCCCTTCGGATCCTTCGCATTTACGGTCATCTTATTCCGGGGGGACTGCGGGCGCCAACATCGCAGTTCCGCAGGCCGGCAACAGCGGTAAAAGCCGAGTGGCCTGAAGGCCACAGGCCCTGCGCGGCAGGTCTGTTTCGCTCCAGACCACCCGCCGCAGCGCCGTGCTGCACTACGCAAATGCCGGTTAAATTTCCCTTTCACCGCGGGCCACTGGCCAAATGGGGTTTGACTAACCGGGGCCCGGCGCGCGAAGGTGAGGCAAAAAAACAGGGGAACACACGATCTCATGCACGCCTTGAATCAGCCGGGCGGACACATCTGAATGCGCCCGCTGCTGTCCGTCGAAAACCTCAGCATAGGATTCAACAAGGACGACTCCGTCGTGAAAGACGTGAGCTTTGCCGTCCGGCCGGGCGAAACACTAGCCCTGGTCGGGGAAAGCGGGTCCGGCAAAACAGTCTCCTGCCGCGCGGTTCTGCGCATCCTGCCGAAGGTGGCGCAGCTGCGCTCAGGGCGCATCCTGCTGGACACGGGCAAGGGCCAGCTGGATCTGGCCACGCTGGAAGAACGCCGCATGCGCGACGTGCGCGGCAACATCGTGTCGATGATCTTTCAGGAGCCGATGCGTTCCTTGTCCCCTTTGCACCGGATCGGCAACCAGGTGTCCGAGGTGCTGTGGCTGCATGGCCGAAAGAGCGAGCGCGAAGCCCGCAAACTGGTATTGGAGTGCTTTGAACGGGTCGGTTTCCCGGAGCCCGAACAAACCTACCGCTCTTACCCCTTTGAATTGTCCGGGGGGATGCGGCAGCGGGCGATGATCGCCATGGCGATGGTGGCCAAGCCTCAGCTGCTGATCGCCGATGAGCCGACCACGGCGCTGGATGTGACCACCCAGGCGCAGGTGCTGGGGCTGATGAAGGATCTGCAGCGCGAAACCGGCATGGCGATGATCCTGGTGACCCATGATCTGGGCGTCGTCGCAAACATGGCAGAACAGGTGGTGGTGATGCACAAAGGCCGGGTGATGGAATCCGGCGGGGCTGAGCCGATGCTGCGTGCGCCGGCCCATCCCTACACCCAGGCGCTGTTCAAGGCTGCGCCGGAAATCCCGGATGAGGCGGTGGTTGCCATCCCGCCCTCCCGCGAGGACCTGATCTTGGAAATGACATCGGTCTCCAAGACCTACACGCTCAGGGCCGGCAAGGGCTGGCAGGCGCCAACCCTGATCCACGCCTGCCGCGAGATCGACCTGCGGATGAGCCGCGGAGAGACACTTGCGATCGTCGGCGAGAGCGGCTCCGGCAAGACCACTGCGGCCCGGATCGCGCTGGGGGCAGAACTGCCCGATCCCGGCGGCGAGGTGCTGTTCCGGCCGGCGCCCGGGGAGCCGGCGGTTGCGGTCCATGACATGGACCGCACTGCACGCACCGCCTTTCAGCGCCAGGCACAGATGGTGTTCCAGGACCCCTACTCCTCGCTGTCACCCAGGATGCGCATTCAGGACACGCTGGTGGAGCCGTTGGACATCCACCGCATCGGCAGCCGCGCCGACCGCCGTGACAAGGCGGCCGATATGCTGCGGCTGGTCGGGTTGTCGCCCGACATGCTCAAGCGCTACCCGCACGCTTTTTCCGGCGGCCAGCGCCAGCGCCTGTCCATCGCCCGCGCGCTGATGCTGGACCCGGCGCTGATCGTCTGCGACGAGCCGACCTCAGCACTGGATGTTTCGGTGCAGGAGCAGATCCTGCGGCTGCTGGAAGAGATACGCGACCAGCAGAAACTGTCGTATCTGTTCATCAGCCACGATCTCGCAGTGGTTGCCCGGATTGCCGATGAAGTGGCGGTGATGCGGCGCGGGCTGATCGTCGAGCAGGCGCCGCCGGAAACGCTGTTTTACAATCCCCAGCACCCCTACACCAAAGCGCTGATCGCTGCCCAGCCGGAGCCGGATGTCGATCGGCCCATCAACTTGAAACTGGTTGCCCAGGGCGCCGGTGCACCGGAATGCTGGCCGGAGGAGTTCCGCTTTGACGGCGCCGAAGCGCCGCCGCTGGTGAACATGCTCCACCTGGAACACGGCCACAAGGTACGCTGCCATGTTTGATGCTTTGAAGCCCCTCCTTGCCGCTGCGCTCTGCCTGGCACCGCTTACCGCACAGGCCGGCCCCGAGGTGCAGGAGAGCGCCTTCTGGCGCTCCGAGGTCAAAGCCGGTTACATGCCGCCTGCCGCCAAACGCATCCCAGAGGTGCCGCTGGTGGTGGATCTGGCGGCCAAGGGACGTGAATTCGGCGTTCAGGGCGGCA
This sequence comes from Leisingera caerulea DSM 24564, assembly GCF_000473325.1. Taxonomy (NCBI): domain Bacteria; kingdom Pseudomonadati; phylum Pseudomonadota; class Alphaproteobacteria; order Rhodobacterales; family Roseobacteraceae; genus Leisingera; species Leisingera caerulea. Next base: position 688,638 of record NZ_KI421513.1, read on the forward strand.
CTCTCAACACCATGGTCACCCGCTCCAAGGACATCCGCCAGATGGTGGTCTACGGCTACGCCCGGCTGGCCGGATATGACGAGAACTACCAGCTGCAGCCGGATATTCTGCTGAGCTTTGAGAATGAGGGCAACCGCCGTTTTACTCTGAAACTGCGGCCCGGCCACCGCTGGTCCAGCGGCGATCCCTTCACCTCGGCCGATTTCCGGTACTGGTGGGAGGACGTTGCCAACAACGAATTGCTGAGCCCGGCCGGGCCGCCCGACTTCATGCGGGTGCTGGGCAAGCTGCCGCGGGTGAGTTTTCCCGACGAGACCACTGTCGTCTACGAGTGGGACGCGCCCAATCCGGGCTTCATGCATCTGCTGGCCCAGGCCCGTCCGCCCTTCATCTACCGGCCGGCGAAGTACCTGAAGCAGTTTCACGCGGACTATGCCGATCCGGAGGTTCTGGCGGAAGAAGTCGATTACGCCCGCGTCAAAAGCTGGGCGGCGCTGCACAACAAATACGACAACATGTACAAGTTCGACAACCACGAGCTTCCGACCCTGCAGCCCTGGATCAACGCGTCGCCCGGCAAGAAGATCCGCCACCAGTTCGTGCGCAATCCTTATTACCACCGCATCGACAGCCGCGGCGTGCAGCTGCCCTATATCGACACGGTGGAAATGGAAATCGTCACCGCCGGGCTTGTGGCGGCCAAGTCGAACGCGGGCGAGGCAGACTTGCAGGCCCGCGGCCTTGGCTTCCGCGACATTCCGATCCTGCGCAAGGGGGAGAAGGACGGCAGGAACTACAAGACCTATCTGTGGGCCTCCGGGGCCGCCTCTCAGATTGCGATCTACCCGAACCTCAACGTGAATGACCCGGTCTGGCGCGAAATCCTGCGCGACGTCCGGGTGCGCCGGGCCCTGTCACTGGCCATCAACCGGCGCGCCATCAACCGGGCGCTCTATTTCAATCTGGCCAAGCCCGGCGCTATGACAGTGCTGGAGCAGAGCGAATTCTTCGACCCCGCGCTGCGCGAGGCCTGGGCGGACTTCGACCCGGAGCTGGCTGGCCAGCTGCTGGACGAGGCCGGCCTGACCGAAAAAGACGGCTACGGTATCCGCTATCTGCCCGATGGGCGCCGGATGGAGCTGGTGGTGGAAACCGCGGGCGAGCGGCAGGAGGTGGAAAACGCGCTGCAGATCATCTCGGACGACTGGCGCGATGTCGGAGTGAAACTGGTGATGCGGCCGCTGGACCGCGACATTCTGCGCAACCGGGTGTTTTCCGGCACCACCATGTCCTCTGCCTGGTTCGGCTGGGACAACGGTCTGCCGCAAGCCTATACCTCGCCGGCCTATCTGGCGCCAACCGATCAGGTGTTCCTGTCGTGGCCGAAGTGGGGCCAGTACTATCAGACCGGCGGCAACGCCGGCGAGCCGCCGGACATGGCCCCTGCCCAGCGGCTGATGGCACTGCTGCAGGACTGGAACATGGCCGCCACCCATGAAGACCGGGCCGCGGCCTGGCGCGAGATGCTGAAAATTCACGCGGACCAGGTCTATGCCATCGGCGTGGTGGCCGCTGCCCCCCAGCCCGTCGTGGTCAGCAACCGCCTGCGCAACGTGCCGGAAAAGGCGGTTTGGGCCTGGGATCCGGGGGCGCATTTCGGCGTCTACCACCCGGATGAGTTTTTCTTCGAGGATGGCGAAGGCTGATGGAAATTCTGCGATACGCCATATACCGCTTTGGCACCATGCTGCTTACTCTGCTGGTGGTGTCGGTGCTGATCTTTGCCATCATCAACCTGCCGCCAGGCGACTATCTGTCGAACCAGATTGCGGAATTGCAGGCCACTGGCCAGTCCGCGGGCGTTGCCAAGGCGGAGTTCCTACGCAAGGAATACGCGCTCGATAAGCCCCTGTGGCAGCAATACATGATCTGGATGGGCTTCATGCCCGGCCCGCACGGGTTTTCCGGCATGATCCAGGGCAACTTCGGCTGGTCTTTCGAGTTCGACAGCCCGGTGGCCGATATAGTTGGCGACAGCCTGTGGCTGACCGTTCTGGTCAACGTGGCGGCTGTGGTCTT